>JAICTU010000012.1 GCA_025936205.1 Polyangiaceae bacterium | reverse complement strand
GTTCGTGCGCGACTTCAAGGCCAAGTACGGCCAGGAGCCGACCGGCCTCGGGGCGCTGGGCTACGACGCCGCCGGCGTGCTGTTCGAGGCGATCCGTGCGAGCGGCAAGACGGACCCGGCCGGGATCCGCGAGGCCCTCACGCACGTGAAGAACTTCGAGGGTGTTTCGGGCACCATCACCATCAACGCCAACCGCGATGCGGACAAGAGCGCGGTGATCGTGGCCATCGAGGACGGCAAGGGGAAGTACCGGGCGACGGTTGCTCCTTGAGCCGCGGCGCTAGACAGCGCCGCGAGTGTGCAGGATCATCGAGCGTCGAGTGAGCGAGTTCCTGCAGCAAGTTGTGAACGGCCTATCGCTGGGGTCGATCTACGCCCTGATCGCCCTGGGCTACACGATGGTGTACGGCATCCTGAAGCTGATCAACTTCGCTCACGGCGAGGTGTTCATGGTGGGCGCGTACGCCGGCTACTACTCGGCGGGCTGGCTCGGCGTGAACGGCTATGAGGCATCGGGCAGCGGCTTTCCGCTGGCGCTGGCCTTCGTGGTGATGTGCTTCGCGATGGGCAGCGTGGCGCTGCTGGGCGTCACGATTGAGGCGCTCGCGTATCGCCCGGTGCGCTCTGCGCCGCGTCTCACCCCGCTGATCACGGCCATCGGCGTCAGCTTGTTCCTGCAGAACGCAGCGATGCTCGTGTTCTCGCCGAACCCGCGCCGCTACCCGGCCATTCTCTCGGAAGTGCGTTTCGAGGTCGGCGGCGTGATCTTGACCAACATCAAGCTCGCGATCTTCGCAGTGGCCATGGTGCTGATGCTGGGGCTGTACTTGCTCGTGCATCGGACCTGGACGGGGCGCGCCATGCGGGCGCTGTCGATGAACGCGGACGCCGCGCGCCTGATGGGCATCGACGTGAACGCGACCATCCGTGCCACGTTCGCGATCGGCTCGGCGCTGGCCGCGGCGGGCGGCATTCTGTTCGGCCTCGATCAGATCACCATCAATCCCTTGATGGGCGTGCTCACAGGGCTCAAGGCCTTCGTGGCGGCGGTGCTGGGCGGCATCGGCAACATCCCCGGGGCGCTGATCGGCGGGCTCTTGATCGGGCTCGCCGAGCAGCTCACCGCCGGTTACATCTCTCCGGACTACCGGGACGCCATCACCTTCGTGATCCTGATCCTGATGCTGCTGGTCAAACCCGAGGGCTTGCTCGGCGTCGTGAGGCAGGAGAAGGTATGAGCGACGCAGGCCCGGCGGCAGCGCCACCGCCCGTTCCTCCCCTCCCCGATCCGCCCGCGCGTCCGCGCTGGGCGTTGCGCGCGCTGATCGCGCTCGGGATCATCGGCGGGCTCGCGCTGCTGCGCATCGGGCTGGAAGCGGTGCTGATCGAGTACGCGCAGCGCATCCTGATGCTCGCCGGCATCAACGTGATCCTGGCGGTGAGCCTGAACCTGATCAACGGCACCACCGGGCAGTTCTCGATCGGACACGCCGGCTTCATGGCGATCGGGGCCTACGCCGCGGCGTTTCTGGGCACGCACCTGGCTCCGGCCGCAGCGGCCCTGTTCGGCGGCGGCGCGCTCGCCGATGCCGTCACTTTCAATCTGGCGCTGGTGCTCGGAGCGCTCCTGGCGGGGATCAGCGGGCTGTGCGTTGGGCTGCCTAGCTTGCGGCTGCGCGGCGACTATCTGGCGATCGTGACGCTGGGCTTCGGCGAGATCATTCGCATCTCGTTCAACAACGCGCAGTTTCTGGGCGCGGCGACCGGCTACTTCGGCGACTCGCCCGCGGGGCTGCCGCCCTACACCAATCTGTTCTGGGTGCTCTTGTGGGTGGTGATCGTGATCATCGTCACCTGGAACGTCACCTTCTCCCAGACAGGCCGGTCGCTGGCGGCGATCCGCGAGGACGAGATCGCGGCCGAGGCGATGGCCACGCCCACCACGCGGCTCAAGGTGCTGGCCTTCAGCTTGAGCGCGGCGGGCGCCGGCATCGCGGGCGGACTGTTCGCGCACATGCAGGCCGGCATCCGTCCCGAGGACTTCAAGTTCGACAAGTCGATCGACATGATCGTGATGATCATCGTCGGCGGCCTGGGCTCGGTCTCGGGCGCGGCCCTCGGTGGCGTGTTCGTGGCGGTGAGCCTGGAGCTGATGCGTGACCTGCACGAATACCGGCTGGTGCTCTACGCGCTGCTCTTGATCGTGATCATGCTGGTGCGCCCGGAAGGCATCCTGGGCACGCGCGAGCTGCCCAGCATGGTGCGCGGGCTCTGGCAGCGCGGCAAAGGTGCGACGGGCGCAGGAGCCGCGCGCTGATGCTGCTGGAGCTCGACCACGTGCACAAGATTTTCGGCGGCCTGCACGCCGTGAAGGCGGTGCAGCTGCGCGTCGAAGCGGGCGAGATCTTCGGGCTGATCGGCCCCAACGGCGCGGGCAAGACCACGATCTTCAATGTGGTGACCGGCGTGTACCGGCCGGACCAGGGCCGGGTCTTGTTCGACGGCAAGGACATCTCCGGCTGGAGCCCCGCGCAGATCGCCGGCGCCGGCATCGGTCGTACCTTCCAGAATATCCGCCTGTTTCGCTCCATGACGGCCGAGCAGAACGTGATGGTCTCGGGGCGCCGCTTGCACAGCGCCGGCCTCCTGGCGACCATTCTGCGCACGGCGAGCCAGGCGGAGTGCGAGCGCGCCTTGCGCCGCCGCGCGCACGAGCTGCTGGAGGCGCTGGGCTTGCGCGGGCAGGCCAATGACATGGCGGGCAGCCTGCCCTACGGCTCGCAGCGCCGGCTGGAGATCGCGCGCGCCCTGATGCTCTCGCCCAAGCTCTTGCTGCTGGACGAGCCGGCCGCCGGCATGAACAGCCACGAGGCGCGCGAGCTGGAGGCCCAGATCCGCTGGCTGCGCGACGAGCTGAAGGTGACGGTGGTGCTGGTCGAGCACAACATGAGCCTGGTGATGAGCGTGTGCGAGCGCATCCACGTTGTGGACCACGGCGAGACGATCGCCGACGGCCCGCCCAGCGCGATCAAGACGCATCCCAAGGTGCTCGCGGCCTACCTGGGGCAAGAGGAGCAGAGCGAGTCATGAGCTCCGCGGATGTATCGGGCAATTCATCCGGCACCCCGGCGCTGGAGCTCGAGCAGCTGTCCGTTACCTACGGCGGCATCCGCGCCGTGAAGGGCATCTCCCTGCGGGTCGAACCCGGGCAGATCGTGGCGCTGATCGGGGCGAACGGCGCGGGCAAGACCAGCACGCTGAAGGGGATCGTCGGGCTGCTGTCGTCGGTGCGCGGCCGCGTGCGCGTGTTCGGGCAGGACGTGCTGGGCGTGCCCACGCATCGCATCGTCGCCCAGGGCGTCACGCTGGTGCCGGAGGGCCGCGCGATCTTCCAGGGCATGTCGGTGCGCGAGAATCTGGAGCTCGGCTCGATCCTCAAACGCGACGCTCGGGGCATCGCCGCGCGCATGGAGCGCGTGCTCGCACTGTTTCCGCGCCTCGGCGAGCGCATGACCCAGGCGGGCGGCACGCTATCCGGCGGCGAGCAGCAGATGCTCGCGATCGGGCGGGCCCTGATGAGCGAGCCCCGGCTCTTGCTGCTCGACGAGCCGAGCCTGGGCCTGGCCCCCAAGCTGGTGCGGCAGATCTTCGACGGCATCATCGAGATCGCCAAGAGCGGGCTGACCATCCTGCTGGTGGAGCAGAACACGCGGCTGGCGCTGGAGACCGCGCACCAGGCGTACGTGCTGGTCACGGGTGAAATCGCCCTGTCCGGCAGCAGCGCCTCACTGCGCGAAGATCCGCGCGTGCGCGCCGCCTATCTCGGCGAAGACATGCACGTGTAGCCCGATATCGCACCTGTAGCGGCGCGTACTACGTGCCGTTTGTTACGGGAGGGGCATGCTCAAAGCAGAGGACAAGATTTTCTTCCGGCTGCCGAAGGAGGATCGCCTCAAGAAGCGGGTGCTGCGCCCTGCCACCGTCTGCGCCTTCGAAAACCCGATGCTCACGCTTCGGCTCCTCGAAGAGCCCTGTTCCATCGAGCCCGGCATGGAAGCGATGATCCACTTCGAGGCGAGGCGCAAGTTCATGCAGCAGCTGGCGCGGGTGCTGCGCGAGGATGCGGAGCGGCCGCAGGTGCTGGTGCTTCAGCTGCTCGCGGAGCCGACCTCGTCCGAGAGCCGGCAGTGCTTTCGAGTGTCGTGCCTGGGTGAGAACATTCGCGCGACCGTCGACAACGAGGCGGGCTGCGAGGTGGTGGATCTGAGCGCGACTGGTCTCGCCTTCTACTCGCGCAACGATTGCGCGCTGGGCAGCCAGGTGCACATCACCCTCAGCTACGCCGGCAAGACCTACGAGGGCCAGGCGACGATCATGAGCTCTCGGCGCATGACACCGAAGACGATCCGTCACGGTGTGCTGTGCACGGAGCGAGAAGGCGGGTCGCTCGCCAGGTCGCTGGCTGCGATCAATCTGGCGATTCAGGGCGAGCAACAGCGCCGGATGTCGGGGCAGTCCCGCTAGGGCTTCTTGTCGCCCGCCAGCCTGGCCTGCACGTCCGTGGCGGGCGTGTGCCAGTTGATCACGTGATAGGTGGCCGGCGTATCGCCCACGTTCTTCACGCCGTGCAGCTGGTTGGAGGCGTTGAAGATCACCGAGCCCGGGCCGAGCACGCGCGTCTTGCCGTTCGACGTGGCTTCGATCTTCCCGGAGCCGATGATCACCAGCTCCTCGTTCGGATGCTTGTGCGGCGGATGCGAGATCTGGCCCGGGTTGAGCGTCGTCACGTGCATCTCGAGCTCGTCGAGCGTGGCAGTCTTTGCCTTCATCACGCCGCGGTACTGGCCCACGCCCGTCGGCTTCGACTCGAGGTCGTTCCAGTCGAGGAGCGCCGAGTCTTGCACCTTCGCCGCTGAGCCCTCGGCATGCGCGGGGGCGACGAGCGACCAGCGGCCGATGGCAATACCCAGGGACAGAGCGCTCGCGAGGAGCAGCAGATCGCGACGAGTCGGCATGGGCGATCGATAACGGGGACTCGCCGCCCGAGCAACGCCCGATGGCGCGCGATGTATGATACGGTGCCCTGCCTGCCTGCCGGGGCGGCATCACTGCAATCCTCCATCCAGGAAGGTAAACCATGAACCCTTCACGCCCGAGGTGCGCGACGAGTCGCAGAACTTTTGTGACCGCCGCCACTGCTCTGGTGGGCTCCCTGGGCCTGCCCCTGTTCTTGCCCTCGCGCGTCTTCGGCAAGGAGGCACCGAGCAATCGGCTGCGCGTCGGCCAGATCGGCTGCGGGCGCATCGCGCGCGTGCACGACATGCCCAGCGTGCTGAACTCGGATCTCGCCGACACGGTGGCCGTTTGCGACCTCGACACCAAGCGCGCGGCGCAGGGCCGTGAGCTGGTGGAGCAGACGTACCAGACCAAGCAGCGGCCGGCGCCGAAGGTCGCGGTCTTTCAGGACTACCGCGAGCTGCTCGCGCATCCGGATCTGGACGCCGTGGTGATCAGCACGCCCGATCACTGGCACGCGCAGCTCGCGCTGGCGGCGGTGCGCGCGGGCAAGGACGTGTACCTGCAAAAGCCGTTCACGATGACGCACGCGGAGGGTGTGGCGGTGCGTGATGCGGTGGCGAAGAGCGGGCGCATCATGCAGATCGGTAGCCAGCAGCGCTCGATGCAGCAGTTTCGGCGCGCAGCCGAGCTGGTGCGCTCGGGGCGCATCGGCAAGGTTGTGCGGGTGGAGATCGGTCTGCCCATCGATCCCACGCAGCCCGACCCCCCGCCCGCAGCGGTGCCCAGCAACTTGAACTACGACGCCTGGCTCGGCAGCACGGCGCTCGCGCCCTACACCGAGGCGCGGGTGCATCCCCAGAGTGACTTCAGCCGCCCGGGTTGGCTGCGCAACGAAGCCTATTGCCTGGGCATGATCACCGGCTGGGGTTCCCACCACTTCGACAGCCTGCACTGGGCGCTCGACTGCGAGCTGAGCGGTCCGACGGCGGTGGAAGGGCGCGGCGAGTTTCCGAGCAACAAGGTCTGGAACGTGCACGGCGCCTACGACATCCGCCTGACCTATCCGGGCGGCGTTCAGGTCAGCGTCTCCGACAAGCACGAGAACGGACTGAAGTTCATCGGCGAGGCGGGCTGGATCTGGGTGACGCGCGAAGGCCAGGCAGCGATTGGCGACGGCAAGACGCCGGGCAAGCCGCTGCCGGCGCTCGAGGCGAGCGACCCGCGCCTGCTCGACCCGAACGGCTTGAAAATCGAGCTACCCCACAGCGCAGAACACCACGCCAACTGGCTGGAGGCCGTGCGCTCGCGCAAGCAGCCGATCGCACCGGCAGCGGTCGCACACCGCAGCGGAAGCGCTTGCATCGTGAGCTGGATCGCGATGAAGCTCGGCCGTCCTCTCACCTGGGATCCCAAGTCGGAGAGCTTCCTGCGCGACGCGGAGGCCAACGCCATGCTCTCCCGCCCCGAGCGCGCTCCCTACGGTGCGCTCCGCTCGTTGAAGCGCAAGCCCGCCAAGGCGTGACGGCTCCTCTGTCCATGTCCTCAGCACTCGGCTTTGCCATCGTCGGTACCGGCATGATCGCCGGCTATCATGCCCGCGCCATCCGGGAGACGCCCGGCGCACGCCTGATCGGCGTCGTGAGTCGCTCTCCCGCCAAAGGCCGTGCCTTCGCCGAGCAGCACGCGATCCCGGAGGTCACCGAGACGGTGGACGCAATGTTGCGTCATCCCGACGTGCAGGTGCTCACCGTGACCACGCCGAGCGGCGCTCACCGCGATCCGGCGCTCAGCGCCATGCGCGCGGGGCGGCACGTGCTCGTGGAGAAGCCGCTCGAAGCCACACCAGCTCGCGCGGACGAGCTGATTGAAGCGGCGGCCGCGCGCGGAGTGAAGCTCGGCACCATCTTCCAGAATCGCTTCGGTGCCGGAGCCGTGCGCGTCAAGGGCGCGCTCGAGCGCGGGCGCCTGGGTCGCCTCGTGCTGGCCAGCGCATACGTGAAATGGCAGCGCACGGCGGCCTACTACGAGACGCCGTGGAAGGGCACCTGGGACCTCGACGGTGGTGGCGCGCTGATGAATCAGGCCATCCACGGCGTCGATCTGTTGCAGTGGTTTGCCGGGCTGCCGATCGAAGTGAGCGGGCGCATGACCCGGCGTGTGCATACCGCGATCCAGGCGGACGACACGGCCGTGGCGAGCCTCACGTTTCCGTGCGGCGCGCTCGGCTGCATCGAGGCCACGACCGCCGCCTTCCCCGGCTGGTCGCGCCGCATCGAGCTGTGCGGCGAGCACGGCTCCATCTGCCTCGAGGACGATCACGTCGCGCGCTGGGACTTCAGCCGCTCGGAGCCCGAGGATGAGGCCGTCCGCGCCGCCCCGCGGGACGATGCGCTCGGCTCCGGTGCAGGCTCCGCCGGCAGCATCTCGCTCGCCGGTCACCTGCGGCAGATCGGGGACTTCGTCGCTGCCGTGCGCGAGGATCGCGCGCCGATCGTCGACGGGCGCGAGGGGCGCAAGGCGGTGGCGTTGATCCACGCCATCTACGAATCAGCCCGGCGCGGCGTGGCGGTGCGCTTGTGAGCTCGACCGCCGAGACGAACGACGCCCTCGGCGCGGGCTCGAGCGCGGAACCAGCTGCCAGCTGGTGGCGCACGCTGAGCCCTCAGCACTGGTTCGTGTTCGGCGTCGCGTCGCTGGCGTGGTTCTTCGACTGCCTCGACTCGCAGTTCTTCAATCTGGCGCGCGATGCGGCGAGCGATCAGCTGCTGGGCGATCGCGCGCTCTCGACCATCTACGCACCCTATACGACGTCCGTGTTCTTGCTGGGCTGGGCTGCCGGCGGGCTGTTCTTCGGCGCACTCGGGGACCGCCACGGCCGCGCGCGCATCCTGTCCTGGTGCGTGTTGCTCTATTCGGTGTTCACGGGGGTCGGCGCGTTCGCGGCGACGTTCTTTCAGTTCTGCGTGTTTCGCTTCCTGACCGGTTGCGGCGTGGGCGGGGTGTTCGGGCTGGCTGTGGCTCTGGTCGCGGATACGCTGGCAGCGCGCGCGCGCGCGCCGGCGCTGGGCCTGTTTCAGTCGCTCTCGACCTGGGGCAACGTGCTCGCTGGTCTGATCGGCATGGGCATCGGCTCGCTCGGTGCACGGCAACTGCTGCCCTTCGGGCTGCGCCCCTGGCAGGCGATCTTCGTGGTGGGAGCGCTGCCGGCGCTGGCTTGCGTGCCGCTGCTGCGGCGCGTGCCCGAGCCTGCGGCCTGGCTGCGCGCTCGCAGCGAGAGCCCTGCCCACAGCCAGGCGGGCTCCTATCGCGCGTTGCTCGGCCAGGCGCCGTGGTCGCGGCACGCCTGGTTCGGGCTGCTCGCCTGCAGCGCCGGTATCGTCGGCTACTGGGGCATCGGCAACTTTCATCCGCGCATCGTCGGCAGCATCGTCGACCTGCACCTCGGTCAGAGCGGTCTGTCTGCGAGCGCGCTGGCCAGCGAACAGGCATTCTGGCGTTCGACCGGGCTGCTGCTGCAAAACGTCGGCGGGTTCATCGGCATGATGCTGTGCGCCTGGGTGGCCGAGGCCTGGGGGCGGAGGCCGGCGCTGTGCGGAGCGCTGCTGCTCTCGTTCGCGACCACGCTGCTGGTCTTTCGCGGGCTGCGCGAGTTCAGCCAGATCTACTGGATGCTGCCGCTCATGGGCCTGGGTCAGATGGGGGTGTACTCCGTGTACGCCATCTATCTGCCGGAGCTCTTCCCCACCCGCTGGCGCAGCACGGGGACCAGCTTTTGTTATAACGGCGGGCGCATCGTGGCGGCGACGGCGCCCTTCACCATCAGTCGCATCACGGCCAGCCTCGGCGGCAACATCGAAGCGTTCCGCAGCGCGGGGCAATGGGTGAGCCTGCTCTTGCTCGCCGGCCTGATCGCCCTGCCCTTTCTGCCAGAGACCCGGGAGCAGCCGCTCCCCGAATGAGACAGTACCTCATGCATCCTCCCCCTTCCGACCGGCGACGGTTCCTGCAGACGCTCTCGCTCGGTGCCGCGGGCGCGGGCGCGCTGCTCGCCTGTCGCTCACAACCTTCTGCTTCCGCTCAGACGTCGGCCGAAGCAAAGACCGCGGGAGCCCAGCCCTCGGCTTTCCAGAAAGCCGACGGACAGAGCTACGCGCCCCAGGGCAAGCCGAGCCCGGTGGTGAAGCCCGGCGAGTTCGTGTTCGCCGCTGCCCACCTCGATCACGGGCACATCAACGGCCAGTGCAATGGGCTGACGGAGGCGGGCGCCACGCTGGAGTGGGTGTACGATCCCGATCCGGCGAAGGTCGCGACCTTCGTTGCCAAGTTTCCGGGCACCAAGGTCGCCGAGTCGCTCGACGCCATTCTGGCTGATCCCCGTGTGAAGCTGGTGGCGACCGCCGCCGTGCCGAGCCAGCGCGGCCCGATCGGCTGCCGCGTCATGCAGGCGGGCAAGGACTACTTCACGGACAAGCCGCCGTTCACCACGCTCGCGCAGCTCGAGGACGCCCGGCGCGTGGCCGCCGCCACGGGCAAGAAGTTCATGGTCTATTACAGCGAGCGCCTGCACAACGAGTCGGCCATGTTCGCGACCGACCTGGTGGCGCGCGGTGCCGTGGGACGCGTGCTCCAGGTGCTCGGCCTGGGGCCTCATCGCGAGGGCCAGGGGCGGCCCGCCTGGTTCTATGATCCCGATCAGTTCGGCGGCATCCTGTGCGACATCGGCTCGCATCAGTTCGAGCAGTTCCTGACCTACAGTGGCGCTCAGGACGCGACGGTGATGCACGCCGCCATCGCCAACTACGCGCACCGCGACCACCCGCGCTTCGAGGATTTCGGAGAGGCTTCGCTGCTCGGCGACAACGGCGCCACAAACTACATCCGGGTCGACTGGTTCACCCCCAAGGGCCTGAGCACCTGGGGCGACGGGCGGCTGATGATCCTGGGAGAAAAGGGCACCATCGAGCTGCGCAAGTACGTCGACGTGGCCCGCGACAAGACCGGCAATCACGTCTACCTGGTCGATGCGGAGGGCGAGCACCACTTCGACGTCGAAGGCAAAGTCGGCTTCCGTTACTTCGGCGAGCTGATCCTGGATTGCCTGAACCGGACCGAGAAGGCCATGACCCAGGCCCACGCCTTCAAGGCCGCGGAGCTGTGCCTGAAGGCTCAGGCGGCGGCGCGCCGGCTCGGTTGATGCGGGCGGGCTGATGAGCTCGGCGCTGTACCGCCCTGGCAGGCTCCAGGAGCCCCCACCGTGCGGACGGCGCTCAGTGGGCTACGCGACGCTCGGGGCGCTGTAGCGCCCGCTTTTCCCCATGCTCGGGCCGTCGTTGCTCCCGGGCATCGCGGGCACGCGTCACCAGCTTGCTCAGCTCGCGCAGCACGAGCACGGAGCTGCCCACGGCCGCGCAGCGCAGCCAGTCGGACCCGCTCAGCGGCACGGTGTTGAAGGCGACCTGCAGGAAGGGCAGGTACACCACTCCGATCTGCAACACCAAGGACAGCAGCACGGCTGCCCAGAGCCAGCGATTGGCGCGCAGGCCGCGAAATGCGCTCTGCTCGTCGGAGCGCGCGTTGAAGACGGTGAACAACGAGAAGAAGACCACGGTGGTGAAGGCCATGGTCTGCGCGTAGCGGCCGTCTCCGCTGCCCGGCAGCATGCCGCCCGGCAAGCTGGCGTCCAGCACCAGCAGCGTCCCCAGCGCCGTGACGACGCCGACGAACCCGATCCCGAGCCACATGCGCAGCGTGATCACGGGCTCACCCGCGGGGCGTGGCGGCTCGCTCATCACGCGCTCGTCCGGCGGATCCATGCCCAGCGCGAGCGCGGGCGCACCGTCCGTCACCAGGTTGATCCAGAGCAGCTGCGTCGCGAGCAGCGGCATCAGCGCGCCGCGGTCCGTCATGGGCAGGCCGAGAGGCTTTGCGAGCAACACGCCGAGGAACATGGTCAGTACCTCGCCCAGATTGGACGAGAGCAGGTAGCGCAGAAACTTGCGAATATTGGCGAAGATGGCCCTGCCCTCCTCGACGGCCGCCACGATCGAAGCAAAGTTATCGTCTGCGAGCACGATGTCGGCGGCCTCCTTCGACACGTCGGTGCCGGTGATGCCCATGGCCACGCCGATGTCCGCCGTGCGCAGCGCGGGCGCGTCGTTCACGCCATCCCCGGTCATCGCCACGATGGCGCCAGTCTGTTGCAGCGCTTGTACGATGCGCAGCTTGTGCCCGGGATTCACGCGCGCGTAGACGGAGACGCGCTGCACCTCGCGCAGCAGCGCTTCGTCCGACAGCTGGTCCAGCTCCGCTCCGCTGAGCGCGCGGTTTCCGCTGATGCCGAGTTCCGCGGCGATCACGCCGGCGGTGATCGGATGGTCGCCGGTGATCATCAGCGGGCGAATGCCCGCTGCCCTGGCTCGCGCCACCGCCTGCTGCACCTCCGCCCGGGGTGGGTCGATCATGCCGATCAGGCCCGCAAAGGCCAGGCTCTGCTCGATGCCGGCGTCGATCTGATCCTCGCGCGGGGCCGGCTCGGGGCGGGAGCGCACGGCGACGCCGATCGTGCGCAACCCCTGGCGAGCCAGCTCGCGGTTGAGCTCCTCGATCTCCGCGCGGCGCTCGCTCCCGAGCGGGCGGGTGCCCGCACCGATGCGCTCCTCCGAGCAGCGCGCGAGCAACACGTCGGGCGCGCCCTTGCTGAACACCAGCCAGCGCTCCTGCTCGCTGTCCGAGTGCACCGTGCTCATCAGCTTGCGCTCGGAGGAGAACGGCACTTCGCCCACGCGTTCGAAGCGCCGCGCGAGAGCCTCCGGCTCGAGCCCCGCCTTTTGCGCGGCGACCAGCAGCGCGCCCTCGGTCGGATCGCCCAGTACCGTCCACACGCCGTCGTGCTGCTGCAGGACGGCATCGTTGGCCCGATCCGCGACGGCCAGCGCACATTCCAGCTCGGAGCGCAGGCCGCCATCGATCGCGCCGCCCCCCGCGCGAGTGATTTCGCCGTCAGGTTGGTAGCCGGTACCGGCAAAATTCACGCGACCGCTGACGGTCACCACAGCGCGCACGGTCATCTCGTTGCGAGTGAGGGTTCCTGTCTTGTCCGAGGCGATCACGCTGGCCGAGCCGAGCGTCTCCACCGCCGAGAGCCGCCGCACGATGGCGTTGCGCCGGGCCATGCGCTGCACCCCCATCGACAGCACCGCCGTCACGACTGCGGGCAAGCCCTCTGGCACCGCCGCGACGGCCAGCGCCACGCCCAGCATCAGCACGTCGAAGAGCGCGAAGACGCCGTGCACGTCTTCGACGATCACGATCGTCAGGATCATCACCGTGGCGATCACCAGCACGCCCGCCCCGAGCCACTTGCCGACGCGCTCCAGCTCCTTCTGCAGCGGCGTGGCCGGCACCGGCGCCGACTTCAGCGCGCCGGCGATCAGGCCCATCTGGGTCTGCATGCCCGTGGCCACGACCAGCGCCGTACCGCGACCGTAGCTGGCGGACGTGCCGCTGAACAACATGTTGCTGCGATCGCCGAGCGCGACCTCGCCGGCGATGGGCGACGTATCCTTGGCGACGGGCAGGCTCTCGCCGGTCAATCCCGCCTCCGCCGTCTGCAGCGCGATCGCGCTCAGCAGGCGCGCGTCGGCGGGGATGGTATCGCCGCTCTCCACGCGGATCAGGTCACCGCACACGACCTCGGCGGCAGGGATGCTCTGCAGCTCTCCATCGCGGATCACGCGCGCATGGGCAGCTCCGAGCTGGCGCAACGCCGCCAGCGCCCGCTCCGCGCGGGCGCCTTGCAGGTAGCCCATCACTGCGTTCAGCAGCACGACACACAGGATGACGAGCGCCTCGTACGGCAGCCCGGAGCCGTGCTCGTACAGCCAGAGCGCCGCCGAGACCGCGGTCGCGACGAGCAGCAACAGCACCAGCGGGTCGCGCAGCTGAGCCAGGAATTTCTTCCAGGCCGGAGTCGGCTGCTCGGCGATGAGCTCGTTCTTGCCATCCCGCGCCAGCCGGGCCCGGGCTTCTGCCGCGCTCAGGCCGCGTTCTGCATGCGACTGCAGGCTCTCCACGACCTGCTCGGTCGATGATTGATACGCGCTCGCGCTCATTGTGCTCCCCCTGAAATCAGCATGCTCTTTCGGCCAGCACAGAACATGCCCTTCCATTCCGGACCGCTCGTACTGGCCTGCACGGGTTGTCGCGTGCAGCAGCGCTGGCTCGCGATGTTACCGGCGGGTAGCACCCTTTGTTGGCAACAGCGCGCGCAGCGTCACGTCGGCGAACGCTGGCGGAGGCTGCAAGTGCTTCTTACGGCAGACAATGCCGTGCACGAGACCTTGGCACGCGAAATGCTCTCGCAACGCGACTGGCGTCAGAATTGGCAACAGAACGGACTGGACCCTCTTTGCAAGGATAGGTGTGTATGGCGAAACGCTCTTCCCGTGGTCCTTTGATACTCGTGGTCGCAGCGCTGAGCTGCTTCTCTTATGTCGCTTGCGGGGATGACGACACGGTCACTCCGGTCCCGGGCGGGGGAGGCAGCGGTGGGAGCGGCGGCGGCAGCGCCGGAGCGAGCTCGACGGCGGGCAGTGCCGGAGCCGGCGAAATGGGCGGCGCCGGCGCGGGCGGCCAAGCTGGCGAGGCCGGTAGCGCAGGTTCGGCGGGTGCGCCCGCGGTCGATGCGGGCTCGGACGCCGCGACGGATGCGGCCACCGACAGCGGTAGCAGCTCGAACAACTGAGGCTTCTGCCCTCTGGCGGTCAGTTCACCCAGATGTGAGGCCAGCTCGCATCTGGGTGAGCTTTTTTGCATTCCCGAAGGACCAGAGCGCCGACCCGCCGGCATGCGGCGAATTCCCCCCCTCTCGCGCGGAGCGGCGCTGGCCTCAATGGCGCGAGCGCCAGTCGACGATCTTGGGGTGCCTGCCCACTGCCTCGTACACGCC
Organism: Polyangiaceae bacterium; assembly: GCA_025936205.1. Next base: position 26,189 of record JAICTU010000012.1, on the reverse strand, counting down.
CTCCAGCTTCGGGAACGCCCTGAAGACGGTGACGGGGATGTGATCGAGCACGCCCGACTTGAAGGACGACACGATCTGGAACAGCTTGATGTCCGCCACCTGGATGCGCTCGCCGGCGACGAAGGGGCCCTGGATCTGCTGATCGAGGTTACGGCCCCAGGTCTGCAAGTAGCCGCTCGCGAGCTCCTCGCGCGCCTTCCTCTTCTCCTCTGGATCGCTGAGTTTGCCGGAGGGGCCGATCGCGGCGCGCAACTCCTCGACCGCCACCAAGATGGCCTCGTGGCGCGCGGCCTCCCAGGGGTCACTCGGGTGCAGGCCGTAGCTGCGGCCCACGTAGGCGAGGATCGCGTTGGACTGGGCCAGCGCCGGCTTGCCGGGCGTCTCCAGGATCGGCACGGCGCCGTAGGGTGTGTTCGGCTTCAGCACCTGCCACGCCTCGCGCGAGATGCGGTTGTCTTCAAACTCGACGCCCGCCACGTGCAACGCGAGCCTGCACTCTTCGCCGCGGCTCCCCGAGAAATCAAAATAGGTCAGCTTGTACTTCACGATGCTCTCTCCTGGTCCAGGGGACTCATAGCCGCAGCAGCCGCCCACACGCAACCACAGCGCGGCCCCTCACCCCTACGGACCGCTCGAGCCTGTTTGTTACAGGTTCGATCCGGCATGCCGTCCCTTCCGAATACATGTCCACGATCATTGGCCTCGTCGTCGTGATTGGCGCGGTACTCGGCGGCTTCGCGATGTCGGGCGGCCCCTTTCCGGTTCTGATCCAGCCCAACGAGCTGGTCGTGATCGGCGGCGCAGCGTTCGGCACGCTCGTCATTTCAGCCCCCGGCAAGATCATGAAGCGCGTCTCGGCCGCGTTCAAGAAGGGCTTTCAAAATCACATCCCGACCGCCAAGGACTACGAAGCGCTGCTCCAGCTGCTGTATGGCGTTTTCCAGCTGACGCGGCGCGAGGGCATGCTGGCGCTCGAGTCTCACCTCGAGAACCCCGCCGAGAGCCCGCTGTTCAAGAAGTACCCGGCGGTCACGCACCGCCACCACGCGATGACGTTCCTGTGTGACGGACTGCGGCAGCTGGTGGACGGCTGCAGTGTGTCAGAGCTCTCGCTGCTGTTCGACGCGGAGCTGGAGACGCTGCACGAGGAAGAGCACCAGCCCATCGCTCTGCTCAAGACCACGGGCGACGCTCTGCCCGGCCTGGGCATCGTGGCGGCCGTGCTCGGCATCGTGATCACGATGGGCCATATGGACGGCGGCCCCGAGGTGATCGGCCATCACGTGGCGGCGGCGCTCGTCGGCACGTTCCTCGGCATTCTGCTCTGTTACGGCGTCATGGCGCCCATCGCGACCAGCATCGAGCTGCAAGGCCAGGCAGAGACGCGCTTCTTGATCGCCATTCGCGAGGGCGTGCTGTGCGCCGCGCGCGGCAACGCCCCCGAGCTCTCGGTGGAGTTCGCGCGCCGGATCATCTTCAGCGACGAACGGCCGACCTCCAAGGACATGCCCAAGCTACTGGCAGCGGCCAAGGGCTGAGGCAGACGCCCCGCCGGAGCTGACGCAGCCGAGACGCAGGCAAGATCGCCATGAACGCCCCGAACGTCATCATCATCAAGAAGAAGGGCAAGGGCCATGGCGGCGGCCACGGCGGCGCCTGGAAGGTGGCCTACGCCGACTTCGTGACGGCCATGATGGCGCTCTTCATCGTGCTGTGGCTGCTCGCGCAGACTGACGAGGAGCTGCAGAAAGAGCTCTCGGCCTACTTTCGCACGGGCGTGTTCTCCGGTGCGCCCTCGATCCTGGAAGGCGGCTCCGGCATGCTCGACAAGGGCTTCGTCGACGTGCAGCCCGACGCCATGGAGTCGAGCCTGCAGCTCAACGCCGAGGCCATCACCCAGGTACTCCAGGGTGTCATGGCGGAGAACGCCGATCTGAAGGGCATGAAGGACGCCGTGCAGGTGTCGGTGACGCCGGACGGCGTGCTGATCGCCTTCACGGACAACAGCAATGACCTGCTCTTCGACCTCTCTTCCTCCGAGTTGAAGCCGCCGCTGATCAAGGTGCTGGAGGGCATCACCCCGATGCTCACGCGCATCGGCTACCGCATCCGCATCCAGGGCCACACGGACGCGCGCCCCTTCCCGCCCGGGTCGAAGCGCAGCAACTGGTCGCTCTCGTTCGAGCGCGCCGATCAGGCGCGGCGCATCCTGGAGCTCAACGGCTTCCCGGAGGACAAGCTGGTGGGCGTGTTCGCCCACGGCGCTAGCGCACCGCTCGATCCCAGCAATCCGAAGGCGGCGTCCAACCGCCGGCTGTCACTCCTGGCCCTGCCGCCCGGTCGCTGACGGCGCGCCATCGGACTCGACCATTGCCAGCTCCGGCGGCCTGCGGAAGCGGCGCAGCAGCGTCGCCACGGCGGGCGTGATCGCGAGCGTGGCCGCGATGCGCAGCGGTTGGGTGAGCTTGGTGAACAGATATGCTGCGCCCCAGATCCCGGCGGCCCCCGCCACTCCGTCCAGCTTCACGCCCATCTTGAGCGCCGTGGCCGTGCTCACCAGCACCAGCCCGAAGATCCCGAAGTAGACCCAGAGCACGATCGCGCCTGATTCCGCGATCAGCGTCTTGAAGCGCTGCTTCAGGGAAGGTTTACCATCGGCAGCGGGCGCGGACGTCTCCGGGGTGGAATCCATGACTCAGCTAACCTAGCCCCGGAGTGGGGCTGGGTCCACTGAGCGGCGTTCCCCCGCATGTCCAGGCGAGACCTGACTCTCAGCCGGCATCCGGCCCGCGCATCCAGGTGAGCTCGTGCCGATTGTGGAACAGGTGCACCAGGCGGCTCCCCGGCAGCGCGGCAAAGCGCTCGATCGCGTCATAATGCCCTTCGCCCTGAAACTTTAGCGTGCACACGAACTTGCGACAGCTGCCGGAGTCGAGCCAGAGGCGCACGTAGTCATACAGTTTTTCCGGATAGCAGATCACATCGGAAAACAGCCACTCGACGGGGCCGATGCGCTCGGGCGTCGCGGCGAAGGCGTTGCCGAGGCGCGCCTCGACATTGGTCATCCGGGCCACATTGGCAGCCAGCGGCGCGCGATCCACGGCGAGCACTCGCGCGCCCAGCGTACCGAGCACCCAGGTCCAACCTCCCGGGCTGGCGCCGATCTCCAGGCAGCGATCACCCGCGCCCGGGTGTGCGCGGAGCAGGGTGAGGGCTTCGAACAGCTTGAGATAGGCACGGCTGGGCGGCCCCTGGCGTTCGTTGAACTCGACGAAGCGCGGCTCACCATTCGGAAATGGGCTGCTGCAACTGGGCGAGCAGAGCAGCGTCTCGTTATCCAGCCAGCAGAAGGAACCCAGCGCGGCCCCGGGCGCGGGCACCGGAAACTCCAGCGGCTTGGCAGCGACGAAGGGCAGCTGCGCCTTCGTCAGCTCGCTGCGCCGGTGCAGCTGAAACGAGTAGGGCCACCAGTTGCGCTGCAGGACGCACAGCTGCGCGACGGCGTCGCGGATCGACTTCACCTGCAGCCGGTAGGGTTCGAGCCACACGTTCTGCGCCCAGGGGCACGGCTGTGGCGGCCCCTCGGCAATCACCAGCCGGCCGTGCACGGCTCGTACGCGCGCCAGACTCGACGTGAGTCGCTCCACCCGCTCCTCGGGCGCGAGATAGCCCGTGGCATCCAGACGCTCCACGCGAGCCGGCGCGCTCCAGCCCCAGTGCTCAGCCGAGCTGAGTCAGCATGGTCTCGGCATTCGAGACCACGAATTTACCCGACTCCTCGACGTTCACCTGCTGGACCACGCCCTTGTCGATCAGCAGCGAGAAGCGCCGCGAGCGCGTGCCCATGCCCGGGATCTCCGTGTCGAGGCCGAGCTTCTTCGCGAGCTCCGCGCTGCCGTCGCCCAGCATGCGGATCTTGCCGAACGCCCCGAGCTGCTTGCCCCAGGCGGCCATCACGAAGCCGTCGTTCACGGCGATGCACCAGACCTCGTCCACGCCCTTGCGCTTCAGCTCGTCCAGGTGTTGCACGTAGCCCGGCACGTGCTTGGCGGAACAGGTGGGAGTGAACGCGCCCGGCAGACCGAAGGCCACGATCTTCTTGCCGCGCGCGAGCTCGGCGGCGCTCAGCTTCTGCGGCGCGAGCGGGCAGGCCTCACCAAACTCCACGCTTTCGTACAGGGTCGCATCGGGCAGCGAATCACCAACTTTGATCATGGCGGCGACTGTAGGCGCGCCCTGCGCGCTTTTGAAGCGCCAATCGCGAGCCCCAGCAGCCCGAGCAGCGGCAGAGCAGAGCCCTCGCCAGCGCCAACCGGCCGCCGCACCGAGAGGCTGCACCCCCCCGACGCGGAGCTGGCGGGAGCTGCTGGCGCCGGCGGCGCCCACGCCGTCTCATCGCAGTCGCCCTGCCCCGCGAGCGCCGGCTGGAGCTGCAAGCGATCGGCGGTCGCGGCACGGAAGTCGGCGAAACGCTGCCCGAGCACTGCAGAAAACTCGCGGCAGGTGGCCGCGTCGAAGGGCGCCGGCGTGCCGTCGAGCACGATCACCAGCGCGCTCAGGCTGCGCGCCGCGTGGCTCGCCGGGGGTTGTCGCGGCCCCTCCACCGCCAGAATGTCGTCGATCGCGATGCGCGCGGGCTGCCCGCTCGCCTCGAGCGATGCGCACGTTTGCGGGGGCGATGCGGCGCTCACCGGCTGCCCCCGACAATCGAGCCCCGGCGCCACCGGCTCGCGCAAGAGCTGAAACGGCGCCACCTCTTCGGGCAAGCCGACCCCCATCAGGTACAGGTCGAGCGGGGAAAATTGGCTGCCGTGGGGCGGCGTCTCGCTGTGCTGCCCGATCGCGTCGGCGACCCAGACGTTGCCTTCGTGGGGCGAGCCGCGCGTATCGAGAAAGTACGACCAGTGCGCGAGCCCGCGCCCGAGCAGCTCGTTCGATGCCGCGCCGTCGATCCGCGCCTGCACGCGCGCGCCCCAGCGGTGCGCAACCTCGTGGTGGAACGCGCTCTCGAACTCCTCCGCGTGCGCGCGCCAGTAGGGCCAATCATTGAGGAACGCGACGCCCTCCAGACCGCTGTCGGGGGTATCATCGAACAGCTCGCGCCCGTCGTCGTGGCCGTAGCCGATGCCGCGCACGTCGTTGGCGAGCGGCGCGTAATAGATGGAGTTGCAACTCGGTGGGGTGCTGGACAGCACGATGGCGAGCGGCGCCTCAACGCCCAGCGCGCGTTCCACGCGCTGCACCGTGTCGGACAGCACCGCCGTGGCGATGGGCTGCGCGGAGCACGCCGCCTCGGCGACCGCCAGCCCGCCGCGCACCAGCACGAAGCCGGGGCCCTGGAGCAAGTCGAGCTCGTCTGCCAGCAGGGCCCCCGTCGTGCTCTGCCGCGCGCCGCAGACGGGGTCGTCCGGCGCGGCGTCGTCCGGCGCAGCACGGCAGCGCTCGTCTGCGCGGGTGTCGACCACGAACGCCCGCGCAGACCCCGGAACCCCGAGCGCGACCAGACCGCCCAGCAAGGCGGCCCAGCGAACCATCAACTCTTGCTGAAGGAGAAGTTACCGCCCGGGCCCGAGCAGCTGCCGCTACCGGAGCTGAACGTGCAGGTCCACTTGCCGTTCGCGCCCGTGATCTCGAGCGTGCCCGAGCCGTTCGAGCGCGAGCCGGTGACGGCATAGCTCTCGCCGTCCACATCGATCAAGAGCACCATCCCGCTCGCGCTCAAGCAGCCCGAGTACTCGATGGACAGGCTGGTACCCGCGCAGGTGCTATCCATGTCGTAGTTGGCGCAGTACGTGAAGGACGAGCTCTGCGCGGACGAGTAGTAGACAGTCCCGCTGCCGTCGGCACAGCAGCCCTCGGAGTAGCAGCAGTGATTGTACTTCAGCGTTACGCGGCCGTTCGATTCATTCGCGTTACCGGTGACGGTAGCCGAGCCGCCGGAGGGGCAGTCGCGCGTCGCGGTGGCCGAGCCGCTGGCGGCGGTCTGGTCGTCGTCGCGGACACCCATCGCCGGCGTTTTGGAAGCCGCTTCGAACTTCTCACCGATCTTGGCCACGGAGGCCTCGTCCACGGTGCCGGTCGGCTTGGAGATCTCCTCCGTGATGCCGCTGAAGCTACTGGCCTTGCTGCCGCCGTCGCTGCCGCAGCCCGTGACCACACCCCACAGCCCGACGGCTGCTGCCGCGAACCCCAAACAGCGTTCCAATCTCAGCATGTCGACTCGACTCCTCGTGCACGCCTCGGCGCACCCACTCTAAAACCCTGGTGTTGCACGCCGCTCGAGAGCCGGCGCAGCCAAGCTAACGGCTCGCGCGCTGGAGGCATAACGCTACGGAATTGGGCGCCGATGCAGGCGCGAGTGACGAGGGCAGCGGCGCGCGTCTCTGCGCCTGCGCCCGCGGGCTCACACTCACCCACTCCTGTCGGCGAACATCGTTTCACTCCGAGCCGGCGCGCAGGCGAGCGATGTTATATCCTGAATCATGCAAGCAACGAGGGTGTGGGTGGAGGGGGAGCTGCTCGAGCGAGTGGCTGCCGAGCTCGAGAACACGAACTACCGTGCGATACCGTTCAACCCGGCGGAGCCGCCCGGTCGCGGCGTGGTGATCGTGCGGCACGCGCAGCCCGCGGACGAACTGGCGAAGGCGCGCGTCAAGCTCGCGGTCCTGGCCGTGATCGACGCCGAGGAGCTCGACTATCCGCACTGCGCGATCGCCGACTTCGTGATGTCCGATTGGCGGCGCGGAGAGCTGCGCGGGCGCCTGGCGCGGCTGACGGCGCTGGAGGTGCCGGGCTACCGGGTGCACCTCCTGGCGCGCGCGGTCGAGTACGCGGGCGACATCATCGAGCTCGGCAACACCTCCGCCGTGCTGCAGTACGTCAACCCCGCGTATACGCGCGTGCTCGGGCTGAAACCCAGCGAAGCCGAAGGCAAGACGCCAGCCCAGCTGGTGCGCAGCGGCGTCCATCCGCCGGAGTTCTTCAAGGAGATCGATCGCACGCTGTCGGCGGGCCGCGTCTGGTCGGGGCGGCTGATCTCGCGCAACACCCGTGGCGACCTGGTCTACCTCGATACCACGCTCGCGCCGGTGTGCAACGAGTCGGGCGATGTCACCCATCACGTCGCGGTCAAGCGCGACGTGACCGAACGCGTGCAGCGCGAGCAGGCCCTGGAGGAGACCAACCGTGCCCTGCGCCAGGCGCGTGATGCGGCGCTGCAGGCGAGCCGCACCAAGAGCGAGTTTCTGGCCAACATGAGCCATGAGCTGCGTACGCCCCTGAACGCCATCATCGGCTACAGCGAGCTGTTGATGGAAGACGCGGAAGCCGGCAACCAGCCCGAGCTGCACGCGGACCTGAAGAAGATCCACAGCTCGGGCACGCACCTGCTGTCCCTGATCAACGACGTGCTCGACATGTCCAAGATCGAGTCCGGCAAGATGGACCTGGACGTGCAGGAGTTCGACCTGCGCGAGCTGATCACGACCATTCGCGACACCATCGAACCGCTGGCGCAGCGCCAGAGCAATCAGCTGGAGATCGAATACACCAAGGCGCCGGACATCGTCAGCTACGATCAGCAGAAGCTGCGCCAGGTGCTGATCAACCTGATGAGCAACGCCTGCAAGTTCACCAACGGCGGCAAGATCAAGCTGGAGGTCGGGCTGGACGGCAACGGCTGGCTCGAGCTGCGCGTCTCGGACAGCGGCATCGGCATCTCGGACGAGCAGCGCGCTCGGCTCTTCCGCCCCTTCATGCAGGCCGATTCCTCCACCACCCGTCGCTACGGCGGTACGGGGCTGGGCCTGGCCATCAGCCAGCGCTTCTGCGAGATGATGGGCGGCCGCATCGAGGTCCAGAGCCGCCCCGGGCAGGGCTCCACGTTCACCGTGCGCCTGCCGGAGAAGGTGCGGCGCCTGAGCCGGCGCTCGCTGGAAGCGAACCTGGACGCGGACGGCGCGCTGGTGCTGGTCATCGACGACGATCAATCCACCTACGCGACGCTCAGCGGCACGCTCTCGGAACGAGGATTCCGCGTCGAGTGGGCGCGCACGGGTGATGACGGGCTGGAAGCAGCCCGTCAACAACGCCCGCAGGTGATCGTGCTCAACATCAACATGCCCGCCAAGCAAGGCTGGAGCGTACTGGCGCTGCTCAAGGAGGATCAGGAGACGGCGGGGATCCCGGTCGTGATCGTCACGTCGCTGGACGACCCCGAGCTGGGCATGGCCCTTGGAGCGACGGACTATCTGGTCAAGCCGATCCACCCTGCGCACCTGATCCGCACCGTGCGCCGCTGGCTCACCCCCTCCAACGACAACTTCACCGTGCTGGTCGTGGACGACGACGAGTCGATGCGTGAGATCGTCGAGCGCACGCTGCGCGGTGCGGGCTACCCGGTGGCGACAGCGGCCAACGGCAACGAGGGCCTGCGCGCCATCGAGACGATCAGCCCCGGGCTGATCGTGCTGGATCTGATGATGCCGGAAATGGACGGCTTCGAATTCTTGCGCCGCCTCAAGGAAGACCCGCGCCACTGCCAGCTACCGGTGGTGGTCGCGACTGCCAAGGAGCTCAGCGAAAACGAACAGAAGGTGCTGCAGGAGTCCGCAACGCGCGTGATCCAGAAGGTGGCGCACTCGCGCGCCGAGCTGATGCACGTCGTAGAGCGCCAGGTGAACGCGCTCATGAAGTCCAGATGGACCGAGCACGCCTCCGAACGCCCGCGCCGCGACAGCGGCAGAGTGGCGTGAGGCGGCGCCCGCTCGGCGTTCAGGCCCGGGGCAAGCGCTGGGAGGCCTTGCTCGAAGATCGCGGAGCGCCGAGCAGCTCGCGCACCCGAAACTCCAGCTCCCCGCTGCTCGCCGTCTTGGTCAGAAACCCCTGGGCGCCGTGCAGGTCCGCGAGCTTCCGGAGCTCCTGCGTGTCGGAGCTGCTGTAGAACATCACCTTGATGTGACCGTTACTGGAACGGCGGATCAGCTGGATCACGTCGGTACCGGTCAAGCCGGGCATCTTGACGTCCAGGATCACCAGGTCGAAGCCGCCGCGCAGCAGTGAATCCATCGCTCCGTGAGCGCTGGCGTGCACCTGCACGTTGAAGCCCTGCCGTTCCAGGCGCCGGCGCGTCAGATCGCCGAAGGCGTGATCATCATCCAGGATCAAGATCTTGCTCATGTCATTCCCCTGAGCTCGGACGCGCCTGCAGCAGCTGCGCGATCTTGCCCGAGAGCCGGCTCCATTCGACCGGCTTCGTGTCGTACTCGTCGCAACCTGCTCCGAGCGCCTTCTCGCGTTCTCCTTTGACGGCGTGGGCCGTCAGCGCCATCACCGGAATATGCGCCGTGCTGGCATCGGCCTTGAGGGCGCGCGTCGCTGCCCAGCCATCCAGGATCGGCAAGCTCATATCCATGAGCACCAGATCCGGCTGGTGCTGCCGGGCCAGCTCCACTCCCGCCTGCCCATCGCCGCCGAGCAGCACGTCGTGCCCGGCTCGCTTCAGGCGCCGGCTCAGCATGTCCGCGTTCAACTCGTTGTCTTCTACGACCAAGATCAGCGCCAAACGACTGCTCCGAACAGACCGGGCGGAGCCCGACAAACACAGTTTAGCTTGAACGATTCACGGTGCATCTACGCTGAAACACACCCCAAAGGAGTGGGCGCCGCACGGGAAGCATTCGGAGAACGCCACGCACTCGGGCGCACACGAACCTCTGGCGTCGCCACTCGGACCGTGGCAGAAGTGTCGATCGACTTCACTCTTACTGTATTCGCTTTGGATCTGGCTCGTATGTCCGACTCTCTTGGCATGGGGACCTCTCGGGGCGCAGCTCGCGGTGCGCTCGCGGCGCTGCTCTCGGGAGCGAGCGCGTGCGGTGGCGTCGACCACGCCCAGCTGCTGTACGAGCAGGGCCTGGGCTCGCCGGGGCCGCGTCCACCGGCCTATCTGAACTTCCCTCCCGACGCCTACCAGGCGCCGCGCGAGGGCGACGACAACCTCCCGGCCTTTCCGAGCCTGCTCAGCCAGACGGGAGCGTTCGCCGACGTGGCCACGCTGGAGCCAGCGCCGGGCCTGGTCCCCTACGACCTACAGTCCCCGCTCTGGAGTGACGGAGCGTTCAAAGAGCGCTGGATGTCCTTGCCGGAGCTCGGAGCGATCCAGACGTCCGACGTCACGCCCTGGCAGGTGCCGGAAGGCACGGTGTTCGTGAAACACTTCGAGATGGCTCTCGACGAAGGCCAACCCGAGGCTCGCACCCGGCTGGAAACGCGGCTCCTGATCGCGGCACGCGGCGGCACGTTCTACGGCGTCACCTACAAGTGGAACGAGGCGCAGACGGATGCGGTGCTGATGCTGACGAGCGAGACCGATCCCCTCTGGATCCGCGGCGCCGACGGCAGCGAGCGGGAGCAGTCCTACTTCTATCCGGGCCCGCGCGACTGCAACACCTGCCACGGAGCGACCTCCGGCTACGTGCTGGGCCTACGGACCCGGCAGCTCAACCGCGAGCACAGCTACTCGGACGAATTCCCCGCCATCAACCAGCTCGTGGCCTGGTCGGGTTGGGGCTTCCTCGCCGATCGTAGCTTCGACAACACGGCCACACAGGTCGTGCCGAGGCTGGCGAGCATCTCCGACGAGAACGAGAGCCTCGAGCGACGCGTCCGCTCCTACTGGGACGGAAACTGCTCGATGTGCCATGCCGGCAACGAGGGCACCGTCAACGGCTGGGACGCGCGCTACCTCACACCGCTCGATCAGCAAGGCCTGACGCAGCGGCCGCGCAGCGGGAACCCGAGCCTGCCCTCGCGCCTGATCGATCCAGGCCACCCCGAAGACTCCTACATTTTCGTCCGCGCCGACACCGCGGAAGCACCGCTGCGCATGCCCCCGATCGGCCGCAACCGCATCGACCTGGGCTACGTGACCGTGCTGCAAGCCTGGATCGAATCGCTGGGGCAGCAGTAGCTTCAGGCTGCCGCCGGAGCCGGGCCCGTCATCTGCCGGTAGGCGGAGGCGAACATGGCGTACGACATCGTCATCGTGAAGACCACGCCGACGCCCAGCGCCAGGATGCCGGATACGGCGATCAAGCCCGCCAAGAGGCCCAAGCCCACCAGTTTGAGCAGCTTCCCACGGGTGATGCGCCACGAGGCGTTCAACGCATCCAGCGCGGGCAGATCGCGATCCACTGCGAAAAAGAAGGCGAACGACGTCGGCAGAATCACGAACACGACGCAAGCCAGGTAAACGAGGCTGCCGATCAGCGAGAGCACGCTCGATTGCAGCCACGAGCCGATGAAGATCAGGCTCTCCGACACCAGGCCCAGCAGGATCAGTACCACCATCAGCAGCAACATGCGGCCGAGCGTGGCGCCGTACTTGGAGAAGCCGGCGAACAGGTCGTTGAACTCGGCCTTGCCGTCCAGCATGTTGAGCAGAAACCTGATGCTTCCGTAGCTGAGCACGGGCAGGACGAGGAAGTATCCAATGACCGTGATGGCGGAGGCTCCTCCGATCAGGAACGCGACGATGCCCACGCCGAGCCAGAGTGGAAAGTTGTTCACTGTTGCAGCCCAGCCGTCGCTGAGCGCCTGTTGGATCGTGAAATCTCCGGCTTCCCCGCTCGGTGCTTCGGACGTGTGGAGCGGCGCTCGATAAGGATTGTCGAACGGTTCGGCCATGCTCTCCTCCCAGCAGTTGGTCCGGCGAACTATACCAGGTGAGCCGCCTCTTGGCGCAGCTCACTCGCGGACCTGCGACACGGCTGTCAGCCTGCGCGTTTCAGAACGTTGGTGGTCCCGGGGTGCGGCAAGCCGCTGACGCTCCCACTGCCTGCGCCGCTCTCGGGGGTCGGGTGCCTCGACAAGACCGAGGCGTCAACGCCCGCCGAGGGCGGCTGAGCTCATCCCGCCCTGACCGCCGTCAAGGCAACGAGGCGTGCTGCAACTGCTCCCAGGCCGTATTTGCGATGTCCAGCGCCTGATAGTTGCCGCAGTGCGAACCACCCTGGCGTGTGCAGAGCATGGTCTCCACGCCACCTCCGCAGGCGGGGAAGGTCTCACACGCGGCACGACCGGGCACCGCCTGCGGCGTGCCGCTGCAGGCGGTGATCTCGCCCCAATCCGAGAAGTTCTGCCGCGCGCCTGGAAAATCCATGCCCTGAGGGATCGGCGCCGGGCCGCCATCATACGCCACCAAGGCGTCCCCCGTGGCCCGGAACTGGATCTCCGAGATCGGGCGGCCAGGGTTGCAGCCACCGCACGAGGGAATGTTGTTCTCGCCGACGACGCAGTCGAAATCCACGGGAGCAATTCCCGCGATCAGATCGGCCGCATCACACGCGAGCTTGTAGCTCATGCCGCCGCCATTGGAGCAGCCCGAAGCATAGATGCGCTTCGCGTCGATGCAGAGTTCGCGCTGCAACTGCGCGATCACGGCCCTCACGAAGGCTACAGGTAGCTGCGATTCTGCCCGCCCACCATCAGAGATTCGGTCCGTTCGCCCGCTGGGGCGGTCGTAGTCGCGGGACACGCGGGCGACGCCGGGGCAGCTCCGCTCGAGCCCCCGTCCGACCCCGTACCCGCAGCGCCGATCGGTGTTCCCATGCCCGTGGTCGTTCCGGCGCTGTCGGGTGGCGAAAGCGGGACGTCAGCGACATTCTGCTCCCTTTCACCGTTGGCGCCATTCGGGGCGCCCTCCAGCGGAGACGCACCCGTGTCCGGGTTGCTGGCGCCGGGTGCTGAACTCGTGCCGGCAGCGCCCGAAACCATGCCAATCCCCGTGTTGACATTGCCGGGCCGCGAATTGGCCTCCCGCTGGTCTGCGCCGGAGCTCTCACATCCCAGCCCAACGAACCCTGACAGCACGAACAGCAGCCATCGGGCGCTCACGATACACGAATGAGTCATCGGGACCTCCTGCTCGAAACAGACAGGCGATCCCTAACACGACACTCTCGGCGACATCACCGTCGCTTGGCCAGACACACTGTCTGGATGCGCCGAACAATCCTGCCGATCACTTCGCGGGGGGAGGGGTACCGAGCAGCCCCACGTTGAACACGTGGATCACGCCGATGCCAAAGCCGATCTGGTCAGCGCCCGCTGCAATGCCGCCCAGGCTCCCGAAGCGCCCGCCGTCATCGTTGATGACGTCGTAGAACGTCGCGTGGACGTTGGTCGCGGCGGTGATCGCGTACAGATAACCGAGGTTCAGGTACATGGCGCCGGTCTTGTCGCTCGCAGCGCAGTCCGCGCCACCGACGAGCTCACAGCTGCCTTCCAGACCCATGCCGAAGGCCCCAAAGACGTGATGCGGGCCAAACGCTTGCTCGACCAGCGCGTAGACGCCCGGGCGTGTGTACTCGTTGATCGCGCCCGGCGCGCTGTCGTCGTCCTTGTATTGCAGGAGATCGCCCGCGAGCACGAGCCGAGTGGGGGCGTCCGTGCTCGACGTGAGATACTGGATGGTCAGCGCGTGCCCCACGTCGGTGGAGGAGCCGTTGGTGGCAGAGGCACCGTTGCCGCCGAGCTGGCTCAGCCCGAAGAAGTCCTTGTGGAGCTCGAAGGCGTAGCGGACACGGAAGCCGAAGCCCTCGTAGTTGAGGTTGGCCCCAATCAAGTAGGGATCGACGGCCACCGTCGGGGGCATGGCGGCTGGATTCGCCTGCGTCTTGCCCTCGTCGAGCGAGTACGTCAGGCGCAGCGTGAAACCGGACACGTTCGGGCTCCAGTACTGGATGCTGTTGGGCGCGCGGCGTTCAAAGGAGGCCGCCGTGCCGCCGATCGCGTTCACGCCGTAGCCCGGCGTGCTGAGGACCATGGTGTAGTCCCAGTCGTAGCCCGCGCGGATCGGATTGATGGTCGTGACATGCGCCCATTTCCAGGGCGTGTCCCAGTTACCGAAGATGAGAGTGCCGTAGTCGCTCGCGAAGCCGACGTGACTGTTGCGGCTGGCGATGGCCCCGGCGGGGGGAGTATCACCGTCGAGCGGGACCGCGCTCTCCACCTGCCAGATGAGCTTCAGCGTGTCGGTGATGGGCAGCCCCCCTCGGAAGCCGAGGTTCGAGGTCCCCACTCTCATGCGGAAGCGCCCGTCCAGATCCGCCGCCGATCCCGCCGTCGCGCTCTTGGCCTGGGTGTACTCGGTGAAGGGATACAGCGTGCCGTAGATCTCGATATCGGGCCCGGTGTGAGGCGGCGCCGCCGGCGGAGCAACAGCCGGCGTGGGGGCTGGCGGTGGAGTCTGGCCCCAGGCTGGTGAAAGGTGAGCTACGGCACCAGCCATCAAAGATAGAGCAAGCAATGTCTTCATCGAGCAGTCTCGTCCCCTATCCTGCGGGCCACAGCGGGCCCCGGTCAGCAAACGCATCCTCGCTCGAGAACGCCGTCCCGCGCTCTCAAAAAATGCCCACTCGACCAAGTACGTGAGTAGCTCGGCATTGCGCTCGCCGGGCGACGCCAGGAAGGCCCTCCTGACGACGCGTTGCGACGAACGTCGCCGAGCCCACTATCCGCTGCGCGCGGCTCGCTGCAATTGCGCCGCGTCGACTGCTCGCCGCAACGCGGCGGGTTGTTGGGTCTCGCTCTCGAACCCGCTGAAGACAGCGCGGAGCTCGTCCAGAAACAGGGTCACACGGGCCGCTGGGTGCCTTCGTGAAGGCAGGCAAACATGCAGGCGGATCGTGCGGCCCTTCCACTCCGGCAGCGCCCGTACGATGCGCCCGGCGCGGATTTCTCCCTGCACCAGGCGCTGCGGCACGACCGCGAACCCGGTGCCCGAAGCGATCAGCGAGCGAATCGCGTCGGAGGTATTGGCCAGGACCCGCGCGAGCGGCGGTGCCAGGCGCTGCGGCGAGCCCCGCGGATTGCGAAACTGATACTGAGCGCCGGAGGGTATGGCGCTGTGCGCAACCCACGGCGCCGCCAGCAGGTCCTTGGGCTGCGTCGCGCTCTTCCAGCGAGCGACGAGCTCCGGAGCTGCGGCAATGATCTCGATGTCGCTGCCCAGCTGCAGCGACGTGAGCGCCGTATCCTGCGGCACGTTCACGGACACCATCGCATCCAGGCGCTGGGCAATCGGATCGGTCTTCTCGTCGCTCGAGAGCAGCTCGGCTCGCAGCTCCGGATACTTCGCACACAAGCGGGCAATGGCGGGCGCCACCAAAACGGTGCCCAGGAAGACCGGCGCCGCCACTCGCAGCACGCCGCTGGGAGCGGAGCGCGTGGCTTCGGCGATGCTGGCGACTTCGTCCGCGGCAACCAGCATGCGGCCCGCGGCGGCCAGCACCCCTTCCCCCGTCTGCGTGAGAGCCACGCGCCGCGTGGTGCGCTCGAGCAGGCGAGCGCCCAGGGCGTCCTCGAGCGCGCGCAGGTGCTCGCTGACGATACTCTTCGAGATCGAGAGCTTGCGCGCCTGGAAGGTCTTGCAGGGCCTGGCCCTGCCCTGAGCGGCGAACGCTTCAGCGCAAGATCGTGGGCGCAGGCGGCGGAGGGGGCGGCGGCGCGGGCGCAGGCGGCGGCGCGGGCGCAGGCGGCGGCGGCTCGTCGCTCACGATGCGCTGCGTCCACTGCGCCATGTGGTTCGAGGTCGTGAGATCCTGGAAGGGCAGGAAGAAGCCGGGATAGCTGCCGTCCTGGCCTTCCTTCACCGTCCCGGGGTCGATCGCGAACATCCAGAGCAGGGCCTGCGTCTGAGGGTCACCGACCGCGCTGCCATGTGGAAAGAACTTGCGCAGACCAGCGCGTCGCTGCGAGCCGACGGTGAACCAACCGATGGTTCTGCCCCGGTGCGAGGTCACGAACGGCGCGGGCTTCGGGTACGTATCCATCAGATCGCCCACTGCCGCGGTGGTTTGCGGGGGCGGATACAGCTGATCGGCGACGCCGGGTCGGGCCGCGTTGTCGAGCCGTATGGGCGTGGCCCCCGCCTTGGGCTCGACTGCCCAGGTCTTGGCGGCGGGATCCGAGTAGCCGTCGCAGTCGTTGGTGCTAGCGACACTGGATTGGTTGCACGCGTTGGCCTCGTCGCCCGTGTAGCTGTTCTGTTCGACCGTCGTGTACAGCAGCACCGAGCCGTCCGGGAAGAACGTCGGATTGAACTGGTTCTGGTTGACCGCCGCGGGCACGATCGTCGTGAGCGAGTTGGCATCCCACACGCCGTTGCTGCGCTCCAGCATGGTGATCGCGCCGCCGAGGAAGCTGATGGTGGCGCGATTGCGATCGATGGCGGTGAGCGCAATGCGATCCCCATCCGGTGACCAATCGGGCTGGGTGGGAATGAAAGGCAACGTCACCGAGCCGCTCCGCACCCCGGTGGTTCCATCGTGGAAGAAGAGCTTCTGATCCGCTTCTGGATCATTGACGGGAGCAACGGCGACGAACTCCGAGCCGTCGGGGTTGAACGAGCCGGTGAGCACGCGGTTCTGCTTGGAACCGGTCGCTAGCGGAAAGTCGGCGGTCGCGCCGTTGTAGGTGTAGAAGCCGGAGTCCGACGGGCTCTTGCTCATGTCGCCCACGTACATGAGCTCGCCGCGATCCGAGTTGCCGAGGCTGTAGAAGATCTTGTCGCCCTGGCGCGAGAGCGCATGGCAGCCCACGCAGGAGTTGTTCGCTACGCCGCTCTCCGCCTTGGCGAAGGTCTCCGGCTCGGACTGCCCCGAACCGAAGTCGAAGCGCTCGATGCTGCTGCCGTTGGAGGTGGTCCAATAGTAGACGGCGCCGTCGATGCGCTGCGCCGCGAACTCGATCTCGATGCTGTCCGACTCTCCGAACGTGCCGTTCTCGTCGCTGCCGCGCACCGTCACCTGCACGGGCCCCGTGCCCTGGTTGGACGCAGCGAGGTTGTCGAAGTCCGAGCCGGCGATGATCAAGGCGCAGGCACCGGCGACGAACTCCGCGCTATCGGCGTAGCAGCGAGTGAAGTACTTCAGGTCCGTGCTCTGGCTCTTCAGCTCGACCTCGAACAGCGTGTTCTGCACTGCTCCGGGCTGGAAGTGCACCTCGAGCCGGCCCAGGTTGGGCGGCAACAGCACGCCGTCATTGGGGTAGGCGAGCAAGGGAGCGCGCGCCGGCGTGGGCGTGCCCACGAACTGCGCCGCGGGATCGGCGGGCAACGCCGGGCTCGCCAGCGGCGACGCCTCGGGCGGCAACCATTGCCCCTCCAGCTCCACGGTGAGCGGCGTGGTCGCCGTGCTCACGGTGCCGTCGCTGTTCGAAGCCTGCGCGCGCACCGTCAAGGTGCCGCCGCGCTGCTGCGCGTCCGCGGAGTCGCTCGGCAGACGTGTGGTGAGCGTGTGGCTGCCATCGGCGGGAAAACTGCCGACGAGATAGTTGTCGGGAACGTAGAAGACCGTGCGCTCGGTGAGCTCGACTTCCGTGTCCGGATCGCTCGCGAAGCGGCCGTAGGCGCGATAGTCGACCGTGCCGGCTTGACCGAGCTGGACCTTCAGCACTTGATCGGCCGGCTCCAGGCGGAAGGCGATCAGGTTTTGCTCCACGGCCACCGGCTCCGTGGAGCCACCGCTGCCACCGTCCCCGACGGGAAATTCCTCGGTGACCTCGGGATTGCTCTTCAGCTCGCCGGTGGTACCGGCCTCACCGAGGCCACCTTCCCCACCCTCGGCGCTCGTGCCTCCCGCGCCGATCAAGCTCTGTCCCGGCTTGCCACCACCGCCACAGGCGAGGATCAAGCTCAACCCACACGTCAACTGCCAACGAAAGCGAACCACACTTTCAGCATGGGTCACGATCTGCCTTCATGCAAAAGTTACATGAAACACCCGCAGGGGCGTTTCGCTCGAGAACGCTCCAACTCGGCGCAGCTCTACTCTCCGCTGCTCAGCGAGAACAACTGCAGGTTCGTCATGACGACGCGCTCGGAGGGTGTGCTCTCTGCCACGATCGCGCGCAGCTGCCGAAAGTAGGCACGATGTAAGCTCTGCAGCTTCCGATAGTCACTCTCGGAGACGCAAAACAGGTTGTACGAGTAGAGGCCCTCGCTCCCGCTGGTGATGCGGCGCAGACCGATCTCCGCCGCCCAGGCCTTCAAGCGCCGCACGGCGTCCGGATCGGCGGCGAGGTCGACGTTGAGCGTCTGCTGCACCAGCCAGCGCTGGTGCTGCCGCTCGATCTGGCCGGTGCTCTCCAGCAGCTGGAGCGCCGCGCGCGTCTCCACGATGGTCAGACCGAGCTCCGCGGCGATGTCCGCGTCGTCGACGCGCGGCAGAGCTGCCATGCGCTCCGTCTCGAGCAGGCGCAGCACCGCGTGGCACCAGGGTGAGGTGTATGCCCCCTGGCGCGCGGCAGTGAGCGCGCGCCAGCCGTCGCGAAGGGCCGGCAGCCGTGCCGGATCGACCAGCGCGGCCACGAAGTCGAGCAAGCGGTACGAGGTGGCCTCCACCAGCGATAAAAAGTCGGGCAGCCGAGGCTGTGTTTGCCCGGAGAGCCAGCGCGCCACCGCGAAGCGGCTCTTGCCGGTGGCGCGCGCCAGGTCGGAGATCGAGCGATTGCCCTGCAGCTCCGCGAGCAGGCGCTCGACTCCCCCGTCCTGCAGCAGGCGCTGGGCGCTCAACCATTCCGGTTCGGAGCGGAGGAAGCTGCGCAAGGCCTTGCTGGTGTCGACCCCGGCTTTTCCGCGAGCGGCGGGAGCTTCGGCGGTAGCGTCGAGCTCCCTTCTCTGTCGCTTCCGGCCGTGATCTCCAGCCCCGAGCTGGAGCGAAGCCGCCATTTCGAGCGAGGTGCCCTCCCTCTCACCTGGAACGGCTGGGGCGCGAACTCGCTGCAGCTCAGCCTCGACGTCAGTCTGCTGCCGGGCGACGAAAACGTCGCCTATCACATCGAATGCTCGCCCGCCGACGGCGCGGGCGCCTTCACCGTGCCGGCGGAGGTGCTCGAACTAGTGCCGGACGGCTTCGTGACCGCGACGCTGCGCCGCGCGTACCTGTTGCAGGGGTCCACCACATCCGCGGTGTCGGAAGCGCTGACCCGGCACCGCTTCGTGATCGGCCCCACCTGCGACGGCTCGGCGCTGATGGCGGCCTGCCTGCGCAGCGCGAACACGATCCGCGCGCGCTACGAGGAGTGCGCCGACGTCGAGCCCCCGCCGCTCGAACAACTCTGCCCCGACTACCTCGCCAGCAGCTGCGGCAGCTGCCCCGAGTACTTCGACTGCCGGGCGGCCAGCACCACCTGCGAGAACAACGGCCTCACGATACGCCCCGGCTGCGGCTGCCCGAGGTAGCCGGCCGCGGTCGACGCAGCGCGGGGTCCTCTGTTAGCCTGCCGCGCATGCGCGCAGCTCTGGGCAAATGGTCCGCGGTGGCGCTGGGGCTGCTCTGCGTTGCGCGCTCCGCCTCCGCGGGCAACGAGGACGAGCTGCTCGTCGGCAACGAAGCGGCCATGAGCGGCGGGGCCGTGACGGCGACGGTGCGCGATGGTAGTGCGCTCTATTACAATCCTGCCGGTCTGGCGCGCACCCAGAACGACTCGGTGGATGTGACGGCCACCGCGTTCGTGGTCAGGCGCTATCGCTTGCCGGAGCTGCTCTCGGCCTCCACGGGCGAGCAAGCTCCGGGGGACTTTACCGAGATCGTGACCGCGCCCACCGGCTTGAGCTTCGTGCGTCGCCTGTCGCCCACGCTGGTCGGGGGCGTGGGAGTGTTCGTGCCGCGTTCGCTGGACCTGGTGCTGCGCTCGTCGCTGCCGCTGGTGATCGATGGCCGGTCCGCGTCGGCGGTGGCCGCGCTGGGCATCAGTCAAGCGCGTTATGTGGTGGCGCTCGGCGCTGGTCTACGGCTGAGCGATCGGCTCACCGTCGGCTTCGCGCTGCACGGGCTCTATGACGGCGGCGTGCTGTCGTCGCTGTTCGCGGGCGGCTTCGTAGCGCCGAACGCAGCCGGGCGAACAGCAGACTTCGCGAGCGACGGCTTCGTCCAGCAGCAGATCATCTACAGCCAGGACCATTTCGGCTTTGGACCGGCGCTGGGGCTGCAGCTCGACCTGAACGATCACCTGCGGCTCGGGCTGTCGCTGCGCGGCCCGGGGCTCGCCGTGTACTCGTCGCAGCGCGCGACCACGGTCGAAAGCCATGGTGGGCCGGGGCTCGACCGGTTCGCGCCCGGAGACCAGGACGTCAGCCACTTCGTCTTCCAGCCCATGCTGGCGCTGCGCAGCGGCGCTGCTCTCGCCTACTATTTCGACGCGGGTTGGATCGCCCTGGAGGCGGACTATCAGTCGCGCGTGCACTCGCGCGATCTGGGCGTGGACAACGTACCGGTCGTCAACGCGCGTCTCGGCGGTCGAGTGCAGCTCAATCCCGCGTTCGCCGCCGGCGGCGGGCTGTTCAGCGATCGCAGCAACGAGGCCGAGCCTGACGGTTACCCCGACACGCAGATCGACTTTTACGGAGCGACGGCCGGCTTCGAGCTGAGCAACAAGTACCTGCTCGCGCCCGGCCAGGTGAGCCCCGCCGTTGCCTTCTCCAGCACGATAGCTCTTCGCTATGCACACGGTTCGGGTCAACTGGGTGGCGTTCGCATCGATCTGAACATGCCCGCGACAGAGACCGTCGCCAGCATCAGCACACCGCCCGGCGACGCGAGCGTGAACGAGCTGAGCTTGCACATCGGCTCGGCCGTGTATTTCTGAGTCGACCTCAGAGCACCAGCTCGACGTGAACCCCGAGCGGGATCCACTTCAGCGAGTCGGAGTCCGAGAGATCGACGAAGCCGTAGCCCGCGTGCACGCCCATGTTCAGGTACGGCAATAGCGTGAAGTCGAGGAACCCCCCGACATCGAAAGTGAAACCCGATACGTCGTCGCCGCCGTTGTCGAACGACAGTGAACCAACACCGGCGTGCGCATAAGCACCGAAGCGCACAATCTCACCGAAGCCAATGCGCGCGCCGGCGATGCCCCGCAACAGCGCGGGGTTCGAGTCAAAGCTCGCGTAGTGAAGCCCGACCTCCGGAATGAGGACGAACAACGGCAGGTGCAGGCGGTATTCGAGCCGCGCCGCGACGCCCACCGCTGTGTCCGCCTCACTGTCGACCGGCACGTCCGCCTCGACATCGGCCGCGATGCCGACTCCCGCATGCGCGCTCTTCGCTACGAGCAGGCCAGCACCGGTGATCGCCAACGCCATGATGGCTGATCCGAGACGCCGAACGATCCGCATACTGAGCTCTCCCCCCATCGCAACCCCCTGTTTCGGCTGCGAGCCTAACCGCGTGCCAGGAACAGAACAATCAGAACTCGAGGGGCTCGGCGCCGCTCGGCCCCTCCGCCCACCAGGATGAGCCCGCCGCTTCTCTCCAGCGCGGGATTTGCTGTCTTAATCCTGGGAAATGCGGCTTCGGCCCCCATTGCGCGCCAGGAGACGAACCAGCATCAAAATGGCTGTTCCCTCAGCTGAGTGGCGCTCGGCACGGCAGTTGCTGAAAGGCGAATCGACGACGTTGACAACTCTCCTTCGCGTCGTTCGGAGATCACCATGAAACTTTTCGTGCAATCGCTCTTGGCAGGTTGGATCGCGCTGCAGGCCCTCGCGTGCGCGAGCGCCGATCCCAGCGCGGAACAAAATGACGAGACGACGCCGGCCGCTTTCGAGGTCGCGCTGGAAGACGGCGCGATTGCGCAGGCGAATGAGCTGGAGTCCGAGGAAGCGCCGCAGGCCATCGAACTGCTCTCCCCCGACGAGCGCGACGCAGCGCTCGACGAAGTCACGGGGCCGCGCGGCTGGAACCTGGCGGATCTCGTGCTGCAGGCTCGACTGCTCGAGACCGGCTTGGACAACGTGCAGGTCATCGACCCGCCGAGAGAGGAAGGTCGCGAGTGAAGGGCAGCAGCGGCGGCGACCCGCGGAGCTGCCTGTGCCTCGTGGAGTGAGCCGCGCGCGCTTTCAAAGCGCAGCCGCGCGGTTGCAGCGGCCGAGCCGAGCCCCTCGGCGAGGTTGAGCACGCTGCTGAACCCGACCAGCAGCAACCGCAACCTCTGCCGTCACGGCTGCAGCAGCAGCGAAGGATCCGCGCGGCGCGGATCGTCTGCCCATCGTTAAGCTTGGACGCAACGCGCGAAGTTGCTGGACACGTTTCACGAGCAGCGAACGTGCCAGCATCGTTGACCAGCTCGCCGCAGCCACGCAGTGCCCTCAACGCTGCACCAGGCACGCACTTGTCGGCAAGATCAGGTTCTGCTCGGATCCCATCGCCGATCGCCGCTCCACGAGGCTCTCGGGAGCGTCGAGATCAGCGGTGTATGCTGCATTCATGTCCGCACCGAGTTTTGGCAGCTCCAACACTTCACTGACTCCAACTCCTCGACAGCTTGGGCGAGCGCTGCGCACGCAGCGTCGGAGCCTGGCGGAGATTGTCGGCCATCTCGGCGAAGAAACGCAAAACAGCCGCTGCAACTGCTGCCGTTGCACGCCTGTGTCCTACAGGGCTCTGGATCCGCGCTGCGCGGATCGGAACCGTCGGATGGAGCTGCTCGGCACGCACCCGTCCACGGATCTGCACGATGCGGAAACAGCCGCTGCAACTGTTGCAACATCTGCTGCTGCTACCGAGGGCTCATCCTATTGTCGATGAGCGACGCGCAGCGCCGAGCCCCCCCGCCAATTATTCGGGAATGTCCGTGGGTTCTCCCGGGAAGGGCAGCCCCGCATCCGGCGGCAACGGCTCCTTGTACCCGTAGATGGTGTCCTTCTTATCCAGCGGCGTAATCTTCACGTCGATATTGGCGTCGCTGAACGTGTACGCGCGCGTGTGCACCGGCACGAAATCCGGAACGCGGATCACGAGGTCGAGCGGGCCGCTGTCGCGCGGACGTTCGATCACGAGCGGCATGTTGCGCTCGACGAAGCCGAGCCGCTTGCCGCCCCACATGACCACGCCCTTCTTGCCCGGGAAGGTGCGCACCACGAGCTTGACCGTGGGCGACGGCGCAGCGGCTGCAGCGCCCGCATCGGGCGAGAGGCGCGCACTGGCCAGCGTTGCCGCCGATGTGGGCGGGACGGGCGCCGGGGTCGGCGCGACCGGCGGCGGCGCGGGAGCCGCTGCTGGCGCTGGTGGGGGCTCCACCGTGTCGGGCTTGGGGCTCGAATTGGAGCAGGCGTTCGCGAGCAGCAGCGCGCCCGTCAGCAGCCAGCCACCGAGAAAAATGCCTCGGCTCATGGAGCGCCCTTGTCGGCTGCGGCCCGCGCCCGCTGTGAGGCGGTGCTGGTCGTGTCGACCTCATCCTCGGGCGGCAGCGCCGACGGTGGGTAGCGCACGCCGGGTTTGGGCACGGGGCCCTCCACCGGCTTCTGGAGCAGACCCTTGATGTTGCCCTCGAGCACGTTCACGCTCATCGGCGGATCGAGCTCGAACTCGAAGCCGCGCGACGGGATGCGCATCTCGTAGACCTGGTCCGAGTAGAGGAACTGGCGCGCAAAATCCATGGGCGCGTCGCCGTGCACGATCGTGTTGCGATGCTGCAGGATGAAGTCGTAGAGGCGGATCGCCAGGTGATTCGGCAGGCGGTGGCAGCCATGCGAATAACCGTTGGCGCTGTACATCGACAGGTAGTCGGAAGAGCCGTGCGCGCGGATGCCGCGATCGACGTCGGGGGCGTCGCCCTGGCCGGGGATCACGAAGTAGCCGGCGACCACGCCGTAGGCCGACGTGTAGCCGGGACCGAGCTCGTCGTAGTTGACGATGTTCTGGTAGCGGCCGTTCACCTTCTTGCTCTTGACCAGGCTGCGGATCGGCGTCGATTCGGGGGCGATCCAGACCGGGCCCGCGGAGACCTTGCGCAGCACGCGCGGCCCCACGTCGGAGCCTTTGTAACGGTAGTATTCGTAGCCGTTGCTGCCCTGCTCGGCACGCCAGCCGCCGATGGTCGTGCGCCAGCGCACGAGCGGCAGCTTCTGGCCCTGGTAGTCGGCGTACAGCGTCAGGCTCGGGAACTTCTGACGCACCGGGTACTTCCAGTGGTCTTTGTCGTCGAACCACGGGTCGTAGTAGACATCGCCACGATCGACGACGATCGAGAGCTCCATGTGCGCCGCGTAGTACTCGGGGCGCGGGGCTAACTTCACGGCCGCGCGGAAACGCTTGAAGTCCTTGGCCTCGTGGCGCTTGAAGAAGGCGAGCGCGCCTTCCGGCTTGTCAAAGCCGAGCTGCACCACGGCAGCATTGGTGTACTCCTCGGCGAGGTTGCGCATCGGCACGCGCTCGCCGGCCTTGTTCTGGTACGTCGGCGGCCCGCTCTTGGTGTCGGTCGAGCCGTCCTCCAGCACGTCGGCCGCCGCGATCACGCGCTCGCGCAGCGCGCGCAGCAGGCCCTCGTGATCGTTCTCCACCGTGGGGCGGGCCAGCGCGGCCAGCGTCTTCGGGCGCAGCGCGTGGCCCTCGTAGATCATGTGCTTCTGCTGGAAGCGGCGCAGCGCGTTCGAGAACGGCCCGTCCTGCACGCCCGTCTGGTGCTTGGTTGTGTTGCGGCCTTTGACGGGCGCAGGGTCTGGCGGGCTCAGGAAGCCCTCGCAGATCAGCCGCTTCTCCGCGGCCGCCACCACTTTGCCGGCGGTGCTCCAGCGCTGGTAGTCCTTGATCTTGGGCGCCAGCTTGGGCTGCTTGTCGGCGAGCTCGTCCAGTGTTTCGACGCGCGCCGCGAGCCGCGCCTTCTCCAGCTCCTTGCCGATCTTGGGCTGGCGGAACGCATCGCGGCGTTGTTGCGCCAGCGATGGAAAGGAGAGTGCCTTGACCGACTGCAGGTCCGCCACGCTCTCGGGATCGACGCAGCTCTGCGCCTCGTCTTTCAGGAAGCGCTCACGCAACACCGAGAACGACGGGAAGATGCCGTACAGCTCCAGGTAGTTCTTGCTGCCAGCTTCGAGCGGCTCGCCGTCGCTGTCGAGTTGATCGTTGGCGAGGCCGATGAACACGCGCCGGTAGCGATTGGGCAGGAGCTTGCCCTCCTGGTCGCGCTGCTCTTCAAACAGGTAGGGCGTCCACTCGTCGCTGAAGTCGACCAGCGTGAGGCCGTCTGCCAGCGCCTTCTCCGCGGGGATCCACTTCTCTTCCTTCTGACCGTTGGCCTGACCGTTGACAACAACGTCCACCATGGTCAGCACGGGCTCGGACTCGTGCCCTTCGTCGCGCACTGCCGTGTGCGGGACCTCGGGGCCAGCCGGCGTCGTCGGTTGCGCCGCGTTCGGCTCGGACCGGCCCGATGGCTGCTGCTCTTTCCCCGAGCAAGCAAAGGCAGCGGCGATCAGCAGGCAAGCGCTTGCACGCGAGCCCAGAGCTTCGAAAACACGCATGCGTCGAGGCACGCTCCAGCCTAACCCGGATTTCCCGAGCATGCGGGGGGTCCGTGCAGCCTCGAGGGCGGCTTCTGGTCGGGGCGTTCTGCCGAACAATTCGCTGTAGCAGTATCAGGATCTCTCACGCTGGGCGAACATAAGGACGGCCTGACGCGCGCCAGCAAAATCCCCCCGGATGCTCAGCGCCCGAGGCACTCGCGAACGGCCCGGAAAAGCTGCACCGGCCCCGCGCGAGAGGACGCAAAAAACAGCTCCAGGCCGTCCGGCGAAAGCTGCGGATCGAGGTCCTGCGCCGTGCTGTTCAGGTCGATCAATGGCTCCACGGACTCGAAGCTGGCCGCCGTGTCGTCGCGCGTCGCCACGAACAGGTCCATGTCGTCGTCGTTCAGGCGATCCGAGGCAAAAAACAGCGTCAGCCCGTCGTCGGAGAGGGAGAACCCTTCCTCGCGCGCGTTGGTGTTGATGCCTTCCACTTCCACCGGAGCTGCAAATTCCTCCTCCGTGCTGCCACGCCGCGTGATCCAGAGGTTGGACCCCTCATTCGGTGATTCACGCCCGGAAACAAAGATCAGGGTCCGTTCGTCGCGGCTCAGGCGCGGCAGATGGTCGATGCTCGGCCCGTTCACCACCGGCAACACGGACGGCTCGGAGGAAAAGGGAGCCTGGAGCCCTGGACGATGAGTGACCCAGAGGTCACGGCCGCCCTGCACGCCCGCGCCCGCCCGGGTGGAGAAGAAATAGAGCGACAGACCGTCAGAGCTCAGGAAGGGCGTGCCCTCTTCCGTGCCGCCGGCGTCCAGGTTGGGGACCACCGTGGCCGCGGAAAAGTGGGCGCTCCGGGGCTCGCGGACGGCGCTGTAGATGTCCTCGGTCTCGGCGACCG
>JAICTU010000157.1 GCA_025936205.1 Polyangiaceae bacterium | reverse complement strand
GTTGCACGGCTCGAGCGGCAATGCCGCGTTCCTGCGCCAGTTGCTGCGCTCGGCGCAGCTGGGCCAGTGCGACCTGGCGCTGCGCCAGGGCAACCAGGGCTATCTGCTCACGCAGCCAGACGTCGACCGCAGCGAGCGCTGTGTGCTGCAGCGTGCGAACGGGCGCACCACGACGCTGGGCTCGTTGCGCCGCGCCGCGGACCCGATCACTTTCACCTGCTATCCACCCTTCCCGGATCAGGCGGAAGCCCGGCGCTCGGCGTTCGATACGCGGACGCGGCCGCGGCCGGTCCCCTGAGCCAGACCCACAGGCTCTCCGCCGAGTAGATCAGCAGCGCCAGCCAGATCAGGGCGTAGCCGAGCAGCTTGTCGAGCTGGAACGGCTCGTGCCAGATGAGCACGCCGAGCAGCAGCTGCAACGTGGGCGAGATGTATTGCAGCACCCCGGCGAGCGAGAGCGGGATGCGCCGGGCGCCCGCCGCGAAGAGCAAGAGCGGGATGCTGGTGATGGGCCCTGCCGCGAGCAGGGCCAGCTGCTGCGCGGAGCCGTTTGCAAAGAAGCCGCTCTGCCCATTGCGCGCGAGCCAGAACCAGTAGCCCACCGCCAGGGGAAACAGGAGCCAGGTCTCCAGGGCCAGCCCCTCCAGCGCGCCGAGCCGCGCCGTCTTGCGCAGCGCCGCGTAGCTGCCGAACGAAGCCGCGAGCGCCAGCCCCACCCACGGCAGCTGCCCGAACTTCGCGGTCAGCCACAACACCCCCAGCCCCGCCGTGCCGAGCGCCAACCGCTGCACGGGCCGCAGCAGCTCGCGCAGCAACAACACGCCGAACACCACCTGAACCAGCGGCGTAATGAAATAGCCGAGGCTGGCGTCAATCACGCGGTTGACGCTGACGGCCCAGATGTACACGAACCAGTTCACGCTGAGCAGCGAGGCGCTGAGCAGCGATCCGAGCAGGATGCGCGGTGAACGCAGCGCCGTGCGCAGCCAGTCCCAGCGCCGCTGCACGCCGTTGATGGCCAGCAGAAACAGCGCCGACCAGATGATCCGGTGTACCAGCACCTCCAGCGGGTGAGCGTGCAGAGCCTTGAAGTACAGGGGGAACAGCCCCCACGACGAGTACGCGCCGATCACCGCCAGCACGCCGCTCCGACGATCGGGAAGTGGGCTGTGCTGCATGGCCCGGGCGCGTTGCCACGGACGCCAGTTCGACGCCAGAGCTCACGAGCACGATCTGGCGGTCAGCGCTCATCGACCACTGGGCCGACAAAAGCGCCTTCGCCTGCGGCCCCTTGGCTGGGCAGTGTGACAGCCGGCGCTCCCCGTGAGAGCTCTCACCACAGCACGGTAACGTCCTGTCGCGAGCCGCCGTTGTGCCGCGCATGCCGAAAGCCGGGCCTCGCTACTTGCTGCAGCCGCAGCAATCGCCCCTGAAGCTTGCTTCAGAGGGCAGCTCGGCCTATTGGCGGAATGCCCACCATCGGGCTACCAACATTGACAACCCGCGAGCTTACCGACTATCGGGCGGAGCCACCGGCGCCTGCCCTGACGTTGGGCCATGCTCTGCGACGCCTTGCCCCCTTATAAACGGACGATGACCGCAGCGTGGCCGCATGGGGGCGGGCCATGTGGTGACCGACGAACCCTCTTCACATCGACACAGCCATGACCGACCTCAGCAAGTATCGCAACATTGGCATTTTTGCTCACGTGGACGCGGGCAAGACGACCACCACCGAACGCATCCTGAAGCTCACCGGCAAGATCCACAAGATCGGTGAGGTGCATGACGGCGCCGCCACCACCGACTTCATGGTGCAGGAGCAGGAGCGCGGCATCACGATTCAGTCCGCGGCGACGACCTGCTTCTGGAAGGATCATCGCTTCAACATCATCGATACGCCCGGCCACGTCGACTTCACGATCGAGGTGTACCGCTCGCTGAAGGTGCTCGACGGCGGCATCGCGGTGTTCTGTGGTTCCGGCGGCGTGGAGCCGCAGTCGGAGACGAACTGGCGCTACGCGAACGACTCCAAGGTCTCGCGCGTCATCTACGTCAACAAGCTGGACCGACTCGGCGCGGATTTCTACCGCGTCGTGGGTCAGATCAAGACGGTGCTCGGCGCCAAGCCGCTGGTCATGGTGCTGCCGATCGGCACGGAAGGCGACTTCGTGGGCGTGGTCGACCTGCTCACGCGCAAGTCGTACATCTGGGACGACACGGGCCTGCCCGAGAACTACAAGGTCGGCGAAGTGCCCGCCTCGATGAAGGACGACGTCGAGAAGTATCGCGCGGAGCTGATCGAGCTCGCTGTCGAGCAGGACGACGAGATGATGGGCATGTACCTCGAGGGCAAGGAGCCCAGCATCGAGGACATCAAGCGCTGCATCCGCAAGGGTACCATCGCGCGCGCCTTCTTCCCGACCTATGGCGGCTCGTCCTTCAAGAACAAGGGCGTGCAGCTCGTGCTGGACGCGGTCGTCGACTACCTGCCCGATCCCACGCAGGTGGAGCCGCAGCCGGAGATCGACCTCGAAGGCAACCCGACGGGTGAATTCGCCATCGTCGATCCGAGCAGGCCGTTCCGCGGCTTGGCGTTCAAGATCATGGATGATCGCTTCGGCAGCTTGACCTTCACGCGCATCTACTCGGGCCGCGTGAGCAAGGGCGACAACGTGATCAACACCTTCACCGGCAAGACCGAGCGCATCGGGCGCATGGTGGAGATGCACGCCAACGACCGCACCATGATCGAGACGGCGCAGGCCGGCGACATCATCGCGATCGTGGGCCTCAAGAACGTGCGCACCGGCCACACGCTGGCGGACGAGAACAAGCCGGCGACGCTGGAGCCGATGGTGTTCCCGGCGCCCGTGATCTCGGTGTCCATTCAGCCGAAGGACAAGGCCAACAGCGAGAAGCTGAGCACCGCCCTGGGCAAGATGGTGGCCGAAGACCCGTCCTTCCACGTCGAAGTGGATCAGGAGTCGGGCGAGACCATCCTCAAGGGCATGGGCGAGCTCCACCTCGACATCAAGGTCGACATCCTCAAGCGCACCCACGGCGTGGAGGCCACGGTGGGCGAGCCGCGCGTCGCCTACCGCGAGACCATCACCAAGACGGTCGAGGACAGCTACCTGCACAAGAAGCAGACGGGCGGTTCCGGTCAGTACGCAAAGATCGAGTACCGCATCGAGCCGCAGCCTGCGGGGACCGGCTTCGTCTTCGAGAGCGAAGTGGTTGGCGGCAACGTGCCGAAGGAGTTCGTGCCCGCCGTCGAGAAGGGCTTCGAGGTCATGATGGCCAAGGGCCCGCTCGTCGGCTACCCGCTGGTCGACGTCAAGGTCGTGCTCACGGACGGTGGCTTCCACGCGGTCGACTCCTCGCAGCTCGCGTTCGAAGTCGCTGCCAAGGCAGCCTTCCGGCAGTCGATGCCCAAGGCCGGCCCCGAGCTGCTCGAGCCGATCATGAAGGTCGACGTGTTCGTCCCCGATCAGAACGTCGGCGACGTCATCGGCGACCTGAACCGCCGCCGCGGCCTGATCAGCGGCCAGGAGCCCACCCCGACCAACGTGCGCATCCGCGCCGAGGTCCCGCTCTCGGAAATGTTCGGCTACATCGGGGACCTGCGCAGCAACACCCAGGGCCGCGGCCAGTTCACGATGGAGTTCTCGCGCTACGCCAGCGTGCCCAAGAACATCCTCGAGAAGGTCAAAGAGCAGGTCAAAGAGCGCGAAGCCGCTCTCAAGAAGTAAGCTCCCTCTGACCGCACACGGAACGGCGTCTCCTCGGAGGCGCCGTTTCTGTTTTGTTCGTTTGATGATGCCCCCACTCGCGCGCGGGCCCCGCCCCGGACTCGCGCGCGCAACGCGCGCTCAGACATCAGGGACCCCTCCCGCGCGCGAAAAAAGGGGGCACCCCCCTCCACGCCGGCTCAACGCTGGACAGGGTGATGAGCGGACGCTGTGCGCCGTCGTATCGGCCGCGCTGAGCCTGCGGGACGCCCTCTCGCTAGTTGCGCCAGCCCAGCGACAGCTCGCTGTATTCGCGCCCCTCGGCGATCGAAACCGTCGCTTCGACGACAATGTTTCGCGCCCCGCACAGCTCGAGCGCTTTCCGATAGAAGCCGATCTGGATGTATTCGATCAGGCGCTGCTCTTTTCGGAAGCCGACGTAGCGAATCGACGCAGCTTCGTCGCTGAGGCTCTGGACCTGGACCTGTGCGCCCACAAAGAAGGTCTGGTGAATGGTGGCGATGCGCTGGATCACGAACTGCGGTGCTCCCCGGCGCACGAAGCTGCGATAGGTATCTCCGAGCTGGTACTCCGCCACCGCTTCCGAGCGCCGGATCAGCAGTCGTTCGTCTTCGCCACTCAGCTGGAAGCCAGCCTGCAAGAAGGCCACAAAGGCGTCCAGCGAGTAGAAATTCGTGGGGACGACCCTGCCCTCGAAGATCGATCGGTGCTCGGGTGGGAGGCTGGCCACGATCTCGTCGTAGCGGCGTTCCCCTTCGCGACGCCTGGCGGCGGCGATGGCATCCTGAAACGACGTACCCTTCAGCTTGATCGGGCGCTGGCCCTGGCTCGAGGGGTCCAGCGTGGACCCAGGTGGACGGCTCTGCATCTATCGGAGCCTGAACGGCATGAAGGGAGCAGGCTCAAGGGTGCCCAGTGCTACCTGGTGCGCCCCGGGGCAACAGCATGCTACCGCGGTCGACCCGCACGTCGCGCTGATGTAGGTAGCCTTCGCCTGGGTGCGAATCAGGTTCCAGCCACGGCGACAGCCGGTGGGTGAGTGGACGCTGAGCGACGCCGTATCCGCGCTGCGCGGATGCGCCGCTACGGCGTTGCCGACAGCGCCGCGCGGATGAGCGACAATGCTGTGCCCGCGTGAGCGGCTGAGACGCGGATGATGCGATAGCCGGCGCGCCGCAAATCCGCATCTCGGCGCGCATCGAGATGAGTGCGGCCGCGGTGATAGCCGCCATCCACTTCAACGATCAGGCGCAAGCTGGGCGCACAGAAATCAGCGATGTAGCGACCGATGACGAACTGACGCCGAAACGCGACGCCGAGTCGACTGCCGCGCAGCTCATTCCACAGGCACGCCTCCGAAGGCGTGAGCTGCTGGCGCATGCACTGCGCAGGCAGGACGAGCTGCTGCCGACGCTGCGAGACCTGACGACGCTGATACGGTGACGACATGGTTCCTCCACGACCGGCAGCTGGCCGGACTCGCCCCTTCGTTGCGCAGGATCTGTGACGCGCCCACACCGCTCGGCGCGACCCAGCGCATCCACTGTCACTCAGCGGCGGCGCGGCGCTGGCGCGGCACAGAGCGTGCGCACCTCAGGCGAATCCGGCCAGCTGCCGCCCGTGAAGGACCGACAGCACGCAGTCAAGGGGCCGCAAACAGCACAGCTTTGCCAAGCAGCGCAACCCAACGCTCGTCTCCCCCTGCCACGCGCAGCGCGCGCTGCGCGCGCGAGCATGGCTTTGGGGGAGACCGCGCGCCGCAGGCGCGCGAGTGGGGGCATCAAAATGCTATGAGCACCCCCGAGGCAACACATGGACGAACAAATTCTGATCACTGGGGCGGCCCGCGGCTTGGGCCTGGCGATGACTCGGCAGCTGCTGGAGAGCGGCGTTCGCGTGAGCGCGCTGGTGCGAGCCAAGAGCGAGGGGTTGGCGGCGCTGCAGTCGAAGCACGGCGAGCGGCTGGGCGTCTACGTCGGGGACGTGAGCGACGAGCAGTCGACGCGCAAGGTCTTCGGCGAGCTCGCGGAGCAGGTCGGTGCTCTGGACGTCATCATCAACAACGCCGTGACGTATCTGGACGGGTCGCGCCCGAGCATCGAGGATGCCGATCTCTCGATCTGCGCGCGCACCTTTGAGGTCAATTCCGTTGGGCCGCTGCGCGTCGCCAAGTATGGCCTGCCACTGCTGCGCAAGGGCAAGCGTAAGCTGCTCGTGATGGTGTCGTCAGAGGCGGGTTCGATCGGCGATTGCTGGCGCAAGGCGGAGTTCGCCTATTGCATGTCCAAATCGGCTCTGAACATGGGCTCTAAGTTGCTGCAAAACTATCTGCAGCCGGAGGGCATCAAGGTGCTGGTACTGCATCCGGGCTGGTTCAATTCTTCGGGTCAAGGTCCCGCGCCGATCTCCGCGGAAGAGGCCTCCGTGAAGGTGCTGAAGACGATCCTCAAGCCGCACCGCGTGGAGGAGCCAATGTATGTGGGGCCCGAAGGGGCGCCGCTGCCCTGGTAATCGCTGCGGGACACCCCCGCACCCCGAGGCTTTAGGCCGCCAGCTGGCGGGCCGTATCGTGGAGTGTGAAGCTCGCCGCAGTCATCGTCGCCAGCGCAATGCTGATGGGCTGCGGCGGCGACTCCGAGCGTCCGGGCCTGCTCAGCGACGAAGAAAACGACAAGAGCGGCCAGACTCCGCTGATTGTGAGCACATCAGGCTCGGACACGACGGGGTCGGTGGCCAGCGACTGTACGACGAAGAGTTGGTTTGGCGATTTCACCGCGCACTCGCAGGCAGATCTAAAGAAGCTGTTCGGGTATGCCTCGGTGGTGGGCAGCGTCCGGATCTCGCCGCTCACGAGCGGCTCGGCAATCGACGTGAGCTCGCTGCGCGACCTGCGCTGCCTGGAAACGGTGTCTGGCTCGGTCACCATCACGGGCACCTCGTTGCTGGACGACCTGACCGGCTTCGAGAAGCTGCGCAAGGTCGCGAGCTTCAGCGTTGCGAACAACTCGGGCATGGGGACGCTGAGTGGACTTCGGCAATTGTCGATTTCCACCTCGCTGAGCGTCACCTCCAACGGCGCGCTCAGCTCCCTCACCTCGGGCATCGTGGCTGCCCCTTTGATTGCCATCCAGGACAATCCGCAGCTGTCTCAGTGCATCGCCACGTCGCTCGCCCAGACGTTGAAGACGACGTGTACCTGCAGCGGCAATCTCGAGAGCGCGACCTGCAACTGAAGCGCGATCAGCTCAGCGGCTCGAGGGGCAGCAGCACGAGCGCATCGAGGCCTAGGTGGAAACCGGTCGCTGCCGGGTTCTTCGCACGGCTGGTGAAGCTGAGCTCGTGGCTGCCCGCTTCGAGCCGGACTTCTCCGAGCGGGATCGCTCCCGAAGCCAGCACCGCGGGCGCCCAGGCATCGTAGGCGCTGCCGATCGGCACACCGTCGAGCGCCACCTCCAGGATGCCATAGTCGGGAGCTCGCGTGGCGTAGAGCTCGAACCGCTGCAGCCCGGCTCTCTCCACCTGCACCCGGACGCGAATTGATTGTGGCCCCCCCTGCGAGCGGCAGAACAGCTGACGACGCTCGCTCCAGTTCCCCGCGCCGAACCCATCCATGTCCTGAGCCCAGCATGCGCCGCCGCTCTGCCCCACGATCTCCAGCTGCTCCACCTGGAGGGCGCTCGAGGGCTGATTCCTGGGCAGCTTCAGCTGATGGGCGCGACGCTCCAGCAAGACCCAGCGCAGGCGATCGATCTGCTCCCGGCTCAGCGACTCCGGCTGGTCGTAGTAGGACATGATGTTGCGGCGAGCGAGCGGTACGCGCACGCCGCCCAGTTCCAGCACGTCGAGCGGCTGGCACTCCGTGGTACGGACACCAGGGTCGGGCGCCGTGTCGTCGAGGCCGTCCCCATCCAACACGCGCACGTCACCACCGCCCGCCGCCAGAAAGTCGGCGGCCTGGCTGGGTAGCTCGAACACACGCGCAAAGGTGTGTAGCAGGCCGAGATGGTGGCCGAGCTCGTGAGAGAGCGCGGAGATGTGATCATGACCGCAATGGAAATCATCAGACCAGCCGGGCATGACGACGAAGTTGTAGTCCGTCCCTGAGAAGCCGCCGCCCGTGGCTCGAGGGCCCCGGCCATGGCGAAAGAACACCACCAGTCGATCGGGATAGTGCTCGGCGACTTGATCGGCAGCGTGCTTGGCCGCGCCCCAATCGAGTTGCTGGTCTCCCTCGAGATCGTTGATCAGGCGGTTGTGCAGCGGCAACAGCTGGCTCGGATCGAAGCGAAAGCGCACGCCGGCGGGGCGATACACGTCATTGGCGAAAGCGACGGAGCGCACGACATCGGCCGCCGTGACGCGCGCGGGGCGACCGCCGTCGTCATCGGCAACACGAAATGCCAGCAGCGACACGTCGAGCAGTGGCTGGCGCGGAGCAGCTCGACCGACGAAGGCCGTGCCGCGGGCTTCCGGAGCGGTGTGAACGGGATGCGCCGGCTCGCGCCGGGGGCTGCACGCGAGGCTGGCCAGCAGGGCCAGCGGAAGCAGGTCGTTGGAGGTCATCTCGTCTCTGAATGTGCTGCGTGCGCCGACGCTCGTACCGGCCCCGCAGGTTACCGTCAACAGACGCCATCGATCCAAACTCGTGACGAGCATCGCTGCCACTGAGTCGCCCGCGCCCGCGACATCCTGGTGAGAGCGCTGCGCTTAAATTTCGTACGCAGCGCGCGCTTGCCGGTGCCAGGGGAATGGCAGGAGCGGGCCAGCCCGCGGAGCTGCAATGGCGCCCGGACTGGCCACGCTTTCGCACGGCGGAGGCGCTCTTCACCGGCGCGCTGCTGGTGCCGATCGCCGGTGCGGTGTTCGTCTATCCGCACCCGAAGGCAAACTGGGCGGCATCCTGTTCGACGACGCAGCTCGCGACGCGCTGGTGTTGCACGACGAGAGCGAACGAGGGCGTGCGTCGCGCGTGAGCGATGCGATGCAGGGCCCCGAGGTGCGCTCGGCGCTGTCGGGTGCAGGCCCGGCCCTGAGAGATCCCCACGAATTCATCGCCAAAAGAGCGAGACAGCAGCGAGAAGGGTCCGTGCGGCGGCGCCGTGCCACGCCGGCATCCGCTCCGTCGGAGCAGCTCGCCAGGTCCCCCCGCGCCGTACAAATCGAGGTTTCCATGGAAACTTCGATTTGCGAGCGCAGAACCCCTCCGCCGAAGGCCTCAGAATTCTGAGGCGCCGCACGGCAGTCCCGCGCAAGCTGCGCGGCCGGTGAACTCCAGGAGATCAAGGGCTCTTTCGCGCCGGTTCGCGGGATTCCTCAGGGCCCGGCCCCCAAAATCCTCGGAGGCTTGGAGATCGGGACCTGCTCCGAGTCGGCACACGACGGCGTGCAGCGGCTCGATCCGGCGTCGTCTGAGCGCGCTTTGTTCCAGCGTGGAACGTCCGCGCTGCGCGCGCGCTCAGCCAGCTCGACGGATCGTTGCTGGATCGTCGAGACTTGCCGTTTTCGGTCGTTCAGGACTGCGTGTCCCGCATCCTTCCCGCTCGAGTCGGCTCATGGCTCCTGGTGGCGAGTGGTGTGGGATTGCTCGGCTGCCCTCAGCTGCTCGACGATAACTTCGGAAGGGGCCACGGCTTCTCCGATCGAGACGCCGGCATCTGCCTGGACGGGAGGTGCGATGTGCCCCTCTCGGGGCTGGCGGGCAGCACCGGCGAGGCGGGTAGCGATGACGGCGGCTCCGCGGGGAGCAATGCGGATGGCGAGGGAGGCACGAGCGGCAGCGGAAGCTCCGGGGGCTCGGGCGCTGCCGGGAGCTCCGGCGCGTCCGGCAACGCGGGCACTGGCGGCAGCGCAGGTGGCGCGGGCTCGGCGGGCAGCGCCGGTGCGGGCGGGCTCGCGGGCAGCGCCGGTACGGCGGGCAGCGCCGGTGCGGCGGGCAGCGCCGGTGCGGGCGGAAGCGACTCCGGTGTTCCAGCCTGCTGGACGCTGGAAACCACCGGCAGTGACGACGGACAGCAAAGCAACTGCCTCGGCATTCACGGCTGGAACAACATCTGGAAGGACACAGGGACGACGCTCCAGCTGAGCTACACGAACGGTGACCCCTGCTTCTCGGGCACGGTCAGCAATGCTGCAACCGGCAATGGTGCCACCTACACCCTGACGTTCGCGGATGACGACAGCAGCTCCAGCGCCACCTGGAACGCGACCACTCATGGTGTGACGGGGTTCGACTTCGTGTATAGCGGTGCCACAAAGCCCAACTCGTTGAAGGTGATCTACAAAGATCCCAGTGGCGCCGACTTCTGCAAGACCATTGCGCCCAGCGATGTTGCCGTACCATTCGCGGACACGACGAATTGCGGGAACGGTGGTTCGGGCTCCGCGGTGGACACGACTCGGCTGAACGCCATCATTCTCGCCTTTCCCGTGGGCAGTGTGTCGTACTCGGTCAACTTCTGCGTGCAGATCACTGCGCGCGATTGAATCCAGCGGCTTCAGAACACGCAGTACGAGCCAACATACGGGCGCGCGGCGGCATTGGCGCCCGAGCTCTCGATCAGCGGCGCGCAGCGCATCCCTCCAGGGCAACTGCAGTAGTTGACACCCAGGGCGCTGCCATCGCAGCGGCAGGTGCAGAGGTTTTGCTGCCAGGCGGGCTCCGGCGAGCCGCGCGGCGGTACGGGAACGAGGTCGCCGCTTTCCTGGGTGCACTCGGCGCCCCCGGTGCTGACGCTCTCACGACAATCGAAGGCCACGGGCGCGCGCATCACGCAGGCGTTGCCTGCTCCACAACGCGCATCTTGCTGCAACAGCACCTCACCGACCACGAGAGTCTGGGTTTCTCCGGCGAGCGGCCCGCACGCTTGGCCCACGCGCGCGCCACCGTCTGACGAGCTCGGCCGCTCGCCATCGTGCCCCGGCTGCGACGATTCTTCGGCAGGCAGGGCATGTGCTTCCGTCACGACGCCGGTGGTGTCCAGCAGCGGCGTGTCGGCGTCGTCGGACGGGCGCCACCCATCCTCCGCGAGCCCGCCGCACGCGACGAGCCCGCCGCACGCGACGAGCCCGACGATCAGGCTCCGACCCCAGCCGCTGACCATCCACCGTTCATTGCAGGCGCGCATCGCATCCCTTCGTGTCTCGACTGCAGAGGTCCCGTCACCAGAATCGCGCCCTATCCCGGTTCGAAGCAGCACAGGTTTGCGTTCAGAGCCAGGCCAGCGCGCCCAGCTGTGGCAACGCAATGCCGATCAGCATCAGCGCGCCTCCCGCCAGCTCGCGCCCGCTGGGGACCGTACCCCAGCCGACATACCCGATCGTGAACGCGAACACGGGCGCCAGGAGCAAGAGCAGCGCCGACTCTGCGGCGCGCAGGCCGCGCAGCGAATACATGATGCACAGGCGGCCTGCAAACGGGCCGAAACAGCCGGCACCGGCCACAAACACCCAGAACTGCGCGCCGGCGCGGAGCGCGCGATCGAGCAGGTGTGGAACACAAGCCAGCAGGCACACGGCGATCCACAGGCGCAGCGTGTTGACGCTCGCGGGTGAGATGCGATGGATCACCCGGCGCGTGATCACTTGCATCGAGCCGAAGCTCGCCGCCGCTCCGAGCGCCCACGGTACGCCGCTGCTGCCCGTCTCGAACGAGAGCGGCCAGCGCATGACGCACAGCCCGGCCAGCGCCGTGGCCGAACCGAGCGCCAGCCGCCTCGTGATCGGCTCACGCAGCAGCAGCGCGCCGAGCACACCCACGAACACGACCTCCGTGCGCAGCAGCACGCTATTGATGGCCGGGTCGAGCCGCGCCACGGCCTGCGCCCCGCAATAGTTCCCGGTGATGGTCAGCACGGCCAGCAGCAGCGCCGGTGCCCAGAGCAGGCGAGCCGGCGCGGCCGCAGGGCTCGGGGCTGGCCGGCGCTCGAACCAGGTCGCACCGACGCTGAGCACCGCCGCCACCACGAGCAGTGCAAACGCGAGCACGTCGGCAGGAGCAAACTGCGCCGCGCGCTTGTAAGGGAACAAGTACAGCGCGGAGAACAGGGCGCCGAGCAGCGAAAAAGCGAGACCGCGCCGGCGTTCGGATAACATCGGAGCTCCGCATCTCAGAGATGCCCCGCCTCCGACAACGAAAAAAGACGCCCGGTGGGCTCCGAACGAGGCATCCTGGCACCTGACCCGGGGTCTGGATGGGGCTATAGTTCCTGGAGTTTTGGCCCAGGATCTCTTCAGCCGCCGCTTTCGCGCCGTGGCCGTGGTGTGCGGCCTGGCCGCGACCGTGATCGGTCTGACGGCGTTCACCGGCTGGGTGCTGGGTAACGAGAACCTGCAAGGCAGCGCCTTTGCCGGCATCAACATGAAGGCGAACACCTCGGTGTGCCTGGCCTTCATGGGCGCGGTCGTGCTGCTGCTCGGGCTCGGCGAGCAGGGCGACCGGCGCATCCCGGCACGCGCGGCCCGGGGCCTGGCCGGCTTGGTCTTCGGCGTGGGCTCGGCCACGCTGTTCGAGCACTTGTCCGGCATCAACCTGGGCATCGACGAGCTGCTGTTCGAGGAGGCCGCGGGCGCCATCGCCACGGAGAGCCCGAACCGCATGGGTCCCCTGGCTTCGCTGTGCTTCGCCTTGCTGGGCCTGGCGCGGCTGCTGATCGATCGCCGCGTCGGTGAGGAGCGCGCGCCCTTTCAGTACCTGGCGCTCACCGTCACGCTGATTACCTCCGTGCCGCTGCTCGGTTACCTGTACGACGCCCGCGCGCTGTACAGCCTCGGGAAGATCACCGCCATCGCGTTGCCCACGGCCCTGGCGCTCTGGCTCGTCTCGGTGGGGCTGCTCGTCGCCCAGCCGGAGGCGGGCCTGATGCGGCGCCTCGTCGCCGAGGACAGTGGCGCGATCTTGCTGCGGCGGCTGCTGCCGGCAGCCATCCTCGTGCCGGCACTGCTCATGCTGCTGCGACTCTGGGGTCAGGATCTAGGCCTCTATGATCAGGTCGTCGGGCGCGCGCTGACCGTGATCGCGTTCAGCCTGGTGTTCGTGGTCGTGGTCTGGCGCACGGGCGAGGTGGTCTTCCATCAGGCGATCAACGCCGCGCAGGCCGAGCGCAGCCTGCACGAGCAGGTAGTGCGCTCGCTCGACGCGCTCGCCGATGCGGACCGCCGCAAGACGGAGTTCCTGGCCGTGCTCGCGCACGAGCTGCGCAACCCGCTCGCGCCCGTGCGCAATGCGGTCCGCTTGCTGCGGGCCCGCGCCGGTGCGCACTCCGAAGCGACCGAGCCGCACGCGGTGATCGAGCGCCAGGTGGAGCACCTGACACGGCTGATCGACGACCTGATGGACGTCAACCGCATTTCGCGCGACAGCCTGGAGCTGCGCAAAGGGCAGGTGCGCCTGTCGGAGATCGTGGCCGGCGCGCTCGAGGCCAACCGCTACCTGATCGAAGCTCAGCAGCACCGCGTCAGCGTGCAGCTGCCGGAGCAGGAGGTGCAGCTCGAAGCGGATGCTGCCCGACTGGTGCAGGTGGTGACGAATCTGCTGACCAATGCCGCGCGTTATACGCCAGCCGGCGGACAAATCTCGCTCACGGCGCGGCTCGAGCCGCCGCCCCAAGGGGACGCTGCCGATGAGCCCCGAGAGCTGACCTTCAGCGTTCAGGACAGCGGCATCGGCATCGAGCCGGAGCAATTGCCGCGCGTGTTTGACATGTTTTACCGGGTCGGGCGGCATCAGGGCGGGCTCGGCGTCGGCCTGGCGCTGGTGCGCAAGCTGGTCGAGTTGCACGGCGGTAGTGTCAGCGCCATGAGCGCCGGCGCCGGGCAAGGCAGCACCTTCACGGTGCGCCTGCCACGGGCGGTGCCCCTGCCCGCGCCCGCTGCCCCCGCGAGCCTGAAGGCGCCCGCCCTGCCTGCCTTGCAGCACCTGAGCGTGCTGGTGGTCGAAGACAACCGCGACTCGGCCGAGATGCTGGGAGAGCTGCTGGAGCTGGCCGGCGCGCAGGTGCAGCTGGCGCACGACGGCGAGAGCGCGCTCACGCTGGGCGCACAGATCGAGCCGCAGGTGATCTTGCTCGACATCGGGCTACCCGATATCAGCGGCTACGAGGTGGCGCGCCGGGCGCGCGGCGCGAGCTGGGGCAAGCACGTGCGCATCGTGGCGCTCACCGGCTGGGGTAACCCCGACGACCGCGTGCGCTCGAAAGAGGCGGGCATCGACCGGCATCTGGTCAAGCCCGTCCAGCCCGACGCGCTGATGGCGCTGCTCGCCGAGCTGCGCCAGCAGCACGATGAAAGGCGCGGCGCTGCGAGCGCAGCCGAGCCTCCGGGTCTAGAGCGCGCGTGAAGCGGGAAGCGCACGGCCTGGTTCGCGTCCGCGGCGCGCGCGAGCACAACCTGAAGGACGTCGACGTCGAGATCCCGCGCGACGCGCTGGTGGTGTTCACCGGAGTCTCGGGCTCGGGCAAGTCCTCGCTGGCCTTCGGCACCCTGTATGCGGAAGCTCAGCGCAGGTACCTGGAGTCGGTGTCGCCCTACGCGCGGCGCCTGTTCGATCAGATGCCGGTGCCGGATGTCGATCAGATCGACGGCTTGCCCCCGGCCGTGGCACTGCAGCAACACCGCGGCGGCGTGACCACGCGCTCGTCCGTCGGCAGCGTCACCACGCTCTCGAACCTGCTGCGCATGTTGTACTCGCGAGCAGGCGACTACCCGCCGCGCCAGCCGCTGTTGCACGCGGAGGCCTTTTCCCCGAACACACCCGAAGGTGCTTGCCCGGCGTGCGAGGGACTGGGGCGCGTCTACGAGGCCACGGAAGCCTCGATGGTCCCCGACGACAGGCTCAGCATCCGCGAGCGCGCGATCGCCGCCTGGCCCAGCGCATGGCAGGGCCAGAACCTGCGCGATATCCTGACCACCCTGGGCTACGACGTCGACGTCCCCTGGCGCGAGCTGCCCAAGAAGGACCGCCGCTGGATCCTGTTCACCGACGAGCAGCCCGTGGTGCCGGTCTACGCGGGCTTCACGCTGCCCGAGGCCCAGCGCGCGCTGCGGCGCAAGGAAGAGCCGAGCTACATGGGCACGTTCACCAGCGCCCGGCGCTACGTGCTCCACACCTTCGCGACCAGCCAGAGCGCGCTGATGAAGCGCCGCGCCGCCCGCTACCTGCTGAGCCAGGACTGCGCCGAATGCCAGGGCAAGCGCCTGCGGCGCGAGGCGCTGAGCGTGCGCTTCGCCGGCCTCGACATCGCCGAGATGTCGCGCCTGCCGTTGAAGGCGCTGGCGGCCACCCTGGAGCCGTATGCCAGGGCCCCTGCCACGAAGGAGCCGCCGGTTCACCTCGAGCAGGCGCTGGTGCTGCGCCGCATCAGCGAGGACATGCTGGCGCGCCTGCAGG
Organism: Polyangiaceae bacterium; assembly: GCA_025936205.1. The sequence goes on along the minus strand of JAICTU010000157.1, from coordinate 2,306 downwards.
TACTGCTCGACCTGGGCCTGGGCTACCTGGCGCTCGCCCGCAGCACGCCGACGCTGTCTCCCGGTGAGCTGCAACGCCTGAGGCTCGCGACGCAGGTGCGCTCGAACTTGTTCGGCGTCGTGTACGTCCTGGATGAGCCGTCGGCAGGGTTGCACCCGGCGGACACGGAAGCCCTGCTGCGCGCGCTCGACGGGCTGAAGGCCTCCGGCAACACCCTGTTCGTCGTGGAACACGAGCTGGACGTGATCCGACACGCCGACTGGATTGTCGACGTCGGGCCGCGCGCGGGCGAACACGGCGGGCGCGTGCTGTACAGCGGCGTACCGAGCGGCCTGCGCGAGGTCAGCGAATCGCAGACCGCGCGCTATTTGTTCCAGAGCGCTGCTCCCGCGCGCCCCCCGGTGCGCGCGCCCGCGGGCTGGCTGCGCCTCGAAGGCATCACGCGCAACAACCTGCACGAGCTGGACGCCGCATTCCCGCTGGGCGTGCTCACGAGCGTGACCGGCGTGTCGGGCTCCGGCAAATCGACGCTGGTGAGCCAGGCGCTGGTGGCGCTGGTCAGCGAACGGCTCAGCGCCGACGAGAGCGCGCACGAGGCGGAGGGCGAGGAGCTGGAGCACGCCGCAGAGCCCTTGCGCGGCCACATCAGCGAGGGGATGGATCAGCTGCGGCGCCTGGTCGTGGTCGATCAGAGGCCGATCGGGCGCACCCCGCGCTCCAACCTGGCCACGTACACGGGCCTGTTCGACCACGTGCGCCGGCTCTTTGCGGCGACCCCGACCGCTCGCGCCCGCAAGTACGACGCCGGCCGCTTCTCGTTCAACGTCGCGAAAGGCCGCTGCGGCACCTGCGAGGGCGAGGGCTCGGTGATGGTGGAGCTCTCTTTTCTGCCCAGCGTCTACGCCCCGTGCCCCGATTGTCACGGCGCTCGCTACAACCCGAAGACGCTGGAGGTGAAGCTGCGCGACAAGAGCATCGCCGACGTGCTCGGGCTGACGGTGGACGCCGCCGCCGAATTCCTGAGCGATGATCCGGGCAGCCAGCGCGCGCTCACAACCCTGCAACAGGTCGGGCTCGGCTACTTGCGGCTGGGCCAGCCCGCCACCGAGCTATCCGGTGGGGAAGCCCAGCGCATCAAGCTCGCGACCGAGCTCCAGCGGGCGCAGCGCGCCGGCACGCTCTATGTGCTGGACGAGCCCACGACGGGCCTGCATCCGTCCGATGTGGAACGCTTGATGGCCCAGCTGCGCGGGCTCGTCGAGTCGGGGGCGAGCGTGGTCGTGGTGGAACATGATCTGCACGTGGTCGCGGGCAGCGACTGGGTGATCGACATGGGTCCCGGCGCCGGAGACGAGGGCGGCCGCATCGTCGCTGCTGCCCCGCCCGCCGAGCTGGCTCGCTCCGCGCTGGGCCGCACCGCGGCTTACCTGGCACGCTTTCTCGAAGGTTGAGCCTCGAGGGCTCGGACACGCACGCCCCGCGCGGTACCAGAATGCGCCCATCGCGCGTCCCTACCTGGGGCCGAAAAGCAGCCGCGCAGGAAACTTTGGTGTGACAGCAGCAATGAGCACGACGAGCTGACGTGCTCTGGGCGGGGTGTGTTAAGACGATAACGATGTCGCGGTTGACGGGCTGGCTGCAGCGGATCGTTTCGTTCCGAGACAGGACCGCGAGCGTCTATGCCATGATCACCTGCGCCGCGATCGCCTCATTTCTGGTGATTCGCGCGCGCGGTGAACACCTGGCGCCACCCGCGGCGTCGGCTGTCGCGCCCGGATCAGCAGCGAGCGATCAGGTGTTGCTGCACGTGCTGATCAGCTTGCTGCTCGTGAGCTTGGCATCCCGGGTGCTCGGCACGCTGTTCCGGCATTTGCGCCAGCCGCCGATCCTCGGGGAAGTGCTGGCCGGCATCCTGCTCGGCCCATCGCTGCTCGGACGCATCGCCCCAGGCTTGCAGGCGCTGATCCTACCGGAGCGGATCGCGCCGCAGCTCGGCCTGCTCTCACAGATCGGGATGGTGCTGTTCGCGTTCCTGATCGGCCTCGAGTTTGATGCTCGCCGGCTGCGCAAGGTCCCGCGTCCGCTGCGCGTCACCTCGCATGTCAGCATGGCCGCACCGTTTCTGATGGGCACTGCGCTGGCGCTGTGGCTCTATCCGACGCTGTCCGCCGGCGGCGTCAGCTTCACCAGCTTCGCCTGCTTCCTGGGCGCGTCCTTGTCGGTGACAGCCTCGCCCGTACTGGCGCGCATCCTCGTCGATCGCGGCATGCACAAGTCCCGGCTGGGGGCGCTCGCGCTCGCCTGCG
>JAICTU010000328.1 GCA_025936205.1 Polyangiaceae bacterium | reverse complement strand
GTCGACTCCGGAAGCATTTCCGTGAAACACGTTTTCCCAGCCCTGCGCGGCGCTGGCCACGCTGGTGTGGGCCGCGCCAGTCGCACTCATGAGCGCGCTGACGGCGCGCGCCAGCGCTACACCGATCGCGGCGGACGCGCCCAGACCGGCCCCCGCAGGAATGGCCAGTGTGGCCTCCGCCGCGACACTCGGCGCCCCGAGCGCCGCGAGCAGGGCGCGAAATGCGCGCGTGGTCAGCGGCTCTTCTGCGCCGGCCACGGCGGCGATCGATTGCCGCTCGGCTCCGAGCACCAGCATCGAAGAGTGTGCCGCCTGCGCGCTGGCTTCCGCCCCGCCATCGAGGCCGACCACGAGCGCTGGGCTGCCGTAGACCACCGCATGCTCACCCAACAAGATGACCTTGCCTGCTGCTCTACCGCGGTACAGCGCCGCCGGCGCGGCTTCGGCCATCACACGCCTCGCTCGAGCAAAGTTCGCAATACGCCGCCGAGCAATGCGCGCGCGGCCGCGTCGAAACGGCTTCGGTCCAGCACCTCCAACGAGCGCCCGGTCAGCTCCGTGATGCGCGCCTCGACGCTGTCGCGAGCACCGCAAGCGCGGATCGCGTCGAGCGCGGCCTCCACATCGGCCGCAGGTGCCCCGGGCTTGCCGAGCACTGCGCCGATGCGCTCGCGCGCGCGCGCATCGGCGAGCGCGGCTTGCAGCAGCAGCGTGCGCTTTCCGGCAATCAGATCGCTGCCGCGTGGCTTGCCGGTTTGCGCTGGATCGGCAAAGGCTCCGAGCAGGTCGTCACGCAGCTGAAAGGCGATGCCGAGCGGCAGGGCGAATTCTTCGAGGTCGGCGCGCAATTCATCGGAGGCATCGCAGAGCGCTGCGCCCAGCTCCAGCGGCCCGAGCACCGTGTAGCTGCCGGTCTTCAGCCGGTAGACATCGTCCAGCTGGGCGGGAGCACCCGGCGCTCCACCGAGCACGTCGAGTTGCTGGCCCGCGACCACATCGAGCTGCATGGCCGCGAAACGATCGAGCACGCGGATGCGACGCTCGGGCGCCAGATCAGCCCGAGTGAGCTCGCGGGTCGCAAGAGCCAGCGTGTAATCTCCGGCCAACACGGCAGCCGCGGCGCCGAGGTGCGCGGAGCCAAACTGCCGAGCCAGGGCCGCATGCACCGCGGGACCGCCGCGGCGCAGCTCGTCCTGATCCATCCAGTCGTCGTGGATCAAGAAATAGGAGTGCAGCAGTTCCACCGCGCAACACACGGGCAGGCAGGCGTCGAGCTCCGCGCGCCCGCTGGCGATCTGATAGCCGACTGCCACCAGCGCGGCCCGCAGACGCTTTCCGCCCCGCAAGCATAGCTCACGTGCCGCGGAGAGCGGCGCAGCCACCGCCGGCCCCAGGCCGGCGTGTGCGATCGCGGCTGCCTCCCAGCTGCGTTCCAGGGCCGCGTCCACGCGCGGGCGCAAGCGTTCCAGCAACTCCGAGAAAGGCGAAGCGCCCTTGATTGCGACCATGACTACTCTGGGCGCGCTTCCGCGTGGCGCGCTTCGCACCCCTGGGACAGGGCAACGATCCGTGGAAAGTGCGTCACAATTCCGTGATCAGCGCGGTCAGAACCGCCTGTCCGGCGGCTGCCCTCCGAGTCGCCCTCGAGGCGCCTGCCTGCTGGACGACCGCGACATTTCATGCTTCTGTTCGGGCGGATCACGCGCTCGGACCGTAGGTAACGCGACCTGGCGTGTCAACCGCGCAGGCAGCCCCCGTGACCGAGATCTCGAAACGCAAAGACGAACACCTGGAGCTCGCCGCGCACGGCGACGTGGGTTTTCGCAGCAAAACGACGCTGCTGGAGTGCGTGCAGCTCGTGCACGATGCTCTGCCCGAGCTGGACGTAGATTCGATCGATCTGGGAGTGCGCGTGCTCGGGCGCAGGTTGAAGGCGCCGCTCGTGTTGGCCGGCATGACGGGCGGCACGGAACGCGCACGCCGCATCAATCTGGAGCTCGCGTCCATCGCCGAGGAGTGCGGCTATGCGTTCGGCCTCGGCAGCCAGCGCGCCATGTTGAAGGATCACAGCGCGCTCGAGAGCTATCAGGTGCGCGGGGCCGCGCCCTCCGTGCTCTTGCTCGGCAACATCGGTGGCGTCCAGGCGGCGCGCATGTCGAGCGCTGAGGTCGCGGCACTGATTGACGCCATCGGTGCGGACGCGCTCTGCGTACACTTGAACCCGGCGATGGAAGTCGCGCAGAGTGAAGGGGACCGCGACTTCCGCGGAGTGGAGGCGACCTATCGTCGGTTGGTCGCAGAGCTGAGCTACCCCGTGATCGCCAAGGAGACGGGCTGCGGCATCTCCGCAACGGTCGCGCGGCGCCTCGCGGCGGCCGGGGTGCGCGACATCGATGTATCCGGCGCCGGCGGTACCTCCTGGGTGGCGGTCGAAGCTCAGCGAGCCCGGGCGGAGGATCGCGAGCTGGGCCAGCGCTTCTGGGACTGGGGAATTCCGACGGCCGCCAGCCTGTTGCTCGTGGGGCCGCAGCGCTTCCGCACCGTGATCGCCACCGGTGGGATCAGCAACGGCCTCGACGCTGCGCGCGCCCTTGCTCTCGGCGCGCATGCCGTCGGCATCGCTCGACCGGTACTTCAAGCGTTCGAGCGCGGCGGGCGGGTCGAAGCGCTCGCGTTCTTGCGCGGCGTGGAGCGCGAGTTGCGTGCTGCCCTGTTGTTGATGGGCGCGTCCGATATCGCATCGGCGCGCTGCAGCCCGCGGGTGCTCACGGGCGAGCTGCGGGACTGGGCCGCGCTCGCCAGAGAGCAGGGCGCGGGAACCGCTGGTGTGTGAGCTTCAGCGGGTGCGCAGCGGCGGCGGGGGATGAGAATGCGAGAACGAGGAATGGCCGGACGAGTACTGCAGCATCGACAGCTCACGGTAGAGCTCGAGCGCCGTGGGGTGCTGAGGATCCGCCATCAAGAACGTGAGCACGCTCTCCAGAGCGCTCGAAGGATCGAGGATGTGCTCGGCCACGCTCAGCTTGAGCCGCATCAACTCCAGCAGGTCCGCGGGTTGATCGAAGCTTTGATCGAGCCGTTCGCGCGCTTCTCCGAAGCGCCCCGCGTCGATCAGCTGAGCGACGCCCCGGAGCTGCGGTGGCAGCGTCAGCGGCGCGCCCGGGTTCGTCGAGTTTTGTATAGTCACTCTGCCATTTTAGCGCAAGGCTCGCGCTCGTCCCGCGGCCCACGACGAATTCGCGGCGTGCAGCGCGGGGGGACTCTGACATGTACGTGAAGGTCTGCGGAATCACGCAGCTGGATGACGCCGAGGCGGCGATCGCCGCTGGCGCGGATGTACTCGGCTTCAATTTCGTGGCGAAATCCAAGCGCCGGGTGGAGGTCGCGAGCGCGCGCGAGATCATCGCGGCCGTGCGCGGCCGCGTGCTGTCCGTCGCGCTCGTCGCCGACTTGCCTACTCGAGACGCGCTCGAGCTGCTGTCTGCGCTCGGCGCCGACCGGCTGCAGCTGCATGGGGAGGAGTCGCAGGATCAGCTCCTCGAGCTGTCGCCCCACGCCTTCAAGGCGATTCGCGTCGGCGGTGCCGCCGATGTGGAGCGAGCGCGCGCGTTTCCGGGGCACCCTCTCCTGGTCGATGCCAAGGTGCCCGGCCAGCTCGGAGGCACGGGTCACACCCTTGATTGGCCGCTGGTCGCGGCGCTCGCGCGCGAGCGCGCCCTGATGCTCGCCGGCGGGCTCACCTCCGAGAACGTCGAGCGAGCCGTGCGCATCGTGCAGCCCTGGGGCGTCGATGCCGCCAGCGGTGTAGAGACCAGCGGTGATCCGCGGCGCAAAGACTTCGAGAAGATGCAGCGCTTCGTCGCGGCGGCGCGCCGCGCCTCGCCCGGCCGCAGCGAGCCCAGCTTCTAAATTACAGCTCGACGTCGAATTGCTCGATCGAGATACCGACGGCAGAGGCGTCGATGATGGTCGCGTGCGCGTAGCCGTTGGCGGGCGACTCGCCGACGGAGCCGACGCTCACGATGCGTACGTCGCCGATGGATCGACAAAAGGGGACGTGACTTGCCCCGCACACCACGACATCCGCTGGATCATCGCCCAGGAGAGCCGAGAGCTCTGCGTCGTCCATGTCCGCTGACATCGCTTCGGTAGGATCGAGCGGGGAGCCATGCACGACCACCATTTCCTGACCAGACTCGAGGGGCAGGCGCGCGGAGGTAGGTAGCTTGCCAAGCCGCGCGACGATCAGCTCGCCCACCTCGCGTTGCACCTCGCGCAGCCGACGCAGACGCGCCTGCTCGTCCGGCGTCGTGGCGGTGAGCTTGACTGGATCGATCTCGTACAGCGCTCGATCCGACAGGCCCTGCACGCACAGAGCATGCCGGTCCATCAGGATCTTCCAGGTCTCGAGCGGGGCAGGCCCGGGAAACAGGGAATCTCCACACACCACCAGTTGGTGAAACTCGCGCTGCTCCGCGTCCTCCAGCACGCGCTTCAGGGCAGCAGCTTGGCCGTGGATGTCGGAAATGCAGAGGAAGCGCATGCGCGCTCCATATCACGCCCCGCTGCGAGGAGGGGACCGGCCCGGTGGCCCCAAGGCGTTTCGCCGCCGTCCGCGTACGCGCCGTCAGTGCTTGCGCGCCGAACGAGCGCGGATTTCCCGGATCGCATCGGAGAACTCGTAAAATTGTTGGCTGCAGCGGGAGCGGCAGGGGTTGCGACGCGTCTTGCGGCAGCCCTGTGGTCTGCGGATCAGCGAGGCCAGTACCTGCGCGCTGCGCTCATCGCCGTACTCGCGGGCGCGCGGCAACAGGCTCACACGCGAGGCGCAGCTGAGCGCGAAGCGCAAGTCATAGGCGATGGCCAGCGCCGGTGAGACTTGGCTGCTGCCGCGCAGGCTCTCCAGAGCGATCTTGGCGCGTGTCTCCAGTTCCGGACGGCGCAGCATCAGATCATACAAGAGATCTGCGCCGGCCTTGCCCATGTGCTGGCTCATCACCACAAAGGCAAGTTCCGAGGCCTTGCCCCGATCATTGGCGGCTCGCGACACGATGTAGCGCAGGTCGGCGTCAGTCTGTTTCTCGGGTGCAACGAGGAGCAGTCGGCGAGTTGCCTCCATGGCTTCGATCAACGTCTCCGACTTGCTGGCGAACGCTAACACCAGTGCCTTGAGCACTGCCGGGTCGCGTGGATACTGCTCGGAGAGCACGCGCAGGCCGTCCGCGCCCGCAGCCACCGCCGCGACCAGCGCGGCGCTCGGAGCGAGCTGCTGATCGGCCGCACCTGGGCTGCCCTCGGCGGTTGCTCCCGCCGTCTCCGCCGTGTCGCCGTCCGTGGCCGGAGCAGCGGGCGGTTCCGGGGCGGCCGCCTCGGCGGCGGCGCTCGGCGCCGCGGCCGCCGGCACAGGCTCCGCGGGACCAGAGCGCGCGGCAATCGGAGCGGCTGCCGCAGCGACGTCGGCGTTGCGGCTGGGTGGGTGAGCCGCGCGCACTTGCAAGGTCTGATACAGCATGGCCACGCACAGCAGGCTCGTGCCGAGCCCGAGCAGCGGCCCCGCCAGCCAGCGTCGCAGCCGCCCGCGCCCGCTCCACCAGCGCCGGTGCAAGTACATGCCCACGGCACTGACGAGGCCCACCAGCGGCAGCACGATGCTGTAACCTCGATACGCGACCCCGGGGGCGCGCCCGAACAAGCTCATGCCTGGCCGTGCCAACTGCTCATCGGCGAAGCGGGTGAGAAAGGCGGCGAGGCCATACACGAAGAGTCCCGTTACGACCGGTGTGCGCAACGTTTGCAGCCAGGAAACGACCTTGGCGCTGTTCACCCAGACGTGCTGCCGAACGCGGCGAATGGCCATCGACGCCGGAAACGCCAGCGTGGCGGCGAGCGCTGCCAGCAGCGCCAGCTCCGTGGTCGTCGGATCGACCGTGGTGCCATTCAGTGCCAGCAAGCCGGCTACCGCACCAATGCCCGACAGGACCAGCAGCGCAAAGGCAAACAGCGCCCAGAACGACAGCTTCAGTCGCGCTCCGCGGCTCTCTTCTTCGGCGCTGCCGTGCTCGGAGGCGGGCGGCGGCCGCAGCGAGCCGAGCGCGAGGCTGCGCTCGAGCGCCGCGAGCGCGTTGAACATTTCGCGGAGACTGGCGTAGCGGTGCCCCGGATCCTTGGCCATCGCGCGCTGGATCACCACCTCCAGGCCCTCAGACACGGTGGGCTCCAGAGCGCGCGGCCGCTCGGGCTCGCGGCTCATCACGGCCAGCACGGTCATCTGCGGAGTCTCCTCCACGAATGGCGCGCGGCCCGTGCAGGCCGCATACAGGATCGCCCCGACGCCGTAGATGTCCGTGCGGTGGTCGGTATCGCGGCTGTGGGCCTGCTCCGGCGACATATAGCCGGGCGTGCCCATGATCACGCCCGTCTTGGTGAGCTGGCTGTCTCGATCCACGAAGCGCGAGAGGCCGAAATCCAGAACCTTCAGGTTGGGTCGCTCGGGTACGCCGAGCGCAAAGTCGCCAACCAGAAACACGTTGTGGGGCTTCAGGTCGCGATGGATCACGCCCTTGTCGTGGGCGGCGGCGACCGCCTCGCACAATTTCTTGCCGATGTGAATCACCGTCTGATCGCGCAGCGGCCCCGCGCGATCGATGTGCGTGTGCAGATCGAGCCCCGTCAGATGCTCGCACACCATGTACTGCCAGCCCTGCGGGGTACGACCGATGTCGTAGGTTCCGACCACGCTGGGGTGCTCGACGGAAGCGGCAGTCTCGGCCTCGCGCTGGAAGCGCACCTGGAGGTCCGAGTTCATCGCCAGGTCGGAGTGCAAGACCTTGATCGCGAAGCGCTTGTTGGGCAGTCGAGTGTGGCGAGCCTCATACACGCGGCCCATGCCGCCTTCGCCCAGAATGCGGCTCACCACGTAGGTGTCTTGCAGCGTCGTGCCGATCAGGGGATCCTGGCGCTCCAGCGGCACGGGCAGACCCGTCCATGACGTCGCTTCCTCGTAGAACGACGCGGCTTGCGGCGGTCCCACGATCTGCTTGCGGTCCGCGCTCTCGAGCTGGCTCACCAACTGTGATCCTACCTACAGTCGGCTAACGCGGATGTCCGCCCGGTTGTTAAGGGGTTACCCCCGTGCTGGTGACCACCTCAGCGGGCGCCGCCGACCAGGCCTGCGCGACGGCGCGCCTCTGTGTAGGCCTCGCTGACACCGTACCCGACCAGGTCTCTGGCGCTGCTACTTCCGGCGATCCAGCGGATGCGGCCTTCCAGATCCTTGGGCAAGGCGGGACGGCCCGTCGCCGCCACCGCCAAGCCATCGAGCGCAACGCCGAGCTCGCCCACACCGAACAGCGCCACACGCGATGCCCAGCGCCAGAGCGCATCGCCGAGCTGCGCCGCCTGAGGGACGATGTTCGAGGCGAGGGCCGCCGTCATCGCAGTGAGCTCACGGTTGAGCGTTGCAGTCACATGTGGACGGATACGATTGCGCGCGGCCACCAGACGCTGCGCATCTTGCCCTTCGGCACGCCACGGAGGCGAGAAGCACGCCAGGAACCCCGCCACTGCCGACCACAGCTCGGTCGCCGACATGCGCGACAGCGCGCATGCGTTGACCTGAGCGATCTTCAGGCTGCGCAGCAGCAAGAAGTCGCGGACTCGTGGGTTCTCGTGCCCGAGGAGCGCGCGCCCGAAGACGATCAGCGTCGGAGAGCCGTGCAGGCTGATGCAGTCGTAGCCGACCTCGTCCGAAATCGCGACGCGCAGCTCCTGCAGACCGAACGCAGCGGCGACCGACCGCACCTGACCTGCCTGCGCCTCCGGCATGGGGGCCAGGTTCATGCTCGAAGTATCGGCTGCGTACGCGCGCTCGAGGGCGGCGCCGGCGCCGTACAACAACCGGCGGAAGCCGGAGCTCAGCGGCGCAGGCGCGATCAGATCGTCGAAGCGTTGCTGGCCCGCCCGCGCGCCCGCTCCCGGCAGGCGCAGCGTCCGTCCCTCGAGCGCCGCCAGCGCGGCCTCGGCCAATCGCGCGCCTTCCGCGTCGCCGCCCAGAAGAGCAGCTTGCTCCAGCGTGCGAAAGAGCGCCGGCTCCAGGCGCCCCGCGAGCACGGCGTTGCGGGCGCCATGGCCCGCGCGCTCGATCAGCACGCGGGCCGTGTTCGCATTTCCCATCCGCCGATAGTGCTCGACCTGGGCCTGCAGGACCTGGGGGCTTTCCGGCCAGGTTCGATGTGCCTGTTCCAGCAGGGTCTCTGCTTCCCGTTGAGCCTCCGAGCTGTGCTCCAGCAGCGGCACGAGCTCGAGCAACGTCTGTCGGCGCTGATCGTCGTCCGCCGCGCGCAGCATCAGCTCGCGCTGCTGCAAGATCGCTTCTTGGCGCAAGGCCGCCAGCTCGTGTGGGAGCGGCTCAGGGGAGCCCTCGGGCAACGCTTGCCGCGGCTGCGCTGCTTGGCTCGCGTTCTTGACGAGCTTGCGGCGAGTCGCGTCGTCCTCGGCATCGGCGGCCAAGATCTCCCGGTAGACGCGCCGGGCGCGCTCGGGGGCGGGCAGGGCGCCTTCATACAAGCTGGCCAGCGCGCGCAGCGCCCGCAACCGCTGAGCGCGGGGGAGGGGCAATGCCTCGATCTGGCGCCAGCGCCGTTCGGCGGCCTTTGGCTCGTCCGAGTCGAGGAGCAGAGCTGCCGCCAGATGTAGCGCCTCCACATGGTCGGAGCGACGCGCGAGCAGCGGCTCGAGCGCCGCTCGGGCTTGTGCAACCTGGCCTGCTGCACGCAGCTCGAGCGCGCGCGCCAGTTCGGGTGCGTCCGTGTCGAGCTCCTGCGCGGGGGCATCGCTTTCCGGGACGCCCGGGCGCAGCGCGCGCAGCCGCTCGTGCACTCCCGCGTGGGGCAAGCCGACCGCGGCGGCCTCTTCCAGTGCGGCGATGGCGCGTTCCCGATCTCGCAGGCGATCGAGCCACAACAGTGCAGCACGGTACAGTGCTTCCACACGCCAGGGCTGGCACTGACTGGTGGCCGCCAGGGTCTCGAACGCCTCGGCGGCTTCACCGGCTCTGCCCTGACGCTCCAGTAGCTCCGCGCGCATCGACAGTGCGACCATGTGCTCGGGGGCGATTTCGATCGCATGCCCCAGCTCGACCAGCGCGACCTCCAGCTCGTTCAATCGTCCCGCCGCCTCCGCGGCGCGCAATGAGAGCGTCGCGGCGTCGAGCGGCTGGCGCGCTCGCTCGCGCAGCTCGCGACTGTGCGCCAGCTGACGTCGATCGTCCCCGGCGCTGCGCGCGAGAGCGCTGCTCGCGCGCAACCCCCAGAGCGGCGCCAGCGCCTGAGCCGCGGCGCGCTCTGCCAGCTGGGCCGTATCGGCCAGACCCCCGCGATCGATACGCAACCGCGCAGCCAGAAACAGCAGCGCCTGAGCATCACTGTCACCCAGCTGCTCCGCCAGACGCGCCGCGCTCCGCTCGAGATCGCTCTCGCTCCCCGCGAGCATGCTCTCGGCTGCCAGGAAGCGCAGAGTGGCGACGGGCAGGGAACCCTGCTCGAGCAGCCGCTGGCGCCAGATCCGAGCGCGCTCAGCCGCACCCCGCTCGCGATCCAGGCGCGCCAGCCGCTCCAGGAGCTCGACGCTCGCCGCCGGGTCGTCCTGAATTTGCTCGAGCTCTCGGCTCCACTCGGCGCTCAACCAGGCGAGGTCTTCGGGGTCGCGCGCCCAGGCCTCCACGCGCAGGCGCCCAAGTGGCGAGCGCAGCTCGCGCGCGGCCCTCACCGCGGCGCTCGAGTTTCCCTGCGCGTGCTCGAGCTCGCTCGCTTCCGCCAGCAAGCGTTCACGGCCGCGCTCGCTGGCCTGCGCGGCCGCGCGCATCCGAAACTCCACGCGCTCGTCCGCCGAGCCCGGCGCCAGAGCTTCGATCTGATCCCGCAGCGCCAGATCCATCCGCTCCGGTCGTTCCAGCTGGCGCAGTCGCTCGGCGGCGACAGCGGGCTCGGAGAGCGCGAGAAAGCGTGCCTCGCGGATGCTGCTCAGCGGGGCATCGGCGCCACCCTCGGAGCGCTCGCGCTGCCGGCTCAGCCAGCGCCCAACGCTGGCCCGGTCGCCGCGCATGCGCGCCGCCACCTCGCCCAGATCGGCCGCCCAGGGCAACTCGGGATCTGCCTGCCACGCTTCTTCCGCGATCGCATCGAAGTCTGGAGTCTCCGGCTCCATGCACAACAGCGCTTCGATCAGCAGCAACGCGCGCCGTGCGGGCTCATCGCTGCGCGCCGCCTGCGCACGCAGCAGCGCGGACCGATCGCGGACGGAGGGTAGCAGCGCTCGCAGCGCGGCTTCGCCCGCGCCCGGTGCGGACAACGCGGCGCGATGATGCTCCTCTGCGGCCGCGAGATCGCCTGCCTTCTCCGCCAGCGCGCCCGCCAAGAACTTCAGCTCCGCCTGCTGCTCGAGCGGTGCGAAGAGCTCGATCAGGTCGCG
>JAICTU010000061.1 GCA_025936205.1 Polyangiaceae bacterium | reverse complement strand
CAGTAGCCCTGCAGCCAGTAGCCCTGCAGCCAGTAGCCCCGCAGCCAGTAGCCCCGCAGCCAGTAGCCCCGCAGCGCAGCACGCGCTGGCGCTGGCGCTGGCGGGCGGGCCGCACGTGCCGTCGCTCGAGCAGCTGACGGAAGCGCGGCTCGCGCGCATGAACGACGAGAACTTTCTGTGGGAGACGCCGCCGCCCACCGGCAACCAGATCGTGCTGTCCAAGCCCGTGACGGAAGAGTCCTCGCTGGTGCCGCTGAGCTGGCGCGGGATGCCGCTGTCCGAGGAGTTCCAGCAGTACGCGCTGCGCGTGGCGCGCGGTGAGAACCTCGCGCCCTATCGCGGCCCGGTGCTCGCTGACGGCAGCGAGCAGCTGCCGTGGAACGAGGCCGATGCACGCGCACTGCGCCGCAAGACGCGCCGCGGCGGCGGTATCTTGCTCGCGCTCGCCGCATGCGTGGGGCTGGCCGCGTTCGTACTGCCGAACCTGAGCCCGAGCGAGCCCTATCGCCCGGTCGAGTCGCAGAGCTTCGTGCTTCAGACCAAGCCGGCGGCGCCCACCCCCACCGAGCAGGCGCTGGCCGCGGCAGCAGCTGCGCTCGAGCCTGCGTCGGCGGCGCCGCCCGCCGAGCCCCTGCCCGCGCTGCGCTCGCCGGCGCCCAAGCCCGCGGCTCCGCACCCGAGCGCTCCGGTCGGCAGTGTTGTACCGAATGCAGCTGTCCCCAGTGCGGGCCCGAGCGCGCCGCGCAGCGCTGCGCCGACGAACACCGCCAGCGTTGCGACGCACGCACCCGCCAGCGCTGCCACTGCCGCCGTCTCCGCCGCGCTGAAGAAGCCGGCAGAAGCGGCCTCTCCCGAGGCCAAGAGCACAGCGCCAGGCGCAGCCACGCTGGATACGACCCAAATGCTGCTCGAGAAGCCGTCGTTCTGACGGCGTCAGCGCAGGAGGCGCCGCGCGGCTGAAACCACGTCGGCGCCTCTCATGAAGCTAACCCGCACTCCAGGCCAATGTTTCACCGGCGCAGAGCGGCGTCAGGGTCTCGTCTCCGAAGGCGTATTCGGCCGGCACCTGCCACGGCTCGCGACGCAGCGTGACGCTGTCGACATTGCGCGCCAGCCCGTAGAAATCGGCGCCGAAATGGCTGGCAAAGCCCTCCAGCCGGTGCAGCGCGCCCGCGCTCTCGAAGGCCTGCGCATACAGTGACAAGGCGGCGTGCGCGGTGTAGCACCCCGCACAGCCGCAGGCGGCGTGCTTGGCGCTGCGCGAGTGCGGCGCGCTGTCGGTGCCGAGGAAAAAGCGCGGATCGCCGGAGGTGGCCGCCTCGACCAGCGCGCGCCGGTGCTGCTCGCGCTTGAGCACCGGCAAGCAGTAGTAATCGGGCCGCATGCCGCCGCGAAACAACGCGTTGCGATTGTACAGCAAGTGATGCGCCGTGATCGTCGCCGCCACGCCCGCGCGCGCCGAGCGCACGAAGCTCACTGCCTCCTCCGTGGTCACGTGCTCCAGCACGATCGGCAGCTCCGCAAAACGCTCGCTGAGCGGCGCCAGCACCTCCGCCACGAAGCGCGCCTCGCGATCGAACACATCCACACTGGGGTCGGTCACCTCGCCGTGGATGCACAGCGGCAGCCCCTGCTCCGCCATCGCCTCCAGCACCGGAAACGTAGCCTCCAGGCTGTGGATGCCCGCATCGGAGTTGGTGGTCGCGCCGGCGGGGTAGAGCTTCACGGCGTGCACGTGCGGATCCGCCGCCGCCCGCCGCACCTCCTCGGGAGTGGTGCGGGGCGTGAGATACAAGGTCATCAGGGGCTCGAACCCCACGTTGCCGGCCGCCGCCAGGATGCGCCCCCTGTACGCCAGCGCCTGCTCGACGGTCTCCACCGCCGGCACGAGATTGGGCATCACCAGCGCGCGCCGGAACTGCGCGGCCGTGTGCGCCACCACCGACTGCAAACGCGCACCATCCCGCAGATGCAAGTGCCAGTCGTCGGGACGTGTGATCGTCAGCTGTGTCATTTTTTCCCGACTGCCGTTTGCCCCACCATCGGGGAGTTGCCAATCCCAGCTCCTCGCAAAATAGGATCTGCCGCGGAGGCGTGACGGGCTGGCGTTTCGCAACTTCAACACCCAAGTTGCTTCGATGGCGCCGGAATGTGAAGATGCCGGCAGATTTCGTAGCGGCAACGGCGGCCCATTGGCCAATGTTTCAGGGCACCGGCTGACATGAGCGGATCTGAGTTCTTTCCTGCGGAGCCACCTCGCACCCCGAGCGGCGAGGACACTTCGCGCCGCGAGCGACCCTTGCTCATCTCGACCGATCGGGGCAGAGGGGAAGCAGGATCGGTGGACAAGGCCCGGCCAGGTGATTCGGACGATCTCCAGCTACCCGAGCAGCTCACCAAGCCGAATCGCGGCTGGCAGCGCTGGCTGATCGGGCTCCTGGTGGTGGCTGCGCTGGCGGCCATTTACCTGCGCTTCTTTGCGCCGACCAAGGCGGAGCACCCCTACCGTGTTTCACCGGTCGAGAAGCGCGCGATTCGTCAGACGGTGGAGGCGTTCGGCTCGCTCGACGTGCTCAGCCGCGTATACGTACCCGCGGCACGCGCCGGCCAGTTGACGAGCATCGCGGTCAAACGCGGGCAGACGGTGCAGATGGGTCAAGAGCTGGCGAGGCTCGACCCGAGCGGCGCAGCTGCCGATCTGAACGCGGCGCAGATCGCGGTCAGCGCCAGCAACGCTCGCGTCGAGAGCGCGCGAGCCGCCAAGAACGCCGCGACGGATGAACGCAAGCGCCTCGAAGGGCTGCTGGCGAAGGGTCTCGTCGCTGCCGCGCAGGTCGCGGCCGCAAAGGCCAGCGAGAGCGAGGCGCTCGCCGCGCTGCGGGGCGCGGAGGCGCAACGCCAGCTCGACTCGCAGGCGGCGAGCGGGGCCAAGGTGCGCCGCGAAGAGACGACGCTGCGCGCCCCGGTGTCGGGCTTCGTGCTCACCGCCGTGGAAGACGTGGGCGCCATGGTCGGGCCGCAGACGGGGCCGCTGTTCGTGATCTCGCCGCCGCTCGACCAGCTCCTGTTGACCGTGCCGATCTCGGAGGCGGACATCGGCCTGGTGCGCATCGGACAGGATGCTTCGTTTTCGGTGTCTGCGCATCCGGAGCGGCGCTTCCCGGCCAAGATCAACGAGATCGAGTCCGAGCCGCAGCGCCAGGGTAGCTCCGTGAGCTATCGCGTGCGGCTGCGCGTGGAGAACCCCGAGCACCTGCTGCTGCCGGGCATGACCGCCAACGTCACGCTGGAGATCGCCAAGAGTGACGAAGCGCTCGCCGTGCGCGAAGCCGCGCTGCGCTTCACGCCCAGCGACGCCGCGCCCGACTCCGCGCGCTCGCGCGTCTGGCGCGAGAAGCCGTCGGGAGGGCTGGAACCGGTGGAGGTGAAGGTTGGAATCTCCGACGGCGCCTACACGCAGGTCACGCCCGTGCAGGGTGCCGAGCTCAACGTCGGCGATCCGGTGGCCGTGGGCCTGAACGGCGGGCGCAGCTCGGGCGGCAAGGGTGGCCCCGGTATCTCGCTCGGATCTCCGAAGTGACCGGTGATGTCATCAGGGCCGAAGGCCTCTGGAAGATCTATCAGGAGGGAGGCGCGCCGCTCCCTGTGCTGCGCGGCGTGGACTTGCACATCGGCTCGGGGGAGATCGTGGCGCTGCGCGGCCCCTCGGGCTCCGGCAAGTCGACCCTGCTCAACATCCTGGGCTGCCTGGATCGCCCGACGCGCGGCCACTACTGGCTGGGCGGGAAAGACGTGTCGAAGCTGGACGCCACCGCCCAGGCCTGGGTACGGCTGCACTATATCGGCTTCATCTTTCAGACCTTCCATTTGATCGCGCACTCGACCGCGCTCGAGAACGTGGCGCTGCCGATGCACTACGCAGGCGTGCCCCGTACGCGCGCCCACGACACGGCGCGGGCGCTGCTGGATCGCGTGGGCCTCGCGCACCGGCTCGATCATCGCCCCAATCAGCTCTCCGGCGGGCAGCGGCAGCGCGTAGACGTGGCGCGCTCGCTGGCGCTGAAGCCGCGTCTGATGCTGGCGGACGAGCCCACGGGCGCGCTCGACACGCGCACCGGCCAGGAAATCCTGGCGCTGCTCCTGGAGCTGCAGCAGGAAGTGCGCATGACGCTGGTGCTGGTCACCCACGACCCGAACGTGGCGAGCGTCGCGCATCGCCAGATCCATATGCGCGACGGCTGTATCGTGACGGAAGCAGGGAGCGATGCGCCGGCCGCGTAGCGAGCTGTTCGGGATGGCGTTCGAGACGCTGCGCCGCAACCCAGGGCGCAGCGCGTTGACGCTGCTCGGGTTGGCGATCGGCGTGGGCGCCTTCATCGCCATGGTCAGCTTCGGCGAAGGGGCGCGGCGCGCGGTGATGGATCAATTCAAGGCGCTCGGCACGCACCTGGTGCGCGTTCGCGGCACGACCCGCGGCGGCCAGGAGCGCAAGCCGCTGACCGATGCCGATGCCGTGGCCTTGCAGCGCGACTCGACCACCATCGCCAGGGTGATCCGGGTGGCGCGCGTGATGTTCGAGACCACGCACGCGGGCCGCCAGTGGTGGGCGCCCGTGCACGGCGTCGATCCCGACTTCACTGCCCTGCACCTCTGGGACACGAGCCTGGGCGGCATGTTTGACGAGCGCGATCTGGACCGGCGCTCCAAGGTGTGCGTGCTGGGTCAGACGGTGGTACGCGAGCTGTTCGGGGACGCGAGCGCCGACCCGCTCGGCGAGACGGTAACCATCAGCGGCTTGCTCACCTGCCGGGTGATCGGGGTGCTCACAGCCAAAGGCACCAGCACCTCGGGCAATGACATCGATGACATCGTGCTCATTCCCGTGACCACGTTCACGGCGTATTTCGGCCTGCCACAAGGCTACAACCAGCTGGAGATCGGTCCCTCACAGCCGGAGTGGATCGAGGCGGCCAAAGAAGAGGCGCAGACCATCATGCACCGCAGCCATGGGCTCGCCATCGGCGAAGCCGACGATTTCCAGGTGGACAGCCCCACCGAGGTGCTGCGTGCGGTGGACCGCACGGCAACGATCCTTGCGCGCCTGCTGCAGGGCATCGCCGCGGTATCGCTGTTCGTGGGCGGCGTCGGCATCATGAACATCCAGCTGGTGTCGGTCACCGAACGCACGGCGGAGATCGGGATTCGCTCCGCGATCGGCGCCTCTCCGCGGCAGATCCTGTCGCAGTTCCTGGTCGAGGGCGCCCTGCTCTCCCTGCTCGGTGCCACCTTCGGCATCATCCTCGGCGTGGGCGTGTCAGTCACAGTGGCCCGCTACATGGGCTGGCAGCGCATCACCTCGTTCGGGGACGTGGCTGTCGCGGCGGCATTCGGCATCGGGGTGGGGCTGGTGTTTGGTTTCTTGCCGGCGCGGCGCGCCGCGTTGTTGGATCCGATCGAGGCTTTGCGCCGCCAATGACTCTCGCCATCTTTCGCTCCCTGAAGCAGGCCCGCGTGTTGCTGTTGGGCTGCCTGGTCGCGCCCGCCGCCGGCGCCCAGGTGCTGACCCTGGACGAGATCGAGGGCAAGGCGCAGCGCGAGCGGTCGGAGCTGGTGGAGCGCCAGGCGGCGATCGAGAAGGCCCAGGCGGAGGTAGGGCTCGCGGAGGCGAAGTCGGGGGCGACGCTCGGGGTGCGGGCGGAGGGTTCCGTCGCGCCTGGCGGCAAGCTGGTCGAGATTCCGGACTTCAACAATCCCGCTGGCGACAGCTATCTGGTGCAAGGTTCGCGAGCACTCGGTGATGAGGGGGCGTTTATCCCTACGCCGCGCTACGGCGCCATCTTCTCCGGCAAGGTGACCCTGCTCGACTTCGGGCGCTCGGCGCTCGGTGTGAAGGCCGCGCAGTCGGCGCTCGGCGCGGAGCGCGCGGCGCTCTTGCAAGCCAAGGTGGAGCTGGTGCGCGGGGCGCGCGGCGCTTACCTCGCGTGGATCGAGGCCTATCAGAGCTGGCAGCTCGCGCGGCGGGACGCCGAACTGACGCATCAACGCACCGCCAACGTCAAAGAGCTGATCAGCCAGGGTGTACGCCCTGCCACCGACGCCACGCTGAGCAGCTACGACGAGCAGGTCGCCGGCTTGCGCGAGAGCCGCGCGGGGCGCGCGGCATCGATGGCCCTGCAAGCGCTGGCCGCGAGCGTGCAAAGCGAGCTGCCGCCGGGCTCGACGCCCGATCTGACCGTGCTCGAGGCACCGCCCGAAGTGCCGCAGCCGCAGGCCGCCGCTGCCGCGAATGCGCGGGCGAAACCGGGCAGTTCGCCGGCGCCGGCAACCACGAAGCCCGACGCCCAGCTGGGCGCGCTGAAGCTGCAGCGCGAAGCCGCGCTGTCCGCCGCGCGCGCCGCGGATCGCGGGGCGGCGCCGGTGCTGGACGTGGGCGCCGACCTCGGCGTCCAGGGCGTGCAGGACCACATCTTCCCCGTCTACAAAGCGGGAGTCACGCTCAGCATGCCGATCTGGGACGGCGGCGTCGGCAAGGCGCAGGCAGCGGTCCATCGCGCCGAGGCGCGCGGCGTCGAGGCGCGCATGCAAGCCACCGAGCTGCGCATCCGCGCCGAGCAGAACGCCGCGCGCGAACGGCTGCAGGCGGCTGCGGAGGATCTGCGGCTCAGCAGCGAGCTACTGGCCACCGCGGAGCTGATGCTGTCCCAGGCGGAAGAGCACTATCGCACGGGCAGCGATACGCTGGAGCGCGTGCTCAACGCCCAGCGGAGTTTGCTACAGGCGCGGCGCGAAGTGCTGACCGCGCAGCTGGAGACGGCGCGGGCACGGCTGGAGCTGACGGCGATCAAGGTCCGGTGACGGATTCAGTGCGCTGATGCGGCCGGTTCACCGACGGCAGCGGGCGCGTTCGGGGCTTCGGGCGGCTTGGCGGCGGCGGCGCGC
This sequence comes from Polyangiaceae bacterium, assembly GCA_025936205.1. Next base: position 18,387 of record JAICTU010000061.1, on the reverse strand, counting down.
TGGGCTTCGGCAGCGGCTTCGGCCACGGCCTGAAGGTTGGTGAGGCCGCTCTCGAAGTCTTTGCCGATCATCTGGTCCATGTCCATCATTAGCCCCATCGCCTTGGCGCCGAAGCTGTTCTCGCCGTCCATGGACCAGGTCACGCGCGTGCCCCCCGCAGGAGAGGAGACGGGCACCAGCGTGAAGGTGGTGGTGTTGGTGGCCGCCCACGGCTGCTTGAACTCGAGCCGGATCTGCACCTTCTGCAGCGGCTCGCTCTCCACGATTTCCATGGTGCCGGAGCCGACGTCGTCGTTGCCGAACCAGCTGTAGAGCGCGCCCTTGCCCCGCGGCGCTCCAGTGATCTCGCGCTTCATGTTGGGGTCGAGCTTCTCCCACGGGGACCAGCTCTGCCAGGCATGGAAGTCGTCGATCAGCGGGAACACCACGGTCGGCGACGCCGCCATCGACATGCTGCGCTCGACGTGCAGGTGGCCGGGTCGCGTGCCCACGACCAGCAGCAGCACGGCGAACAAGACCGCCGCAATGACGGCAATTCTCTTCAGCATCCAGCGTCGCATAGCACAGTGCCCGCTCCGCTGTCAGCCGAGGGCCGGCAAGCCTGCCGGCAGCCCGCCGCGCCTGGGGTCCGCCGCCTCGAGACACCGTGCCAGATCGTCCCAATGCAGGGCGTGTCCGCCAGCGTGTAGCGACGGCGCTGGATCTTGCCGCCGAAGGCGTCAGACCGGCGCAGCGGTCGCCGGCGCCGAGCGCTCGGCCTCGGAGGGCGAGCTCGCGCTGGCGAGCAGGCGCGTCGGCGCAGGGGGCGATGACGTCGCGCAGCACGCGCGCGCGGAGCTGGAAACGCAGCGCGGCGCTCATCAGTCCGTGCTGCAGCAGACGCGGCATTGCACAGCTTCAATCCGCGCGACCACGCCTCCGTCGCTCAGGAGGCCGACGTCCGGTTCCGGGAAGCGCTGAAGCACCTCGACCAGCGCCGGGTCAGAGCCTGGAGGCCGCGGCAGCGACGACGCGCACTCGCCCAGCTGCGCCCGATGCGTGACCCCGTTCGCGCAGCGCTCCCAGCCCCCGCCGATCGGCACGGGGTCGACGCAGGCGTGCAGTGCCCGAGGGCGGCGGGGCTGAGGGGCTTGGGGGGGAACTCCAGTCTTCTGTGCCTTCAGCTCGGACAGCGCCGCGCCGGCGTGCACCCCCTTGCTGCTCGGATTGCCCAGAGCTGTCGCGCGCGAGCAGCGCGTCGGCGCAGGGAGCGATCACTTGCCGCAGCACGCGCGCAGGGCGGAGGGTAGCCCGTCGCTCAGCATCCATTCTGGAGCAGGCGGCGCTGCAGCTCGGAAGTGTCGCGCCGGGATCCCGTTGGCGAGCTGGCGTGCGAAGGCTGCCCTCACCACGCCGCGCAGGCTCGCGGGACCCGTGTCGAGCGCCCAGGCGACGAAGCGCCAGGCAAGCTGGGCGTGGCGCGTCTCGTCCGCGGCGATGCGTTGCAGCGCGGCGCGGGCGACGGGATCATTGCAGTGCGAGCGGGCCTCCGCCGCTTCGAGCGCCGCCACCGCCCAGCTCACAGTGTCCATACGGTGCCTCCGTACAGTCGCTGTCGCGCTCGCATTCAGGACGATCCGAGCCGGGCTGCCACCCATGCCGTGCGCTGGCGATTCAGTCCGCCAGGCGCTGCACGTCCACGCCTACCTTCACGTAATGGCGCCCTCCACCGAGCACCACGCCCTTGAGCGGGCTCACGTCGCTGAAGTCACGCCCGTAGGCCACGGTGATGTGGCTCTGGTTGGGCAAGAGCGCGTTGGTGGGATCGATATCGAGCCAGCCGAGGGCCGGGAAGAAGACCGAGACCCAGGCGTGCGAGGCGTCGCTGCCGACCAGCCGCGGCTGCCCCGGCGGCGGCACCGTCTCCAGGTAGCCGGAGATATAGCGCGCTGCGAGCCCCATCGAGCGCAGGCAGCCGATCATGACGTGCGCGAAGTCCTGGCACACGCCGCGACGCTCGCGCATCACCTGCGCGAGCGGTGTGCTCACGTCGGTGCTCAGCGGCTGGTACTTGAAGTCGCTGTGGATGCGATCGGAGAGCTCGAGCACCGCGGCGAGCAGCGGGCGGCCCGCGCCGAAGCTCGGCTCGGCGTACTCGCGCAGCATCGGGTGCACGCGCACGAGCGGCGAGTCGAAGCAGTACTCGCGAGCGAAGAGCAAGCGCGGCTCCTTGCTCAGTTGCTCGGCAGCGCCGCTCCAGTTGAGCGACTTGTGCGGCTCCTCCGCCACTCGCGTGAGCGCGAGCCGCTCTTTGATCTCGATCTCGCTGGTGGCGATGATCTCGAATTTTTCGTGCGGGGAAAACACCTCGAGCACGTCGCAGTCGTTGCCGAAGTAGTCTTCCTGGCGGTGCTGGTCGCGTGGCGAGGGGTTGATCTCGAGCAGCGTACGGCGCGCGATCTGATAGTCGAAGCGGCGCGGCCGCAGGTGGGCCAGGTGGTGAGCGTGCAGGACGGGCGCCTCGTACGAATAGAGCGTCTGGTGGCGCACCCGGTACAGCGTCATCGAGCCTCCAGCTCCTCGTCGACCCAGGCGGGCACGGCCAGCGCGTGCGAGGGGCTGGTGTGCGAGAACCAGGTGTGCTCCACGTCGTCGGAGAACTGCCAGAAGAGCTCGTTACAGGCCTCCAGCGCCTGCCGCAGCTCCGCACCCTTGCCGCTACAGGCGCGCACCACGTCCAGCGTGAGCAGGCTGCTCTGCAGGGCGATCGCGCGGCGCTGGGCGGGGTTGCGCACTTCGTCCTGGCTGGGCAACTGCGACACGTGGCGCACCAGCTCGGTCGCCTGGAACACGACGGAGCGCGGATTGCTGTCGTCCGTGAGCAGCAGGTCCACCACCGGCGCCACCTGCAACTGGCTCAGGTAGCGCGCGCGGTAGGTGAGCAGGCTGTCTGCCACCTCCAGCAGGACCTCCATGTGGATGCGCGCCGCGCCGGGGGCCAGCATGGCTCGTAACGTGGTCAGCGTCATCGAGCCGCGCTCCACGCGCCGGCCCATGTCGAGGAAGGTCCAGGCGTGGCTGCGCACCATGTTGTCGAGCGTGCTGCCTCGCACCGCCGAGAGCAGTATCAGCAGCTGGCCGAGCTTGGCGATCGGGTCGCTGGAGACGGGCCGCGCCGGGTCGCTGATCAACTCGCCGATCTCGTGCAGGGTCTGCCAGGCGTCACGCGAGAGGCGGCCGCGCGTGCGCTGCGAGAGGAAGTGCACGCTCTGCATCAGGCCGCACAGGCTGGCAGGCTGTGACGCATCACCCAACGCCATCGCCAGCGCGGCTTCCGCGTCCGTGGGGCGGCTGCCCTTGGGCAAGATCTCGAGTGCCTGCAGGGCGTCCAGGATGCGATCGAGCGCCAGGGGCGCGTCGTCCGAGGCCTCGCTGCCCACCCGCTCATAGGCACAGCGCAGCAGGCGCGCGGTGAGATCGCCGCGCTCGGTGTAACGCCCGAGCCAGTACAGATCGTCGATCAGACGGCTGGGCAGCTCCAGACCACCGCGCCGTAGCTCGATGCGCCCTTCGGGCATGGCCGGCGGAGGGCGATTGGTCATCTGCGTGCCCGAGGGGATCCAGATGTCCTTGCTCAGGCCATCTTGCTCGCCCGTGAGGAACAGGCCGTCGGGCGGCGCGTTGACGCGCGCCACGCCTCCCGGCATCACCAGGTAGTCATCGCCGCGCCGGCACAGGAAGGTGCGGATCGCGATGCGTGCCGAGCTGAGCCGCCCCGCCTCGAGCAGCGGCGCCGAGCTCAGGCCCGGCCAGGCCTCGGCCACGAACTGGCCGGGGTTGCTCTCCAGCCGCTCGATGAACTCCGCGCGCTCCGCCGCGCTGAGCTGCGCCGGACGGATCAATGGCCCGGTGCGCTCCTGCATCGACGGCTTGAACACCAGCTCGTCCAGATGCTCGCGCACATAGGACCAGGCCGCTGGATCGCCGCACCACCAGGAGGGCACGGACGGCAGCTCCAGCGCGTCGCCGAAGAAGAAGCGACAGACCGCGTCCAGGTACGGCTTGAGCCCGGGCGCCTCCACCGCGGCCACGCCGAGCGGGTTGAGCAGCGCCACGTTGCCGGCCGCGGCCGCCTCGACCAGGCCCGGCACGCCCACGATCGAGTCTTCCCGCAGGTGCACGGCGTCACACCAGCGGTCGTGCGTGCGCCGTACGATGACGTGGACCTTCTTCAGCCCCGAGAGCGTCTTCAGGTACACTTCGCGATCGCGGACCGTGAGGTCGCGGCCTTCCGCCAGCTCGTAGCCGAGGTAGCGCGCCAGGTAGGCGTGCTCGAACGCGCTCTCGTCGCTCAAGCCCGGCGTGAGCAAGACCACACGCGCGTCGCGCTGGGCGCCGTGTACCAACGCGTGCACGCTCTCGTCCAGCGACGCGAAGAAGCGCCGCAAGCGGTGCACGCCGTAGTCGTTGAACAGCTTGTTCAGCACGCCGCCGAGCGCGAGCCGATTCTCGAGCGCGTAGCCCGCACCGGCGGGGGCCGCGGCCCGGTCGGAGTACACGGAGAACTCGCCGCTCGCGTCGCTGCCGACGTCGCAAGCGTAGAGATGGATGGCGTGACCGCCGCGCGGCTCCCAGCCGCAGCAGGCCCGCGCGAAGTCCGGATTGCCGAGCACCAGCTGGGGCGGAACGACGCCCTCCGTCAGGAGCCGGCGGGGGCCGTAGAAGTCCGCGTACATCTCGCTCAGCACCCTGGCGCGCTGGCGCAGACCGCGTGCCAACGACTCCCAGCGCTCGCGCGCGATCACCAGCGGCAGCGGATCGAGCTGCCACGAGCGATCGCTGCCGTTCGGCGCGCCGAGCATGTTGAACGTGACTTCGTGCGACGCAATGCGCTGGCGCAGTACGGCATTCAGCCGTTCCAGCTCCGTGGGCGCGCCGGGCGTCCCGGCGGAGGTCTGCGAGCAGGACTGCAAAAAATCATGCAAGCGACGCTGGTGCGCTCGTGGCTCACCAGCCTCGGCATATTCGTCGTAGGAACCCGCGGGGGCCTCAGGGAGCGCGAGCGAGCGTTCTCCGAGCGTTGGCGCGAGCCTCGTCATCGACACGACGAGCCAGCATTGTTTTATGCCCGTCTCAAGTCAAGCGTGCGGGGAAAATGCGGATGCACTCCAGATCCGGGGATACCCCGGACCCCGGTCGGGCCCTGGGCGCTCGGCTCCAGCGGAGCGAAGGCGCCGACACTGTGCCCCCGAACCTCGAACCGGGCCAGGCGCCTGCTTTCCGCTGCAGCGGCATTGACAGGCCGATCCTCGGCCGATCGCCCACCGGGATGCACGACGTGATAGGTGCAGCCGGCGACGCTGCGCCCGGACCACTTGTCGTAAATGTCGAAGTGCAAGGGCGCGTGCACGGGGATCAGCGGATGCAGGCAGGAGGGCGGCTGCCAGGCGCGGAAGCGAACGCCCGCGACGTACTGCCCGTTCTGCCCTGTGGGCTGAAGTGGCATCTTGTGCCGATTGCAGAGCAGCTGATAGCGCTCCTCCACCCAGCCGTGCACCAGCACCTGCAGGCGCTCCAGCGAAGAATCGACGTAGCGGGCCTGCCCGCCACCGGTCGACTCCTCACCGAGCACGTTCCAGGGCTCCAGCGCGCCGCGCACTTCGAGCTGGGTATCGTCCAGCGTCAACTCACCGTAGCGCGGGAAGCGGAACTCATAGTGCGGCTGGAACCAGCCGAGCTTCACGTCGACACCCCAGCGCTCCAGGCTGTGCACCACATCCTGCATGTCCGTCCACACGTAGAAGGGCAGCATGAAGTCGTCGTGCAGGCGCGTCCCCCATTTCACCAGCTCTTCTTCGTAGGGCTTCTGCCAGAACACGCTGAGCAACGAGCGCACGAGCAGTTGCTGCACGGCGCTCATGCGCTCGTGCGGCGGCATCTCGAAGGCGCGCATCTCCAGCAGACCGAGCCGCCCCGACGGACCATCGGGCGAGAACAGCTTGTCGATGCAGAACTCGGTGCGGTGGGTGTTACCCGTGACGTCGATCAGCAGGTTGCGCAGCGCGCGATCGACCGTCCACGGGTAGACGGTCTCATTCTTCGCCACGCGCGCCAGCTCTTTCAGCGCGATCTCGATCTCGTAGGTGGCGTCGTCGCGCGCCTCGTCGAAGCGCGGCGCCTGCGAGGTGGGCCCGATGAAGCGCCCCGAGAACAGGTAGGAGAGGCTCGGGTGGTTGTGCCAGAAGCGCAGCAAGCTCGCGAGCACGTCGGGGCGGCGCAGGAAGGGGCTGTCTTCCGGGCGCATGCCGCCCATGACCAGGTGGTTGCCGCCGCCGGAGCCAACGTGGGTCCCGTCGATCTCGAATTTCTCCGCGACCAGCTGCTCCCGGCGGGCTGCATCGTAGAGCTGCTCCGTCTGGGAGACGCTGCCGCGCCAGCTCCGGGTGGGCGGAATGTTGACCTCGATCACGCCGGGGTCGGGCGTGACCTTGAACTCGCCGACGCGCGGATCGAACGGCGGCGGATAGCCCTCGAGCTGCACGGGGAGCTGCAACTCGGACGCGGTGCGCTCGATCGCGGCAACCAGCTCCAGATACGCCGGCGCGTAGCCCAGCGGCGGCATGAAGATGTGCAGCAGCCCCTGGCGCGGCTCCACGCACAGCGCGGTGCGCGTGATGCCGAGCGCGGATTCACCGAAGGCCGGCGCGGTGAAGGGATCGGCGCCCGTCGGCGCCGGGCGCTGCATGCCGCGGCCGGGGCCGTGTGCATCGTGATGCTGGCCTGTCAGGTGCCTGCGGCCGCTGGCGTCGAACTGCTCGACGTCGCTCTCTGCGTCCGCCTCCGGCGAGCGCACCCAGCGCCGCTGCTCGACCCGGCTCGCGCCCGCGGTCCGCGGGGCGAGCGGAAAGTGATGCTCGTTCGCCAGGGCGGGCAGCGGCGCGAAGGTATCCGCCGGCACCACTTCGTCGCGCTCGCGGTGCAGCGCCCAGGGTTGCGAGTCGATCGGCAAGCGAAAGCCCATCGGAGAATCGCCCGGCATCAGCAAGCAGTGCTCCTTGCGCAGGAACCATTCGCCGCTGACCCAGCCGTCGTTGTACGCGAGCGGCAGCACCCATCCGACCTTGGTGTTCAGCCCCTGCTCGAAGATGCGGCTCAGCCGCTGCCGCTCCAGCGGGTCGTCGAGCCGCGAGTCCAGCACGTCCACGTTGGCGGGCAGCCGGCGCTCGCGCCACATGTAGTACCAGGCGTCTTCATACGCGGGCATGAGCCCGTGGCGCCCTAGGCCCAGATTTTCGATCAAGCGGCGCGCGAAGCGCTCGGCATGCTCGATGTTGTGCTCGTAGTTGGTGCCGGTCTGGGCGATCCAGCGCGGATCCTTCCAGAGCACCCCACCGTCGTGACGGAAGAAGCAGCTGTACGCCCAGCGCGGCAGCGGCTCGCCCGGGTACCACTTGCCCTGGCCGTGGTGCAGGAAGCCGCCCTTGCCCCAGAGCGGAAACAGCCGCCGCAGCAGGCGATCGGCCAGCGTGGCCTTCTCTCCGCCGAGGGCCGCGGTATTCCACTCCGGCTCGTCCGCGTGGCGACTGCTCACGAAGGTAGGCTCGCCGCCTACGCTGAGCCGCACGTCGCTCGCCTGCAGGGCCGCGTCCACGCGGTCACCGAGCGCGAGAATGCCCTGCCAGTCTTGCTCCGCGTAGGGCTTGGTGATGCGCGGGCGATCGACGATGCGCGAGACGCGCATCTCGAAGGAGAAGTCGGTCTCGGCCTTGTCGGTGAGTCCCTCGATGGGCGCAGCCGAGCCCGGCTTGGGCGTGCAGGCCAGCGGAATGTGGCCCTCGGCAGCGAACAGGCCCGAGGTCGGATCGAGGCCGACCCAGCCCGCGCCGGGGATGTAGCACTCGCACCAGGCGTGCAGATCGGTGAAGTCCTGCTCGGGACCCTGCGGGCCGTCGAACGGTCGCTGATCGGGCTCCAGCTGGATCAGATAGCCGGAGACGAAGCGCGCGGCGACGCCCAGGTTGCGCAGCACCTGCACCAGGAGCCAGGCAGAGTCGCGACAGGAGCCCTGGCGCAGGGTGAGCGTTTCCTCCGGCGTCTGCACGCCGGGGTCCATGCGGATCAGGTACTTGATGGCTTCGGACACGCGCCGGTTGGCGTCGACCAGGAAATCCACCGTGCGGCGCCGCGAGCGGTTCAGGCTCTCGATGAACTCGGCCAGGATGGGCGTGCTCGACTCCGTCTCCAGGTACGGCGTGAGCTCTTGCCGGAGCTTGGGCTCGTAGCGAAAGGGATACTCCTCCGCGCTCGGCTCCAGAAAGAAGTCGAACGGGCTGTAAGCTTCGAGATCCGCCACCAGATCGACGCTGACGCTGAAGACCTGCGTGAGGCCCGGAACCACCAGCCGCGCGAGGTAGTTGCCGTGCGGATCCTGCTGCCAGTTCAGAAAGTGCTGTGCGGGCTCGATGTTGAGCGAGTAGCGATGGATGGGCGTGCGGTTGTGCGGCGCCGGCCGCAGCCGGATGACCTGCGGCCCCAGATTGATCGGCCGCTCGTAGCGGTAGATCGTCTTGTGTTCCAGCGCGACTCGGACAGCCATGGGCTCAGTTCCTCGTTTGATCTTGGTGCTGTGAGCTGGCGCTCGTCGTAGCGCTCGGCGGGGCCGGCGCATAGCCGAAAAAGCCGGTCTGGATCGCGTCGCCCACGTCGTTCAACGAGCGCTGCACCCAGTCGATGTAATGGTGGAGCCCCTGCTCCATCACTTCTTCGATGCCCGCGTAGTTCAGGTTGGCCTGTAGGCGCCCCAATAATCGCGTGGCTCGGTGTGCAGAAGATTTCGCTGAAGTTCCCGCGACGGCATGCAGGCTGAGCTGCGCCTCGCTGACGCTATACAGGATGGATCGCGGAAACTGGCGGTTGAGCAGCAGGAAGCGCGCGACGTCGGCCGGGCTCAGGACATGGTGGTGTTGCCGGTACATCTGCAGCGCGCTCGCCGAATTCAAGAGCGCGCCCCAGCCGGCTTGATCCACGACGCTCGAGGGCGAGCTCAGCGTGTAGTACTTGACGTCCAGAATGCGGCTGGTCTTGTCGGCGCGCTCCAGCAGGCGCCCGAGCCGCGCGAAGGACCAGGCCTCGCCGCGGCTCAAGGTGGCGTTGGTGACGCCTTCGTAGTGAATGCCGCTCATCTTCACGCGCTGCAAGAAATCACCCAGCTCGCCCACGCGAAAGGGGCTGCGGCTCGCCTGCTTCACCATCAGGTAGAATTCGTTCAGCTCCTGCCACATCTCGCGCGAGATGATCTCGCGCACGGTGCGCGCGTTGTCGCGCGCTTGCGCCAGCGAGGAGAGGATGCTGTTCGGATACGCAGGGTCGAAGGTCAAGAACCAGGCCACGGACTCGGCGTTGGCCTCGCTGTGACTCTTGTCGAAGAACTCGTGATCGCCGGTCGTCATGACCAGCGGACGCCAGCTCGAGCGCTGCCCGATCGGCGTCTCCAGCATCAGATTGAGGTTCACCTCGATGAAGCGCGCGACGTTTTCCGCGCGCTCCACATAACGACTCGCCCAGTAGATGGCGTCGGCAACTCGGCTCAACACGACAGTTTCCTCTTCTAATCCGCCAGGACCCAGGTATCTTTGCTGCCGCCGCCCTGGGAAGAATTCACGACCAGCGAACCACGCTTCAGCGCGACGCGGGTGAGCCCGCCCGGCTGCACGTAAATTTCCTTGCCGTGCAGCGCGAACGGCCGAAGATCGACGTGCCGGGGCTCGAAGCGATCTTCGATGATGGTCGGCACCCGCGACAGTGAGAGAGTGGGCTGCGCGATGTAGCCGCGCGGATTCTTGCTGACTCGGCCGTGGAAGTCGCGGCGCTCCTCCGCCGTGGAGTGCGGGCCCACCAGCATGCCGTAACCGCCCGCGCCGTCGGTGGCCTTCACCACCAGCTCCTGGAGGTGCTCGAGCACGTAGCGCCGATCTTCCTCGTCCGAGCACACGTAGGTGGGCACGTTCTTCAGGACCGGCTCCTCGCTCAGATAGAAGCGGATCATCTTTTCCACGTAGGCGTAGACCGCCTTGTCGTCCGCTACCCCCGTGCCGGGCGCATTGGCCAGCGCCACCTTCTGATCCAGGTAGGCCTGGAACAGACCGGGCACGCCGAGCAACGACTCCGGGCGGAAGACCTTGGGGTCGAGATAGTCGTCGCCGACGCGGCGATAGATCACATCCACACGCTCCAGCCCGCGCGTGGTCTTCATCTGCACGTAGCCGCCGTCCACCACCAGGTCCTGTGACTCGACCAGCTCCACGCCCATCTGCTGCGCCAGGAAGCAGTGCTCGTAGTAGGCGCTGTTGTAGCGACCGGGCGTGAGCACCACCACGCGCGGATCGTCCACTCGATCCAGCGCCAGGTAGCGCAGCGTCTCCAGCAGGCGCATCGGGTAGTCGTACACGTGGCGGATCGACAGCTGCTCGAACATGCCGGGGAACGTGCGCTTCACCAGCTCGCGGTTTTCGAGCACGTAGCTCACGCCGGACGGGCAGCGCAGGTTGTCTTCCAGCACATAGAACTCGCCGTCCTTGTGGCGCACCAAGTCGGTGCCCGAGACGTGGCACCAGATGCCGCGTGGCGGCTGCAGCCCGCGACACTGGGGTCGGTAGTCGGCGCAGCTCGCGATCAGGTACTCGGGGAGCACGCCCTCGCGCACGATCCGGCGCTCGCCGTAGACATCCGCCAGGAACAGATTGAGCGCCTCGAGGCGCTGCGTGATGCCGCGCTCCAGGCGCTGCCACTCCCTGGCCGTGATCACTCGCGGGATGATGTCGAAGGGAAAGATGCGTTCCGAGCCGTCCCCGTCGGCGTCGCCCTTCAGCGTGAAGGTGATGCCGAGGTTGAGCAGCAGGTGCTCGGCGGCGCGTTGCCGGGCCCGGAGCACCCCCTCTTCCAGCCCATCGATCCCGGCGACCACGGCCTCCAGCCCGGGCCTGGGGCGCCCCGGCGCCCGAAACAATTCATCAAAGAATGGGCCGTTTTCCGGGTCGTAGCCGTTGAATTGCATGGCGCCGGGCAGCATCGGCGGAGCGCCGCTCCCGGTGCATTTCGCTCACATTGCGGCAGTGTATCGTCCGGCCCGGCTTCGAGCTCAGCGGCGGGCGACGGGTTCCATCGACGTCTGGATGCCGGTGGTGGCGCGCAAAATTTCATACAGGCGCCCGGCGTCGACCAGCTCCAGGTCGAGCGCGCCAAAGCTGATGATGTCGCCGAGGTGAACGCTGCGCGAGCTGCCGGGCTCGAGCCGGCGGTGATTGTGGAACGTGAAGTTCGAGGCCTTGTTGTCGCGCAGCGTGAGCTTGTCGCCCTGGATGATCAGGTGCGCGTGCACCTTGGATACGAATGCCAGGCGAATCACCACGTCACAGTTGGTGGCGCGGCCGATCGAGATGCGATCCGGGAAGGGGTTATCCGGGTTCTTCTTCACCTCGGCGAGCTGGCTGATACGCGGCATCGGGTCGAAGTTGAGCGAGAGCGTCCGCGTCGCGTAGTCGATGTCGGGCTCCGACTCGCCTGTCACGCGTCCCTGTTTGGCGCGCTTGTACAGGAAGTAGTGTGGGTAGAGCTGCCGAAAGGCGTCCTCCGTCATCGCGCGCGCGCGGCGCAGGTACTCGGTCACTTCCTCCATTGTCTTCGCGTGGAGCGCCTTTTGGGCTCCGAAGCACAGAACGGCACGCCCGAACGAAACTGAAACGCGGTGTAACACCGGGGCCTGGCCAAAAGGCCTGCCGACGCGGCATTTCAGAAATGTCGCTCTGCAACCACCGGCGGATGCAATGCGCGCGCGCCCAGCGCCCGAAAGACGCGCAGTGAACACGAAAGGGCGCGCCTTTAGGGCACGAAAGCGGCGACGTCCAGATCCGCGACACGTCCTTGGGGGTGACTCGCGAGGCTGCGGGGAATCTGCGAACATCGCTTCTCTGCTGCCCTCTGTCTCGTGCCCTTCGGGGCTGAGCCACCACGGCGTCCGGCGATGCGATCGACAGACATCTCCACGGCTTGGTTTGCCGCGCCCTCCAGTCGCGGGGACAGCGCGCGCCCCGAGCTCGAGATTGCAACGCCGATTGCCGTGCGGTTGACCTACGTGGAAGATCAGATGCGCTGGGGCTTTGCGGCTCGGCCTGGCAGCACGTTGGCAGGCCGGTACGAGCTCGAAGCCCCGCTCAGCGTCCATGCGCCGGGCGACTTCTGGCAAGCACGGCGCACGGCCAGCGCTGAGAAGGTCACGGTGCAACTGCTGGGCGCCGGCCTGCTGGAGGATATCGGATCGCGACAAGCGTTTCTCGAAGAGGCGCGGGCCGCCGCGACCATCGAGCACGCGCACGTCGCGCGGGTCCTCGACTATGGCATTCATGCCGAGCGGGGACACGAGGTCCCGTTCCTGGTGATGGAGCACCTCGCGGGTGAAACGCTGGAAGACCGGCTGGCGGCACAACCGCGCCTCCCGGCGGACGAACTAGCTCGGTTGATGACGGAGGCGGCGCGCGGGCTCGACGCGCTGCACGGATGGGGCCTGGTCCATCGCCGAGTCGATCCCGCACATTGGTTTCTCGCGCGCGAGCCGGGCTCGAAGTTTTGCGGGGACGCCCCGCACCCCGGGCGGGTGCGCACCAAGCTGCTGTTTGCGATCGACGATGTGCTCGGGGACCACCTGAGTCTGGTCAGCAAGCTGTCGCACCAGCTGGGCTACTCGCGCCGGCTCGCGAGCGAGGCCAGCAACGAAGGTCGCCGGCGGCCCGCGACTCGAGAGTACCAGAGCCCTGAACAGCTGCTGGGGCACGACACGGTCGATGAGCGCAGCGACCTGTGGTCGCTGGCCGTGATCGCCTTCGAGGCGCTGACGGGCACGGTCGCCTTCAGCGGCAACACCACCGGCGAGCGGCTCGTGCAGATCTGTAGCGGCGAGCCCAACGCGGTGCCCGTCGACGTGGCGCTGCCGGCGGGGTTCGCGGGCTGGTTCCGGAAGGGCGTCCACAAACAGCCCGCGCAGCGCTTCACGAGCGCACGCGAGCTCGCGGACGCGCTGCGCCGCGTGCTCGACCCGCTCGCGCCCCGCCGCAGCTAGTCGCCCTCAGTTCTCGGCGGAAAGCGCGCGTGCGACCGCGACCAGCTTGTCGGGGTTGAGCACGGAATAGATCGCGTGGATGCGCTGCCCGTCGCTCTCGGTCGAGAGCACGAAGACGATCCGACCACTCTCCAGCGTGACCAGCGCAGGCCAGCCGTTGACGCTCAGGATGCGGTGGGTGATGGGCAGCGGATGCCGGGCCATCTTGCCCGCCAAGCCCAGAAAGAAGCGCGCGACTCGGTCGCTGCCCTCGACGGGCCGTGTCGCGGCGGACGCCTTGCCTCCGCCATCCGAGCGCAGCACCACCTCGTCGCTCAGGAGCTGCTTCAGCGGCTCGAGCTGCCCACCCTGCACGGCCGACAGGAATTGCCCCAGCAGGCGCTCGTGGCTCTCCACCGAGGGGGCAAAGCGCGGCCGCCGCTCGCGCAGGTGCGCCTTGGCGCGCAGCGCCAGCTGCCGGCAGTTGGCGGCCGTCGTGCCCAGGATCTCGGCGATCTCCCCGTGGCTGTAGTCGAACACCTCGTGCAGCAGGTAGGTGGCGCGCTCGGCAGGTGTGAGCTGCTCGAGCAGCAGCAGAAAGGCCATCGAGATCGACTCGCGGTCGGGCGCGGGCTCGGTGGGTAGCGGCTCGGGCAGCCACGGCCCGACGTAGCTCTCGCGCCGATGGCGCGCGGACTTCAACTGATCGAGGCACAGCCGTGTCACCACGGTGGTGAGCCAGGCGCCGGCCGACTCGATACTGGCTGCGTCCGCCGCTTGCAGGCGCAGCCAGGCGTCCTGCAGCACATCCTCGGCATCGGCGGCAGAGCCCAGCATGCGATACGCCAGCGAGAACAGCCGCGGCCGCTGCTCGTGAAAGCTCTGCTCGGGTGCCACTGCCTCCATCATGCGGCGATCCTTCCCGCTCGAGAAGCGGGCAGCTGCAACGGCGCGGAGAGCGGCCCGGCGGGCCAGAACGCAAACCGCTCCCAGCTCAGACGCCGGATCGTGAAGCGGCAGACCATCTCCTTCAGCCGCGCCCCCCAGCGCCCGCTGAGCATGCGCTCACGCGGCGTACCGTCGGGCGAGCGCAGATCGATCACGCCCGCCTGGCGCCCGAGCGAGATGCACATCCCCGCGTCACGGAACTCGAACGGCTGCTCCGGCAACCCCGCCAGCCGCCGCGCGACGTTGTCCGCACCGAGCACCGCCATCGGCAACGCCAGCTTGCACGACAGCTGCAGCGGCAGCGGCACGGCACCCGCGAACTCCCCTTCCAGCGCCGCGGCGTCGCCCACGACCGTCACGTTGCCATGGGACAGCGAGCGCAAGCCCGCATCCACTCGCACCTGATCGCCCAGGTTCACGTCCAGCCCCGCGTGCCGGGCCAGCTCCGAGCCGACGAAGCCCCCTGCCCAGACCACGAGCTCGGCAGCGATGCGCCTCGGCTCGGGCAGCCGCTCGCGCTGCTCGCGACACCACACCCCGCCGGCCTCGATGCACTCCACGTTCGAGTGCTCCTGCAGCTGGACCCCATGCTCACGGAAGAAGCGGCGCAGGTACGCCCGCGCACGCTGCGACAAGCCCGGGCCGATCTGCTCCGCGGTCACGAGCGTGAGCGGCAACCCGGGCCAGCGCTCGCTCAGCTCCGCGCACAGCTCGATGCCGCTGAGCCCGCCGCCGCACACCACCACCCTGCCCCCGGAGCGCACCGCAGCCTGCAGTCGCGCGCGCAACAGCGACGTGTGAGCCGCGTCCAGCGTGAGCGCGTGCTCGCGCGCGCCGGGCACGCGGCTCACGTCCACCCGGCTGCCGCTGGCCAACACCAGCTCCTCGAAGCCGAACCGCTCGCCGCCGGCTCGCGCTTCACCCCGTTCCAGATCGAGGCGATCGATGAAGGCCTCCGCGAAGCGCACACCGCTGCCGGCGAGCAACCCGGGTAAGGAAATCTGACGCAGCTCGCCCCCGACGGCCGCCTGATGCAGCCGGATGCGTTCGACGAAACGCGAGCTGCCGCTCGCGAGCGTGATACGCGCTGCAGCGCGCGTGCGCCGCGCCAGACGCAACGCCGTGAGCACCCCCGCGTAGCCTCCGCCCAGAACCAGTACGTCTTTCATGCCCGACTGACGACGCAGTCGGGCAAAGCGTGACGGCCCAGCGGCGATTTGCGCAGCTCCCACCGGGCGGCCAACTCTGGCACTCCGGGGCCCCCTTTTGGTCTGCAAAACGAAGTTGCCATGGAAACCTCGAGACACGCTCGCGACAGGGTGCCCGGCGCGGCCGCGCGGTGACGGGCGTGGGCACATTCTGAAGTCGCCGGGGGCCGCACGTGGGCGAGCCCCAAAACAAAACCATGGCCGAGGGCTCGGACCCCAAGCGCACCGCCCGACGCTAGAATGTGCCCGTTGCGAGCCAGTTTTCGACGGCGCGCGACAGATGCTCCGGCGTGGAGCGCAGCGCGGCTTCCAGCGGCAGCTGCGCGGGGGAGATCGCCTGCAACTCCACACCTGCGCCGGGCGCCAGCGCGTCTTCCACGCTGCCGGCAAAGATCACACAGCGGCGCGCGCGGCGAGTGGCCTCACGCGCGAGAGTGCCCGGCCCCTTGCCGGCAAGGCTGGTCGCGTCGAAGCGCCCTTCTCCGCTGATCACCAGATCGGCGCGCGCCAGCCGCGTGCTCAGCTCCAGCCACTCCGCGACCAGCTCGAAGCCCGCGACCAGGCGCGCGTTTGCGCCCACCGCCAAGCCAAAGGCGATGCCGCCGGCAGCGCCCGCTCCCGGCTGTTGCAGCACGTCGAGCTCACGGCGGGCGTGCGCGCAGACGAGCCGCGCCAGGCGCTCCGCTTCGGCCTCGAAGCGCGGCAGGTCTGCAGGCTGCAGCCCTTTCTGGGGTCCGTAGATGGCGGCCGCACCATCGGGTCCGAGCAGCGGGTTCTGCACGTCACAGGCGATGCGCAGGGGCGGCAGCGCCGGCGTCGCGCCCGCGATGTGCGCGATCCGTGGCCAGAGGCTCGGCAGCGGTGGATCGACGGCGGCGCCGGTGCGATCTTCAAAGCGCCAGCCGAGCGCGGCGAGCGCGCCGAGCCCGAGATCGCTGGTGGCACTGCCGCCCACACCGAGCAACACGGCGTCAGCACCCGCAGAGGCAGCGCGAGCGATCAGCTCGCCCGTGCCGCGCGTGCTGGAGCGCCACACGTCGCGCTGCGCCGGTGGCAGCTGGGCGAGGCCATTCACCGCCGCCATCTCCACCAGCGCCAGGCGGCGCGCGCTCGCGGGTAGCTCCAGCCGCCTCCGCGCGGCGGCAGGCAGGCGTTCGAGCTCGACCCAGCCGAGCGGCACCGCGCGCGCTTCGGCGGGCGCCGAGCTCGAGAAGAGCGTCGTGCTCACCTGCTCCTCGCGCAGCACACCTCCGGCGGCCTGCGTGAGAATGCGGCAGAAGCCGTCGCCACCGTCCGCGAGCGGCGCGACGTCGAGCTCCCAGCTCGGGCGCGCGCGCCGCAGGACCGCGGCCACGACCTCGCAGGCCTCTGGCGCCCCGAGGGCGCCCTTGAACTTGTCGAAAGCGATCAGCACTCGCATCTGGCTCGCATCCTGCCGCCTGACGGCGCTGCCGTGGAAGGACCACGAATGGATCAGAGTGGCACACTCGTCCGGCCCCGCTGCAACACGCCCTGCCGCCGAAAGTTACAACAATGTCCGCAACTTGTCGCTGAGCCTCGGACTCTAACCAGAGTCTAACGACCGAGCATGCAACTTGCTGGATAGACTGCGCCGCCTGCGCCCCGCCGCGGGCGCCCTGACAGACAGGAGCGAGCCACCATGTCCCCATCGTCATTTCTCTGGATCACAGCCCTCGCCAGCCTCGGTTCCTTCGCGTGCTCTGCCGGAGACGTGGAGCCCTCGGCTTCGGAAGAAGCTGCCGTGAGCACGTCCGCGCAGGACCTGCGCAGCGCCGCGCCCAGCTATGTCACCGTGCGGCGTGATCTGCGGCGCTGTGCATCGCCGCTCTGCGGCGGCTTCTTCGTCGACGCGGTGAACCAGGCCACCTTGCGCTGTGCCGACGGCAGCCGCGCCGCCGAGTGCTATGTGTTCGACCTCGACCTGAGCGCACTCGGGTTGAGCGCGGATCAAGAGGCCACGCTGCGCGGTAGCCCCGACAGCTTTCTGCTGCTCGGGCAAATTCGCCCGCAGCGCACCGTCGCAGGCCGCCTCGGCCAGCTCGGGGTCACGGAAGCCTGGCAAGGGCACGACGGCATCACGCCCAGCGGGCGCTTCTTCCGCGCGCACGACGACGGGATCGTGTGCATCACCAGCCCCTGCCTGTCCTTCTCGGCGGAGCTCCTGAACCGTTCGGAGCCGAGCTTCAAACTCGCGGAGATCGATCTCTCCGCGGTCACCGACGATCCGAGCGCTGCCTTCGCGCAACTCGACGCGGCCGACGGCTTGTTGCTCGCGGGCCGCCGCACCACCGTCACCGGTCCGGCGGGGCGCGCGCGCGGCCTGAGCGCGAGCGAGTTCTATCTGCCGTTCGTGGCGCAGCAGCAGTCGTGCGGTTCGCGCGGACAGAGCCAGTGCGCCGACGGCAGCTTCTGCAACTTCCCGGTGGAGGCCGCGTGCGGGAGCTTCGATGCGCCCGGCGTGTGCCAGGAGATCCCCGATTTCTGTCCCGAGATCTTCTTGCCGGTCTGCGGCTGCGACGGCAACACGTACCCGAACTCCTGCTTCGCCGCCAACGCCGGCGTGAGCGTGTCCGCCGAGGGCGCGTGTGAGCCGCCGCCGCCACAGGCCTGTGGCTCGCGCGGCCTCGGCAACTGTGACGACGACAGCTTCTGCAGCTTCCCGGCAGGAGCCAACTGCGGGCGCGCGGATGCGCCAGGCGTGTGCGTGCGGCGGCCCGAGCTCTGCCCGCAGATCTTCCAGCCCGTGTGCGGCTGCGACGGCCAGACCTATGGCAACCGCTGCACCGCCAACTCTGCCCGCGTGAGCGTCGAGCACGACGGCGCGTGCGAAGGCACGCCTCCCTGAGCTCAGCGGGCAGGCTGCGCGAGCAGCTCGAGCACGCCCGCCAGATCGGCGGGCAGCGGGGCGGTCACCTCCAGCGTGCCGCCCCGCAGCGGATGGGCAAAGCTCACGCGCTCGGCGTGCAAGGCCATGCGCTCCAGACCAAAGCGCCGCCGGAACAGGCGATTGTGCTCTGACTTGCCGTAGCGCACGTCGCCGATGATGGGATGGTTGAGGTGCTTCAGGTGGCGCCGCACCTGATGCGCGCGACCCGTGAGCGGCCACGCCTCGACCCAGGAGTAGTTGCGCGACATGCCCGT
>JAICTU010000851.1 GCA_025936205.1 Polyangiaceae bacterium | reverse complement strand
GGGGAGCTCGTCGAGCCGTTCGCGCAGCGGGGGCAGACGCACCTCGGGCTGGCCGATGCGAAAGAACAGGTCCTCACGAAAGCGGCCCGCAGCGACCTCGGCGCGCAGGTCGCGCCAGGTCGCAGCGCAGATCCGCAGATCGACGGGCTCTGGCCGAGTGCTGCCCAGGCGCAAGACCTCGCGGGTCTCCAGCACGCGCAACAGCTTGCTCTGGACCTCCAGCGGCAGCTCGGCGATCTCGTCCAGAAACAGCGTGCCGCCGTGCGCGGCCTGCAGGTGGCCCGGCGCGTCGGTCGCCCCCGAGAAGGCTCCCCGCCGCGAGCCGAACAGCAAGCGCTCCGCCAGCTCCTTGGGGAGCGTCGCGCAGTTGACCGCGACGAACGGCCCCCCCGGAGCCGGGGCCGCGGCATGGAAGACCTGCGCCGCGATCTCCTTGCCGCTGCCGGTTTCACCAGCGAGCAACAGCGAGGGCATCAGGTCCATGCGGCGCGTGAGCGCGATGCTGTCGAGCGCTTGCCTCAGAGCAGGGCCGCAAACAATGGGGCCGCAGGCGATTCCATCGCGCACGCCGAGCCCTTCGGACAGGAACGGCAGCACGTCGGAGCTGGCGAGCAACAGCACGCCACCGAGCCGCAAGGTGGCACCCGGCGGCAAGCTCGCCTCCCCCGCGATGCGCTGGCCCGCGAAGAAGCTGCCGTTGCGGCTGTCGAGATCGCGCACGCGCAGCTCGCCTGCGTCCCACGCCACGCGCACGTGGCGGCGCGAGATCAGCTGCTCGCGCGCGTCTTCTTCCGCGAAGTCGGCGCGGCCGAGCTCGATCGGCTGATCGAGCCGGAACACGCGCTGCGCCGGGCGTTGGTCGGCGAAGATCGCGACCAGGCCGGGCACGCGACGCCGTGTCTGGGGAGCTCCCACCTCGACGTCGGCAGGGCGAGTCGTTCCACCAGTGACCGGGTCACCCATGCTCGGCACGTTAGCGCAGGCGGGGCTCCGTGAGCCAGCTGCCAGAAGGCTCCCGGGCGCGAGTTTACCGAGCGCAACGGCTCTGGTAGCTTGGCGTGATGCGCAGCCGGGCCTGGTGGGGATCAGCGCGCTGCCCTGCGCCCCAGCTGGCGCTCCTGGCGTTGCTCAGCGTCGAGCTCTGCCGAGCCCAGACCCCGAACACACAGGCACCGGACACGCAGACGGCAGACACGCGGGGCGCGGGCGCGAACCACGCGTCGTACCCGGCAGAGCTTGCACGCTTCTTGCTGGAGCAGGCCAAGGATCGCTTCAATCGGGGCGTGGCGGGCCACGACCTCGATGCGCTGGAGAGCGCGCTCAACCTGCTCCTGCTGGGGCGCAATCTCACCGGGGATCCTGCCTTCGACTTCAATGCGGCCCGTGTGGCGCGCGAGCTCGGGCGCTGCGGCGAGGCGAGTGCGGGCTATCAGCGCTTCATCGAGCGCGAGCCGGACGCCGCGCGGCGGCAGCGCGCCGAGCAGCGACTGGCGGAGCTGCGCTGTGCGTCCGATGCAGCGCTGGCGTCCGTGGAAGTGC
>JAICTU010000058.1 GCA_025936205.1 Polyangiaceae bacterium | reverse complement strand
TGATCCCGCTGGTCGCGATCGGCGGGCGTCAACTCTGGCGGGGGCTCGGAGGCGCGCGCCTGGGGCGCGCTGCGCAGCTGCTCGGGCAAGTGCTCCTCGCCGATCGCGCCGCCGCGGGCCAGCACGGTCGCAGCACGCAGACAGTTGTCCAGCTCGCGGATGTTCAACGGCCACGAATAGCCGAACAGCTTGCGCGCCGCCTCGGGCTCGAAGCGCAGCTCGGGCGCGAGCTCTCCGCCCTGGCGCGCCCCGAGCAGACGGGAGACCAGCAGCCCGATGTCCTCGCGCCGCTGCCACAGCGGCGGCAAGCGCAGGCGGAAACCGGCGAGGCGCGCCAGCAGATCAGCGCGAAAGCTGCCCTTGGCGACCAGCGCATCGAGGTCGCGGTGCGTGGCCGAGAGCACGCGCACGTCCACGGGCAGCGCGCGCGCGGAGCCCACGGGGCGCACCTCGCGCTCCTGCAAGACGCGCAGCAATGCGGCCTGGGCGCCCAGCTCCAGGTCTCCGATCTCATCGAGAAACAGCGTGCCACGATGGGCGCTGCGGATCAGACC
The DNA here is from genome assembly GCA_025936205.1 of Polyangiaceae bacterium. Next base: position 24,978 of record JAICTU010000058.1, on the reverse strand, counting down.
GGGGTTGGCGGAATCGGCGCCCGTGAACGCGCCCTTCACATGTCCGAACAACTCGCTCTCCACGAGGCTCGGGGGAATGGCTCCGCAGTTGACACCCACGAACGGCCCCGGGCGCGCGGAGCGCGCCGACAGCGCTCGCGCCAGCACCTCCTTGCCGGTACCGCTCTCGCCCTGGATCAAGAGCGGCAGGTCGGTCGAGGCCAGGTCCCAGGCCTTGGCGAGCTCACTCGACAACTCCGCCGACAGGGTCGGAAAGTCGGGGCCGCCGGGCTCGGTCTGCGCCGGAGTGAAGTCGGGACCGGCGGCGTCGGGCGGGCTCGCGCCCTGCCGGTAGTAGAGCAAGGTGTGACCGATCTCGATCAGATCGCCGTCCGAGAGTTGCTCGGCGCTCACGCTGCGGCCGTTGATGCGCACGCCGTTGCGCGAGCCACGGTCTTCGATGCGCCAGAACGGGCCGGCGCGCAGCAGGCGCGCGTGCTCGGTGGAGGCCCAGGGGTCCGGCAACGTCAGCTCCAGCGTCTTCGTCGCGGGATCACGGCGCACATTGCGGGTGCGCCCGCGGCCCAGCGTCACGACCGACAGCTGATCCAGATGGTGGCGGCTCGGCACTTCCAGCGGCGTATCGCAGAAGAACGCCAGATAGAGCACCGTGGAGCCGCGGCCCGGCTGCACCGGTATCCCCGAAACCCGCCGAGGCAGCGTCTCCTCGATGTCCTCCAATCGCCGTTCCATGGCAGCGCGGGGTCAGCGTAACACGGCGGCTTGCAGCGGCCGAATGCCGTGAGCCAGCGGGGCATTCCGCTGTCACCGCAACAACCTACTCCGATGAGCGCCGGCTTGGGATCAGGCGGCCGTGGTCAGCCCCGGTACTCCATATCGTCCACGTACACGACAGCGTCCTGCGGATTGTCCTCGCGATACATGAGCAGACAGAACGGGGTCATCACGCTGGACAGATCCGCGTCCTTCACGAAGATGGTGTACTCCTTCCAGCTCGTACCCAGCTTGATCTTGCCTGCGCTAACGTCGAACGAATCGCGGTAGCGCGTTTTCACGTTGCCGAGCCCGCCGGCCCGAAACTCCGCCACCTCCCCGCCCTTCTCACCGCGCGCCCAGAACGAGATGCGCCGATAACCCCCCGAGGAGAGGTTGTCACCCGCCGCTTCACCTTCGTTGCCGGCGCGGTTCCTCCAGCAGAAGCCGCCGAAGCCGCCGCGCGACTCAAACGTGATCTTCCACGCCTCGGGCGGCGAATGCGCGTCCGTCGCGTTGGTCTTGTCGAGATGGAAGCGACGATTGGCGCCCACGCTCTCCACGATCGGATAGGCGCGGCCCACGTCGAGAGCGGTGACGACGGGCGCAGGCTTCGCCTTCTCCACCGGCGCCACAGTCAGGGCCTGAGCGGACTGCTCGGGCGCCCGCGTCTGTTCACAGTGCAGGAGCCCGAACGCGAACGCAGCGACCAGGCTCACGCGGATCGAACTAGCCATGCCTCACGTTTGGCAGAGTCTCCGCCACGAGGCCAGAAATATTGCGCCAGCGGTCCGAGCCCGCTCCGGAACGGAACGGGCTCGTCTGTGGTCGAGGCATCGCCTCGAGCTGCAGGTGCCTCGATCGGGCACCGTTCAGGGCACGCTCTCAGGGAGCAGCAGCGACCTTGTAGACAACGCCCGGCGTGAACGTCGCGACGTACATCTCGCCCGCATTGTCGCTGCCGAAGGACGCAATGCCGCCGAACTGCGCGTTGCCCGCCGGGCGCAGCTGGTCGGTGATCTCCGTGCGATCCGCGATGGCGCCGTTGACGATGCGGAAGCGGAAGAAGCGAGCCGATTGGTAGTCGGCGTAGATGTACGTGCCGCGCAGGCCCGGGATGTCGCTGCCGCGATAGACGAAGCCGCCGGTCACAGACTGGCCCACCATGCGCCCGTAGGAGTCCACCGGCTGCGTCAGGTTCAGCTGTTGCTGCGTCTGCTGCGTGCACTGGGTATCGCCGGGACGGCAGTTGGGCCCTTCCATCAGGCGCCAGCCGAAGTTGCTGCCCGCCGGAATGGTCTTGTCGGCAGCCGCCGCGAGGAAGTCGATCTCCTCCAGCGTGTTCTGCCCGACGTCGCCGATGTACAGGTCGCCGGTGCAGGCGTCGAAGCTGAAGCGCCAGGGATTGCGCAAGCCGTAGGCCCAGATCTCCGGGAGCGCCTGCTGCTGCGTGACCGCTGCGAGATTGCCCGCCGGGATGCTGTAGGCGTTGTTCACGTCGCGCCCGAGCGGATCGAGGCGCAGGATCTTGGCGTTGAGCGACTGGAGGTTCTGGCCGTTGCCGTTGGTGCCGTGCTGGTCGTTCGCGCCGCCGCCGTCACCCAACCCGAAGTAGAGCATCTTGTCGGGGCCAAACGCGAGCTGGCCGCCGTTGTGGTTGGGCTCCAGACCTGCCGTCGTGAGCAAGATGCGGCGGCTCGCGGGATCGCCCGCCGAGTGGTCCGCGTTGGCCTTGAACTCCGCGACGACGGTGTCTCCGGCAGCGCCCATGCCCTGCCCGCCATTCGAGGAGAAGTGCAGATAGAACAGGCCGTTGGTGGCGAAGTCCGGATGGAACGCCATGCCCAGCAGACCGCGCTCGCTGTTGCCGTCATCCATCAGCATGCTGGACACGTCCACGAACGGCGTCGGCTGCAGCTGTCCGTCCTGCACCACGCGGATGGTCCCCGCCTTCTCCATGATGAAGAGCCGCGAGTCATCGCCCGGCGCCTGGGTCACGTAGAGCGGGCGAGTCAGCCCCGTAGCCACCTGCTGCAGCGCGAGGTTCGGGACCGCGCCTTCCGGCGGATTGCAGTTGGCGGTGACCGGCGTGCCGGGGTTCACCGGCGGGTTCATCTGGTCAGGGTTCGGGTTGTTGGTCGAGCCCGGATTGTCCGCGGGGTTCTGCTGGACGGGGATGTTCCCCATGGGGCCTTCGTTGCCGCTGCTGGCTGGATTCTGGGCGCCGCCCGCCGGGCTCTCGCTGCCCGGGTTGCTGCCGGGTGTCGTGGGGGTCCCGTTTGCAGAGGGATTGTCCGGATTGTTGGAGTTGTTCGGCTGGTTGCCGCTCGTCGAGGTATCGGATGCGATGCCCGGATTCCTGGAGTCCGAACCGCAAGCGATGGCCACCAACCCGGCTCCCACCAACACCAGACTGACAGCAGCGAACGACCTCGAACGAAGCAAAAGACTCATGAGACTCCTCCGGAAGACCACAGCTTAGTCGGCGGCCCGGAGAGAACGAAAGAGGCATTGCTACTCGTCGCAGTCCTGCCACGTGACGGAACCGCTGCCTTACGTGCCAGACAGAATAATCCGGGCGGGTCACAACCAACCCGCCGGGGATACCCGAGTTTCAGCGCTAGAACGCCGGGTTTCCGGAGCGACTCTAGCTCTTGCCCTGACGCAGTTCCACCGCGCGTGCGTGGGCCGTGAGCCCTTCGCGGCGAGCGAAGGTCGACACATCGGCGGCGTCCGCCGCGAGATCGCGCGCCGTGTAGCGGATCAGGCTCGAGACCTTCAGAAAGTCGTTGCAGCTGAGCGGGGCCGAGAAGCGGGCGGTGCCGCCCGTGGGCAACACGTGCGACGGGCCCGCGTAGTAGTCGCCGAGCGGCACCGGCGTGTGTGCACCCACGAAGATCGCCCCCGCGCTCTCGATGCGGGCGAGGCATTCGTCGTCGGAGCGCGTGATGATCTGCAGGTGCTCGGTCGCGAACTCGTTGGCGAACGCGCACGCTTGCTCGAGGTCCCGGCAGACGATCGCTGCTCCGTAGCGCTCCAGCGAACGGCGCGCAGCCTCGCCGCGCTCCAGCGCCGCGAGCTGCTGCTCGACCTCCGCCGCCACACGCTCGGCGAGCGCGAGCGCAGGGGTGACCAGGATGGCGGAGCCGGGATCGTGCTCGGCCTGTGCGATCAGATCCGCTGCCACCCAGCTGGGGTCGGCGCTGTCGTCCGCCACGATCAACACCTCGCTCGGGCCTGCGATCGAATCGATGCCCACGCGCCCAAACAGCTGCTTCTTGGCTTCGGCAACATAGGCGTTGCCCGGGCCCACGATCTTGTCGACGGCAGAGATCGTCTCCGTGCCGAAGGCTGCGGCAGCCAGACCGACGGCGCCGCCCAGTCGATACACCTCGCGCACGCCGAGCTCCCAGGCGAGCGCCAGCGCCAGCGGCGCGATTTCCCCGCCCGTCGGCGGCGAGAACATCACGATCTCCTTCACGCCGGCCACGCGCGCCGGCACCACCGTCATGACCACCGTCGAGGGATAAAGGGCTCGCCCGCCGGGCACATACACGCCCACCCGGCGCAGCGGCGTGTAGCGAACGCCGAGGCGCCGCCCGTCGCGCTCGAGGGCGCCCGGGGACTTCCACAAGATGTGCTCCTGATACGCCTGCACGTTCGCGGCCGCGCGCCGCACGAGCGCCAGCAGGTCGGGATCGGCCTCGCGGTGCGCCCGCTCCAGAAGCTCGGGGCCCACGCGCAGCGTGTCCGGTGTGACGCGCGCGCGATCCAGCTCGGAGGTGAGCCGCGCCGCCGCGGCGTCGCCGCCCTTCGAGACCTGTTCGATGATGCCGCGCACGACCTCGGCGACCGAATGCTGGGTCGACGCCTCGCTGGTCAGCTCTCCGCCGCGCAGGGCGTTTTTCAGGGCGGAAATCGCGCTGCGATAGTCCGCTTGGTCGGGTCGAACGAGTCTCAGGGCCGGCATGGGGCGTGCTATAGCCCAGTCCCCGGAGCAGCGCCAGCGGGCGGCTCGGCGCGCGACTGGGCCCTATTCGGGGCTGCCGCGGGTCACCAGCACGACGCGATTTCGGCCCTGATGCTTGGCCTGATAGAGCGCCTCGTCGGCGGCGGCCACCATGGCCGCGGGTTCCTCGATCACGGCCGTGCGCGCGAGGTACGCGCCGCCGACACTGATGGTCGCCTGGATTGGCTGCCCTTGCCAGTCGATCTGCAGCTCTTCGACCGCCACCCGCACGCGCTCGGCCATCACGTGCACGCTGCGCGAGGACACGTTCTTCAAGATCACGGCGAACTCTTCCCCGCCGTAGCGCGCCAGCACATCCTCTGGACGCAGCGCGCTCTGCACCGCCTGGACGACGTCGCGCAACACGGCGTCGCCGGCTTGATGACCATAGTTGTCGTTCAGGCGCTTGAAGTGGTCGATGTCGAACAGCAGCAGCGCGAGCGGGGTGCCGCGCGTGCGGCTGGTCTGAAACTCGCTGCTCAGCCGATCGTCAAAGGCCCCGCGGTTGTACGCGCCCGTCAAGCGATCGCGCAGCGCCGACTCGTGGACGCGGATCAGCGCCTCCTCTTCCAGCGCATCCTGCAAGGAAAAGCGCAGCACGGTGCGGCGCCCGAGCCCGACGCGCGAGCCATCGCCGAGCGGCGTGGGAGTCGAGATGCGCTGCCCGGCCACGAAGGTGCCGTTGGTGCTGCCGCAGTCCTCGATGTAGAACTCGGTTCGCGTCGGAGTCTGGCGCCGGAAGACGCGCGCGTGGATGCGCGACAGCCCGGGGTCTGGGATCAGCACGCCTGCCTGCTTGCTGCGACCGAGGGTCAGATCGTTGCGCGCATCCAGCTGGATGATGGTGCCCTGCAGCGGCCCCGTGAGCAGCGTCAGCAGCGCACGGTCTTTCTTGGGCGGCGGGCGCGGCGCGAGCGAGGGGCTCTCGACGTCCTCGATCAACGTGCTCTGCTCGGGTCGATAGGAGATCCTTCCCATCAGCGCCTCACTGGTACGTTTTTCGGTCGTCATCGGGGGTGGAGCTACGGGCGAGAATCGTGGACAGAGGAGCCCGCAGCGCAAAGTCCGCCTCCGGGAGAACGGCAGCCCCGGGAGCGGATTTAAAAGGGTGCTCCACCGGAACCGGCAAAACCAGTATGCCGATCCAGTACAGTCGCGCTGGCGAGCGAGCCCCCCGCGGGCTGCCGCTAGCGCTTTTCAGGCCGGAACAGCACCGAGTAGCTGACGATTTCGGGCCGCGCGCTGGGCAGCGGCTCGAAACGGATCGCCTGGAACGCCCGCTCCATGCACGCCTTGAAGGCATTGCCAGTGAGCCGAGTGCGCGTCTGTCGCACTTTGGCGCCGCCTCCCTCCTTCGGCACCAACAGATCGACGCCGAACGACAGGTTCTCACTGTGCTCGCCTGCATCCGCATGGCAGCGCCGGTACGCCGGAAAGCTGCGCTCGAACAGCTTCACCAGCTGCCGGCGCGTCGCATCGGTGTTGGCAGGGCCCGACAGATACAGACCCACCGTCTGCAGCTCCACGGCCGGCGCGCGCGGGCGCGCCGCAGCGACCGGCGCCGGCGCAGGACGACTGGGGCTCGCGCCGGGCGCATCGCCTTCGATGATGCCGGCGGCGATCAAGCGCTGCCGCGCTTGCCGCGCGCGCTCCCGCTCGGCGCGCTCTCGTTCTGCTCTTCCGAGCGGGCTCAGCTCCGGGGGCGCGCTGCGCCGCGCCTCCACCAGCGTGCTGAAGCCCGAGCGCCGGAGCACGCCGGCGGCTTCATCGGCTGCGGCGCCCGCGCGTGCATCCGCGAACAGCACGGCTCCCGCGAAGCCGCCGCTGCTCGCCGCCGTACGCGCGAGCGGCTCGAGCTCCGCGGCGCCGCCAAGCGCGGCGCCGTCCGCGAACACGGCGCCGTTGGGGCCGACTTCGACGGTGAAGTAGCTCGGCAGCGGCGCATGTTGCGTAGCCGGTGCCGAGGGCGCGGTCGGTACGCTCGGGCCCGGGGCCGCGGTGCCCGGAGGTGGAACGGGCGCCGTTGTCGCACTCGGCTCCGCAGCTGCTGCGCGCTCCGCTGCCAGCGGAACAGCCAGCACTTCCGCAAACGCCAGCGACCAGACTGCCACGGACCAGCAGCGACACGCTCTCATGGCCGGATGCTGAATATCGCGAGTCGCCGGGATAATCACGCTTTTTGCGCTAAGATCCCGAAGTGGAAACCCGGCGTGCCATCCGCGGGGATACCATCCCCCCGAGCTCGATTCCGGCCCCCTCGATCCCGGATTACCTGCAGCAGTTCATCGTCGACCAGGACGTGAGCCGCTACACCGCGATCGACCAGGCGGTGTGGCGCTTCGTGCTGTTGCAGCTGCACGCCCGCCTGGAGCGTACCGCCCACGCATCGTATGTGCGCGGTCTGGCCGAGAGCGGCATTTCGCCGGGGCGCATTCCCAGCATCGGCGAGATGAACCGCCGGCTCGCGGCCATCGGGTGGCGGGCGGTGTGCGTGGACGGCTTCATCCCGCCCCGTGCGTTCACCGCGTTCCAGGCGCTCGGCGTGTTGCCCATCGCCGCGGAAATCCGCACCCCGGACCACCTGCCCTACACGCCCGCGCCCGACATCATCCACGAGGCCGCGGGCCATGCACCGATCCTGATCGACCGACGCTACGCCGACTACATTCGCGCCTCGGGCGAGGTGGCCTCGCGGGCCTTCGCCAGCCCGGCGGACGCGCGCGTCGACCGAGCCGTGCGGGTGCTCTCCGACCTGAAAGACTCGCGCGACAGTTTGCCCCCCGACGTGCGCGCGGCGGAGCTGGAGCTGGACGCCGCGCTCAGCGCGCTCGGGCCCGCCAGCGAGGCAGCGCGCATGGCGCGGCTCTACTGGTGGACCGCGGAGTACGGCCTCGTGGGCACGCCCTCCGACTACCGCTTGTACGGAGCCGGATTGCTCTCGTCGCTGGCAGAGAGCCACTTCTGCCACGGCTCGGAGGTCCGCAAGCTGCCGCTCTCGGCCGCCTGCATCGACACCGGTTTCGACATCACGCGACCGCAGCCACAGCTGTTCGTGGCGCGGGACTTCGAACACCTGCACCAGGTGCTGGAAGAGGTGGGGAGCTCGCTCGCCTACCGCCGCGGGGGGCTGGCGGCGCTGCACACGGCCCGCGAGAGCCACGAGCTGTGCACGGTCGAGCTCGCGAGCGGCGTGGAGATCATCGGAACGCTCTCGGAGCTGAATGACACTGGCCGGGGCGGACTCTGGCTCGTCTTCGAGCCGGGAGCCGCCGTGGTCCAATCCGGCCGCGTCCTGGGGCGAGTCGAGTCCGGGTATGTCGTCCCGGTCGGGCCCCTCGCGGACGGCAGCGACCCGCGCCACTACCTCGTGGCACGTGCCGCGGCTCGGCCGGGTCGCCCGCGCGCCGTCCGCTTGCGCTACGCCTCGGGCGCCCAGATCGAGGGGACGCTCGTCGACGCCGCGGCACCTGGCAGCAGCTGCCTCTGGCTCAGCGACGTGCGCATCGAGCTGCCCGGGCAGGAGCCCCGGCGGCTCGCCGGGCGCTACCCCGTGCCGCTCGTCGATCGCGCGCTCACGGCGCGCGCGGGCTCGGGCTGCAACAGCGTATCACCGCTCGGAGCGGCGCAGCGCCTCGAGCCCGGCCAGCGACCGCGCGTACCGAAGGGTCGTTCGCGCTCGGCGAGCGAGCTGCAGCTCGACGGCTGGTATGTCGAGACCGAGCGCCTGCGCGGTCGACCTGCGAGTGATCAGCCGCGGCTCATCGCGGCCATCGAACGCGAGCTGGAGCGCGTGCTGCCGCACGAGTGGCTGCTGCGCTGGAACCTGCTCGAGTGCTTGACCGACCTGGGCCTGAACGATGGCGCCCTCGCACGTCAGCTGAAGGCTCGCCTCCGGGAGCTCGAGCACTATCATGAAGGCAAGCACCCCATTGCCCTGGGCCTCGACTATCTGGAGCTCCGTCACCGGGAAAGAGGCGCCCATGCCCGGCCCTGAACCGTCCACCCCGCGGAGGCACACCCGATGAAACTCGCGACGATCGACGATGGCAGCCGCGACGGCAAACTGGTGGTGGTGAATCGGGCGGGCAATCGCCTGCTGCCGGCGGACGGCATCGCACCCACGCTGCAGCGCGCGCTCGATGACTGGCAGCGCTGCGCCCCGCGCCTGCGCGAGCTTGCAGCCCGGCTCGAGTCGGGCGAGCTCGATGGCGCCGAAACCGTGCGCTTTCGCTGGCTCGCGCCCTTGCCGCGCGCGTATGAGTGGGTCGACGGTTCGGCGTACCTGAACCACCTGATCCTGGTGCGGCGTGCGCGCGGCGCCGAGCCGCCCGCAACGCTGGAAACGGACCCGCTCGTCTATCAGGGCGGCTCCGGAGTGTTGCTGGGCCCGGATGCCCCCTTCCCATTGCCCAATGCCGACTGGGGGCTCGATTTCGAGGCTGAGGTGAGCGTGGTGCTGGGTGACGTGCCGCGCGGCATCGGCGCACACGCGGCCGAGCACGGCATCCTGCTGCTGATGCTCGCCAACGACTGGAGCTACCGCACCCTGATCCCGACGGAGATCGCCAAGGGCTTCGGGTTCTTCAACTCCAAACCCTCCACCGCCTTCTCGCCCTTCGCGGTCACGCCGGACGAGCTGGGCGGCGCCTGGCGCGACGGGCGCCTGCACCATCGGCTGCTCTGCACTCTGAATGGGCAGCGTGTCGGCGCCCCCGACGCCGGCGTCGGGATGCACTTCTCCTTTCACGATCTGATCGCCCATATCGCCAGGACGCGCGCCTTGACCGCCGGCACGATCCTCGGCGGTGGCACCGTCTCGAACGCCGACCCGAGCGCGGGCGTTGCCTGCCTCGCGGAACGCCGCAGCCGCGAGTTGCTCGAGCAGGGCGCGGCGGTCACCCCCTTTCTGCGCGTCGGCGACCGCATCCGTATCGAAATGCTCGACGACACCGGTCAAAGCATCTTCGGCGCCATCGAACAGGAGGTCAGCGCGCCATGACAGGCTCGATCACCGACACCCCGACGCTTCAGCCCCCGGCCCCCCACTCCCGCCCGCGGAACCTGCTCGGCCTGAAGCGCCTGCTCGGCCTGCACTACTACGTGCGCAACCTGGAGCGCAGCCGGCGCTTCTACACCGAGCTGCTCGACTTCGCCGAGACGGGCGCCAGCAGCCCCGAGCTCACGGCAGCGGGTCGGCAGCGTTCGCTGGTATTTGAGGCCGGCGATTGCGCCATCGTGTGCTCCGAGCCGGTCGGCACCGGCGGCCGCGCAGCTCGCTATCTCGGTCGCCATCCGGACGGCGTCGGCACGCTGGCCTTCGAGGTGGAGAACATCGAACATACCTTCGCGGAGCTCGATCGCCGCGGCGGCAACCCGATCAGCGAGATCCAGACCACGCGCGAGGGAGACGGCTGGCTCAAGACCTTCTCCATCACCACGCCGTTCGGCGACACCACCTTCCGCTTCGTGGAGCGGCGCAACTATCCGAAGCTGTTCCCCGGCCTGCAGCCGTACCCTGCGGCGCGCGGCGGGCAGAATCGCTTTCGCTTCTCCGCCATCGATCACGTCACCTCCAACTTTCAGACCATGAGCCCCGCCCTGCTCTGGATGGAGCACGTGATGGGGTTCGAGCAGTTCTGGGAGGTGCAGTTCCATACGCGTGACGTCACCGAGGCACAGGCCGGTGGAAGGGCTGCGCCGCCCGCGAGCAATCACGGCTCGGGCCTGCGCTCGCGCGTGATGTGGGATCCCGTGACCGGCATCAAGTTCGCCAACAACGAACCCTATCGGCCCGCCTTCAAGAACTCGCAGATCAACATCTTTCACGAGGACAACCGCGGCGACGGCGTGCAGCACGTGGCCCTCGCCACGTCCGACATCCTGGGTACCGTGCGCGGGCTGCGCGGGCGCGGCGTGGAGTTCATGCCCACTCCCCACGCCTATTACGAGCTCTTGCCCGAGCGGCTGCGGCGCGAGGGTGTGGAGCGCATCGAAGAGCGCATCGAGGAGCTGGAAGAGCTCGGCATCCTGGTGGATGGGCAGGCGCGCGGGGCCTATCTGCTGCAGATCTTTCTCAAGGACTCCGCCGGCCTGTACGGCAGCGCCGACGCGGGGCCGTTCTTCTTCGAGCTGATCTCGCGCAAGGGCGACCAGGGCTTCGGCGCCGGCAATTTTCGCGCGCTCTTCGAGAGCATCGAGCGCGAGCAGACGCGCAACCTGGGCCCGGACGCGCCGGCTTCCGCGAAGGAGCCGGCGTGCTAGAGCGCCTGAGCTTCGGTGAGCTGCCCGCCAAGCCGCACACGGCGCTGCGCGGCCCCGACGGGCGCTTGCGCTACGAGTACTGCCTGACGCGGCAGGGCTTCGAAGGACCCTTCACGATCGCCTATCACCTCGATCGCCCCCAGGCGCTCGAGGCCGCAGGCGATCCGCTCGCGATTGCGCTCGCCATCGAGGGCGGTCGCGGATCCGAGCCGCAGCGTCCGTCACGCCCCGGCTTCGCGCGCCGCCACTATCGTACCAGCGAGCTGCAGAGCGATCCTGCCGGCGCCTCGACCCCCTTGCTGTACAACGCGGATCTGGTGATCGGCTGCCGCAAGCCGGCGCGCGACGACGCGAGCTACCATCTGAACGCCGGTGCCGATGAGCTGTTGTTCGTGCAGTCCGGGCGCGGAACGCTGCGCACGCCGCTGGGCGACCTCGACTTCCAGGCGGGCGACTACGTGTGCTTGCCCAAGGGTGTGCTGTACCGTCTGCTGATCGATGCCAGCCAGCCGCAGCACTACCTGTCGCTGGAATTCAGCGACGGGCTCGCCATTCCCCGCGCCTTCCGCAACGCCGTCGGCCAGCTGCGCATGGACGCGCCGTACAGTCATCGCGACTTTCGGCGCCCCACGTTTCTGGGCCCGCGCGACGAGGGACTGCGAGAAGTGTGGGTGAAATCGGGCGAGGTGCGCCAGCGCTTCTTGTACGGGCATAGCCCGCTCGATGTCGTCGGCTGGGACGGCAGCGTGTATCCCTGGGCCTTCCCCATCCTCGCCTTTCAACCGCGCGTGAGCTCGGTGCACCTGCCGCCGACCTGGCACGCCACCTTTGAAGCTACCGGTGCGCTGATCTGCAGCTTCGTGCCGCGGCCGCTCGATTTTCATCCAGACGCGGTGCCTTGCCCGTACCCGCACAGCAACGTCGACATCGATGAAGTGCTGTTCTACGTGGACGGCGAGTTCTCGTCTCGCCTCGGCGTGGGGCGCGGCAGCATCACGCATCATCCGCGCGGGGTCCCGCACGGGCCACATCCGGGGCGCTACGAGAGCAGCCCTGGCGCGCGCCACACCGAGGAGGTCGCGGTGATGCTCGACTGCCGCCAGCGACTGCTACCAACGGGCGCTGCGCTGGAAATCGAAGATCCGGGATACGAAGCGAGCTTTCACGCTCGACAGTGACATCAGTGACAGGGACATCAGTGACAGGGACATCAGTGACAGGGACATCAGTGACAGGGACATCAGTGACAGGGACATCAGTGACAGGGACATCGGTGACGCCGAGCGCTCAGTCCGCGCGCGGCGCGGTCCAGCGCATCAGCCGGTGCGCGATGCCGGCCTCGAAGAACTCGGGCCCCTCGACAGCAAAGCCGAGCCGCTTCCAGAACCCGATCGCGCCCTCTTGGGCGTGGATGTAGATGATCTGGTTCTCCGGCGCCGCGCCGAGCATGTGCTGCACCAGCGCGGCACCTACGGAACGCCCGCGCTGCTCGCGCAAGACTGCCACACGCTCGATCTTCCAGCCTCGCGCCGTGAGGCGCGCGCGCGCCGTAGCCACGGCTTGCTGGCCCCCGTCCTCGAGCCGACAGCGCACCAGGAAGTGGCGACACTGGTCGTCGAGACCGTCGATCTCGAGCTGCGCGGGCACGCCTTGCTCCTCTACGAACACCGCATGGCGGATCGACCGCGCGAGGGCGCGCTCCGACTCGGACTCGGCGGGCCCTACACTCAGCTCCATGCCGTGAGGGTAGCATGGGCCGGGACAATTCGTGTAAAACCCGAGCATGCCGTTGTCGCGTGTCCGACCGATCGCGTCGAGTGCCTTGATCGCGCTGTGGGGCCTCCTGGGTACCTCGCGAGCAGAGACGCCCCCGCCGTCCCCAGCGCAGGAGCAACCAGGGCCAACTCCCAAGAGCGGCTTCGACATCCCATTCGAGAAGTACACGCTCGACAACGGGCTCGAGGTGATCCTCGCTCGCGATCCCAGCTTGCCGCGCGTCGCGCTCAACGTCTGGTATCATGTGGGTCCCGCCAACGAGCCTCCGAAGCGCTCCGGCTTCGCGCACCTGTTCGAGCACCTGATGTTCGAGGGCTCCAAGTACGCCGGGCGGCAGTTCGACACGTTGATCGAAGCCGCCGGCGGCACCAACGTGAACGGCACCACCAGCTTCGACCGCACCAACTACTTCGAGACCGTGCCCAGCGAGCAGCTCGAGCTCGTGCTGTGGTTGGAGAGCGATCGCATGGGCTTCATGATTGACGCGCTCACGCCCGATCGCCTGGAGGTCCAGCGCGGGGTGGTGCTGAACGAGCGCCGGCAGAGCTACGAGAACCGCCCCTACGGCCCCAGTGAGCTCGCTCTCTACGATACCTTCTTTCCCGCTGGACACCCCTATCACGGCAACGTGATCGGCTCGATCGAAGACCTGAATCACGCCACCTTCGATGATGTGCGCGCCTTCTTCGATGCTTACTATGCGCCCAGTAACGCCACCCTGGCGCTGGTCGGCGACTTCGACGTGGAGCGCACCAAGCAGCTCATCCAGCACTATTTTGGTCCCTTGCGCAAGCGCCCCAAGCTAGAGCGGCGCCAGCTGGTGACAGCGGCGCGCAAGGAGCCGGCGCGCCTGGAGGTGCAGGAGAATGTCTCGCTCGCCAAGGTCACGATGGCCTGGCTGATCCCCCCCGCGTTCGGTCCGGAGGAACCTGGTCTGGAGCTCGCGAGCCACGTGCTGGGCTCGGGCAAAGCCTCGCGGCTGTATCAGGACCTGGTCGTGACCGAGCTCGCCACGCAGGTGGACTCGTGGCTCGATGACAACGAGTACGGCGGCGTGCTCGCGCTGGAGGCACTGGTCTCCAGCGGCGTTCCGGTGGAGCGAGTGGAGCAAGCGATGCAGGCCAGCGTGGCGAAGCTCGCGAGCAGCGGCCCGACGGGCGAGGAGCTGAGCCGGGCCAAAAAGAACATCGTGGTGCAGCTTTCGAGCTCGTTGCAACTCCTGAACGGCGGCGCGGGAGACGCAGGCCGCGCCGGCGTTCTGCAGAAGCTCAATCACTATCTCGGCGACCCGGGGCGCCTGCCCAGCGAAATGCTGAAGCTCCAGGCAGTGGAACCTGCCGAAGTGCAGCGCCGGATGCAGGCCCACCTGGCCCCCCAGCAACGGGTGGTGGTGGTCACCTTGCCCAAGGCTGCAGCCAACGCAAATGAGAAGCCCGCCGCGGGCGAGAAAGGCAAAGCACCATGAGCACCCGCAACTCCTCTCGCTGGTCGCAGCCCCTTCAGCGCGCGCGCCGCGCGCGCTGGAGCGGGATCGCGCTGCTCGCTCTGAGCTGCGCCGGAACGCCCGGCAAAGGCGGAGCCACGCCGGAGGAAACGGCCGGCGGCGGCGCCGCGAGCGAAGCGGGCGATCAGAGCTGGCGGCAGACACCGCCCGCTGCCGGTGCGCCGCGGCCTTTCGAGTATCCGCCAGCGCAGATGACGCGGCTGCCGAACGGCGTGCAAGTTTGGCTGGTCCCGCGCAAGTCGGGCACGGTCGCGCTCTCGGTCAATGCCCTGGCGGGTGGCGCGGCGTGCGGCCCCGGCCGCAGCGGGCTCGCGGCGCTCACGCTGCGGCTGATGACCGAGGCCACCCAGAAGAAGAGCGGTCTGCAGCTGGCCGAGGCGGCAGAGGCGCTGGGCGCCAGCATCGATTTCGACACGGGCCGCGACGGCAGCAGCGTTTCGGTCGAGGTCCTGCCCTCGGACGCGGATGCTGCGCTGTCGCTGCTCGCGGAGGTGATCACCCAGCCGCGCTTTGCGCCGGCAGACGTGGAACGAATCCGCAAGCAATGGCTCGACTCGCTGCGCAGCGAACGCCAGGAGCCGAGCCGATTGGCTTCGCTCGCCGGCATGCGCGCGCTGTTCGGCTCGGCACTGGCCGCGCCGGTACGCGGCAGCGTGCCCGACGTGGAGAAATTGAAGCGCAACGACCTGCTCGAGTTCCATCGTCAGTGGTACGTGGCTGGCAACCTGGCGGTGCTCGCCGTCGGTGATCTGACGCTGGATCATCTGACCGAGCTGGTGAAGAAGGAGCTCGGTAAGCTGCCCGCGCGCAACGCCCCGAGCTTGCCCCCGGTGAAGCTGCCGCCCGCTCCCGCACAGACCACCGTCTGGATCGTGGATCGCCCGGATTCCGTACAGAGCGCGCTGTTCGTGGGCCAGGCGTTCCCCGAACGCGGGGCAGCCGGCTACGAGGCGCGCCAGGTGATGAACAACCTGCTCGGCGGATTGTTCACTTCGCGGCTGAACCTCAATCTTCGCGAAAAGCACGCCTACACCTACGGCGTGCGCTCCACCGCCCTGGCCACCCGCCGGTTTGGCGCCTTCGTCGGCCAGAGCAGCATTAAGACCGAAAGCACAGCGGACGCACTGGAGCAGTTCACGCTCGAGCTACGCAACATCGCCTCGGGCAAGGCCGATAGCATCACTCCCGATGAGCTCGATCGCTCCAAGACCGACCTGATCCACCAGCTCGGCGGCAACTTGGAGCACGTGAGGAAGATCCTCGCCGACACCACCGAGCTGTACGTGGACAGCTTGCCCAACGACTATCAAAGCCGCTTCGCGGGCCGCATCCTGGAGGTCGATCAACGGATGGCTGCTGCCGAAGGCGCGCGCATCACGCCCGATCGCATGGCCGTGGTCATCGTGGGCGACAAGCAAAAGATCACGCCGCTGCTGGCCGCCAAGGGGATCACTGCCCAGGCTGCGCCCGCAGAATTCATCGAGTGACGAGGTCTCCGAGGAGGCCCTCAGCGACGGGCGAGCTTGGTCACGCCGTAGATCAATAGGCCGATCACGGCCAGGACTGCGATCACGCCCGTCCAGACACCGGCCTTGAAGATACCCTTCACCAGCTCGCAGCCGGTGGAGGCGAAGCAGCCGACGAGCCACGCCATCCATACGGGGTAGCGCGTCAGGTCCTGCGATCCGTTCACCCTGTGGCTCATGCTGAAGCGTGGAGCAATCCGCGTGCCGGCTGCCTTTTTCGAGCAGAGCGGACCGGCACAGCGGGGAAGCGTGGCAAGCTGACGGAGGCGTGGCAGGCCTGCGTGTCGGCCTTGTCAGACCAGTGCAACGGCGCGCTTCAGCGCAGTACCGTGCCCGTACCGTCTGCGTCGATGTGCAGGCCCAGCGTGACGTTGTTGTTCGCGTAGTCCTGCTCCGCAATGGCGTGCGCGGCGTTCACGGTCACGCTCAGCTCGTAATCGCCCGCTGGCACGTCGGTGACATCCAGCCACTGGCACGGCAGGTCGGTCCCGTAATTGTCGGCACAACCGGGGACAATGCCCTGGTTCTTGCAAGTATACTTGTGGCACTGAGCGCCCGATTCGGGGATCCATTCCTCGGCGTCGGTCATGCAGAACTCGTTCTTGGTGCCCGTGAGCACCAGCTGTCCGGCGGCGTCGCGCAACTCGTAGCGGGCAAAGCCGGCCAGGCTGAAGCGCATGCTGCAGGAGTCTGGAGTCCAGAGCGCGTTCTGCTCGTCGGGCGGACCGAGCAAGAAGTCCGCCTCACCGATGTTGCCCATCCGCGAGCCGAAGCGCACCACGCGCCGATCTCCCAGCCCCGTGGCGCAGCCCTGCTGCACGGCGCACGGATCTTGGATCGTCTGGGTGTCGAAGCGGGTCGAGTCGAGCAAATATGCCTCGTCCAGCACCAGATCCGGCAGGGGCCCCGTACTCTGCAGCGTGCTCGAAGCGGACGGACCGCTGGCACCGGAGGGCGCGGAACCATCCGAACGGGATGGGGTCTGGTTGTCCCCTGCGGCCCCGACGGGCGGCGAACTGCGGCGCGGCTGCATGGCGTTCGGGGCCACCCCCTGCGCATCCGACACACTCGAGGATGGACTGTCCTGGGCACTCCGGCTCGACGGCGTATCGGAAGCGTCGTCGGCGCCAGAGGCCGAGCTGGCTTCGCCGTTCAGTCCATCCACGTCTGTGGTCGCCTCGCTGGTAGTGCGCTGGTCCCCTCCGCACGCGAACAGCCCGATCAGCCCGGCGCAGACAGTAAGCTTCGAAACCCGCATGAAAGTCCTCCACGCAGGCCTCGAGCAAGAAGCGTTCCGGCGCGTTGCCAGGGCGCGCCGTCCGAATCGCCGCGGCAGACTGCCGCGGCGGCGATCGGCGGAGTGTCAGTCGAGCGAGTGCAGCAACAAGCCGGAGCGCAACTTGGGCTCGAACCAGGTCGACTTGGGCGGCATGATCTGCCCGGCGTCGGCCACGCGCAGCAAGTGGTCGATGGTGGTCGCGTGCATCGAGAACGCCACCGCGTCGCGCCCGCTGTCTACCCGCTTGACCAGCTCGCCGGGTCCGCGGATGCCGCCGACGAAGTCGATGCGCTGATCCGTACGGATGTCCCCGATGCCCAGGATGGGTCCGAGCACGCGATCGCCGAGCAATGAGTAATCGAGCGAGCCCACCGGGTCGCGCGCATCGATGCTGTGAGCGGGGAAGCTCACGCGATGCCACTTGCCCGCCACGTACACACAGAACGAGCCGGGCGCCGGGGGCTCCGGTTGATCGGTGGGCGATACCTCGCCGACCTGCTTCAGCTTGTCGATCAGCGCGCTGGGCGTGAGCCCGTTCAGATCCTGGAGCACGCGGTGATAGGGGAGGATCGTGAGCTGCGAGGAGGGAAAGAGCGCGCACAGGAACCAGTTGTACTCTTCGCTGCCGTCGTGCTTCGGGTTGCTCGCACGCAACTCGAGACCGGCACGACCCGCCGAGGCCGCGCGGTGGTGACCGTCGGCGATGTAGGAAGCCTCGACCCGTGAGAACTCCTCGACATACGGTTGCGCGGCTGCGCAACGCCAGACCTGATGACGCACGCCGTCGACCGCGACGAAGTCGTAGAGCGGAGCCCGGCTCACCTCGCGCTCGATCAGGCTGTCGATACTGGCTCGGTCGCGATACATCAAGAAGACGGGGCCGGTGTTGGTCCTCAGGGTCAAGGTATGGCGCGTGCGATCATCCTCCTTGTCGCGCCGCGTCTTCTCGTGGCGCTTGATGATCCCGCTCGCGTACTCATCGACATGCCCGCAACAGACCAGGCTCGTCTGGCGCACGGCCTTGCCGAGCAGGGTCGTCTCCTGCCGATACACGTAGGTGCTGGCTGAACTCTCGCGCAGCAGAGCCTCCTGCTCCAGCTTGCGCAGATTCTCCAGGGCTCGTTGATAGACCGGCGCGGAGTACGGGTCCGTGCCCGGGGGCAAGTCGATCTCCGAGCGCGAAACGTGCAGAAAACTCAGCGGATTACCCTCTGCCAGCCGCCGGGCTTCCTCCGTGTTGACGACGTCGTAGGGAACCGCTGCCACGCGCTCGGCGAGCTCGGGTTGCGGACGCAAGGCGGCGAACGGAGAGATGCGCATGGTTTGCTCCTTGGCGAGATTTTCGGGGCGACTGTAGTCCTGTGTCGCGCGAGCACAAGGGGGCGTCACGGGCTCTGGCTTTGCCGTCAGCTGAGCTGGAGTCCTACGCCCGAGGACTGGGGGCCGGGCCCGGGCATGGCTTTGCCTGGGCCGCAGCTTCGTGGCATCGTTGCCGAAGCATTGTGAGCGTCCGTTGCAGGCTTTAGTCGAGCTCACGCGGTTTCTGGCCAGCAGCCAGGACCTGCGAGAAGCATTGCAGGCCGTGATTCGCTGCATCACGGAGAGCCTGGACGTACAGGACTGCCGGATCATTCTCGCTCGCGAGGGGGACTCGGTGGGACACCTGGCGGCCTCGAGCATTGCTCCCGACAGCGCGCTGTCCCATGCCGGCATCGATCTGGAGGCGCATCCCGAGATCGAGCAAGTGCTGTCTACTGGTGAAACACTGGTGACGAAAGTCAGCTCGTTTGCTGACAGCCCTACTCCTGGCAGCCCTACTCCGGGCGGCCCTGCCGGCTGCGTGGCGATCGTGCCGATTGGCTTCGACGGCGCTCAGCAAGGCGTGCTGTACATCCTGGCACGGAGCCCTGAGCTGAGCGGGGCGCAGCTGTCGCTGCTGGCGTTGATTGCCAACGTGGCGGCCATGACGCTACGCAACGCGCAGATGAGCGAGTCGCTTTCCTACGAAAAGCGCATGGTCAGCTTGCACCGCGCGCGGGTGGAGCACCGCATCAAGTTCTTCCAGCGTTATGCGGATTTCTTCGAGAGCGCCGCCGACGGCATGGTCGTGGTCGATCACGCCGGACGCATCTTGTTCTCCAACCCGCGCGCCAGCGAGATCAGCGGGTACTCGAGCGCCGAGCTGGACGGCGCAGGGGTGCTGCGCTTTCTGGGCCGTCGCGAGATCGGGCGCGCTGCCAAGATCGTGCGCGGATTTCGCACCGGCGTGTATCCGCGCGGAGTCGACATTCGCTTCATTCCGAAGTCCGCGCGCGGTGAGGCAGAGCCGCGCGAGCTGATCTTGAACGTGACGTTCAGCCCCGTGCTGCGCGCCGAGCGCGCAGTGCTGTTCATGTTTCGGGACGTCACGCTGGAGCGCGCCACCGAGGTCGAGCTGCGACGCACCACGGAGTTTCTGGAGCGCGTGATCGACAGCTCGGTGGACGCGATCGTGTCCGCGGATCTGACCGGGCGCCTGCTGCTGTTCAACCGGGCGGCGGCGCGCATCTTCGGCTACGAGCCGAGCGAGGTGATCGGCAAGCTCAACGTCGAGCGCCTGTATCCGGGCGGTGTCGCGCGGCAGGTCATGCGGCACATTCGCAGCCCCGAACACGGCGGCCCGCGGCGGCTGGAGGACTACCGCGTCGACATGATGGGCTCACGCGGCGAGACCATTCCTGTCAAGCTCTCGGCGGCGCTGATCATGGACGGCGAGCGCGCCATCGGCTCGGTCGGTGTCTTCACCGACATCCGCGAGCAGCTGCGCATGGAGTCCAGTCTCCAGATCGCGCAGGAAGAGCTGCGCGAGCGCGAAAAGGGCCTCGCGCTGGCGGAGTTAGCAGGCACCACCGCGCACGAGCTGAACCAACCGCTCACCGCGGTCATCGGCTATGCGGAGCTGATGCTGCGCCAGCTCCCCCCCGACGCCGAGCACCGCTCCGCCGCCGAGGTCATTCACGAGCAGGCGCAGCGCATGGCTGGCATCGTGCAGAAGATTGGGAAGATCACGCGCTACGAGACGCGGAGTTACGTCGGCGCGACCAATATTCTGGATCTGGACAAGTCGGCGCCGGAAGAGGAATGAGTGTGTCAGTGGGCACTGCTGGAGACGTCGGGTGTGCCGCAGATCCGAGCCAAAATCCCTGCACCCGGCCTCCTTTCCTCCGTCAGCGCCCTCGCACTGCCGCTCGATGCCGTGCCGGCTCCGAGAATGTGGAATGAGAACAAGGAATGGAAATTGAGAATTCAGAACTGCCCAATCTCGTGTCCGTTCATTCCCATTCCTGTTTCACATTCTCTGGCCCGACAGCCATGCCCCTGACCCCTCTCTTCACTGCTGCGGCTCTTCCTCCGGCAGCTGCGGCAGCTCCGACGAGTCTCCCAGCTTCACTTCCAGGTCCTGCAGCTGCCCCGTCGGCCGTCGCACGACCAGCTTCACGAGGCTCCCCACCCCGGCCAGACTCATCGCCCAGCGCAGCGCCCAGGGCCCGGGGATCTCGCGGCCGTTGAACTCCAGGATCACGTCGTCGACGATCAGCCCCGCGCGCGCGCCGGGCCCGTCTTCAGTGACCTGGCGCACCAGCGCGCCCTTCATGCTGTCTACGCCGATGCGCGGCATGTCGACCGGCTTGAGCGAGGAGATCACGGCGCCGATGGCGGCGCGCTCGATGTGGCCCTGACCGATCAGGTTGGGCAAGAGCTCGCGCACCATGTTGATCGGTATGGCGTAGCCGATCTTGTGCGCCTGCACGTTGATGGCGGTGTTCACGCCGACCACGTTGCCGCCCAGATCGAGCAGAGGTCCCCCGGAGTTGCCCGGGTTGATGCTGGCGTCGGTCTGGAGGAAGTTGTAGAAGCCGCGCGGGTCGAGCCCCGGCACGTCCTCGGTGGTGCGGTCCTTGGCGGAGATGATGCCCGCCGATACGGTGTTGGCGAGCCCGAAGGGGTTGCCGATCGCGAGCACCCAGTCGCCGACGCGCAGGGCGTTGGAGTCACCCAGCGGCAGCGCCGGCAAGCCGCGCGCATCGATGCGCAATACTGCCAGATCCGTGGGCGGATCGGCACCGACGATGGTGGCGCGCAGCTTGCGGTCTTTGCCGACCACGACGTCGATGCGCGCGGCGTTTTCGACGACGTGATGATTGGTGAGGATGAGGCCGTCGGGGTCGATGATGAAGCCGCTGCCGAGGCCTCGCCCCAGCACGCGCCGGGTCCCGTAGCGATGGGTCTGGTTGGTGCGGACAAACACCACCGAAGGAGCCGCATGCTCGGCCAGGTCGGCAAAGCTGGCCGGCGCTTGCACCCCGCCGGGCAGGATCACCGTGTCGGGCCCCCGCGGTACAGTCACCACCACGGGGGCCGGCTCGTTCGTGCGGCCCTGCGCGAAGCGTTCACGCAGGCGATCGCAGCCACTGGCCGTGGCTGCGACGAGCACGAAGCAGAGCAGCCGAACGCTCACACCGAGCGTGCGACCTCCACGTAGCGCATGCGCAGATCGTACAGCACCTGATCGAGCAGGCGCTCTTCCTCTCCGGTCAGGTTGCCTTCGGTCTTCTCCTGCAGCACAGCCAGCAGATCGATCGTCTGCTTGGCCATGGCCACGTCCGGCTTGGCGGGACCGCCCGAAGGATCGGGAGCGTCTCCCAGATGAACCAGTGCGCTATGGCTCAGCGACAGGACGAACGTGGCGAAATCGATCGCCGGTAGCTCCTGGTCGCCTCCCTCGGGCCCAGACCCCCCACCGGGACCGGGAACAGTCACGTCATGTCCTCGCTATCGGGAAAGGGCGCCTCCCAATCCGCAACACCGCTCGCGTCCTCCGCGCCGAGACCCTCCGGAGCCGCGCGCGAGCGCAACGTCACGGGCGTCTGCGGGTCTTCGGGCGGCGTAGCCGGCGCGATCGGCACGGGCACCACGGGCGGGAAGCCCGCTGCGGTGCGGGCCTCGGCCGACATGGCACCGAGGGCTGCTGATACCGCACCCGCTCCGACGCCGGAGATCTCCGATTCCATCAGGGCGGAGCGCAGCGCCGGGCTTGGGCCGCGGCCGACGTCGAGAGCGCCCAGGCCACGCCCCGGCGGCTCGCGCGGGGGCGCTGCCGCCGCGGGGGAAGCCGCGGAGGACGCGCTCGGACGCGCCGGCGCATGGGGCTCGGTCAGCGCCTGCAGGCGACGGATGCCGTCAAACATGAGCGGCTCCTCGGCGTGATCGCGCGGCGGTGTGACCGCGGGCTGCGCGTCGTTCAACAGCTCATATTCCCCTTCCAGATCGGGCAGCGCGTCGAGATGGCGCTGCAGATCCGCAGTGGAGAGGGTGCGGCCACGCAGCAGGCGCTCGCGCACTCTGCTGTCGAACTTGAAATCCTCGGGTTTGCTCATGCGAATGTCTCCAGACTATCCCCCCTAACCTATCCGCTCGGCTGACGCGACGCCAGACCCGTGCTCACGCCGATCCAGAGGGGTTCGATCGAGCACGTCGTAACAGGCTGGTCGCCAGAACATCCGGAATATTTGCGGGATCTGCTTGGGCGAGCCCCTGCTCCGCCTCGCGCAGCTCCTCGGAACTGGCGGCGCGCAGCCCGAGCACGGTGAGCTCCAACGCCACGTGCTGTCCGGCGAGCGGATGATTGGCGTCGAGGTAAGCCACGCCGTCCTCCAGCTCCACTACCCGCAAGAACACGGTCTCCCCGTCTTCGCGCTCCGCCTCGAACTCGTCGCCGGGGCCGGCGCCCACAGGCAGCTCGCTCGCCTCCACGCTGATCAATGCGGCTTCGTCGCGAGCCCCGAAAGCTTGCGCCGGCGACAGCTGCACGAGCCGGCTCTGCCCCTCGCGCAGACCGTCGATCGCCTGCTCGATGGCCGCCGGGGCCTGACCCATCCCGAAGATGAACTCCATCGGTTCGTCGGGTCCGGGCGCCTCGACGAGTTCCCCTTCGGCGTCAAACAGCCGGTACTCGAGCTGCACGACCACCTCTGGTCCGACAGACCTGGGCACTACGGTTGCACCGCCGGGCGGGGAGGCAAGGGGTCGCGCTGATGCAGACATACGAGTGTCAAAAGACCGAGCAACCAGCCTTCGAGGTCGAGTTGCTCGCCGGCGCTGCGCAGGCGCTCCTGCCAGACGGCGGTCACTTCTCGAATTTCCGGCGGCGCCAGCGAGGTACCGTCGCCTCCAGCAGCGAAAACATGCGCCGCCGCCCGCGCCTGAGCGACGATGCGCGCCCGGTCCGGCATCGGCTCGCCCACGCCGCGCTCTCTAACCCGTCCGAGAAGGTCTCGCAACCGATTGAAAAACGCTGAAAACCGCCAAACGCGGGCGACCGCCGTCGCGGGCACACCGACCGGTCGACCTAAAAATCGTCTTCGAGCGCTTGCAGCCCTGAGCCCCGCCGGGACCAGCCTTGCCTAGAGCGGCTCGACGCGCGGCAGCGAGAGCTGAAAGGTGTTGCCTTTGGCGCTCGGTACCACCCGCACCTCGGCGCCGCACAGCTGAGCTGCCACGCGCGCGCAATACAGCCCCATCCCGCGGCTGTAACGGCTGTTCGCGCGCAGCTTCGCGGCGACCTGGCCCTCCGCGGTGAAGGCGTTCTCGGTCAACTCGTCCGTGAGCGCCGACCCAGCGTCCTTCACGTAGATGCACACCATGTTGCCCTCCACGGCGGCGCTGACCTGAACCGTGCTCGAAGTGGGCGCGTGCTGGATGCTGTTGCGGATCAGATTCGTGAGCGCACGTGCCGCCAACTCACGACCGACGTCCACGGGCACGTGCATTTGTCGCGCCTTGGGATCGAGCTCCAGCTTCAACCCGTGGCTGCGCGCCGCGGGCTGGCAACGTTCGACGGCTCCGCCCAGCAGTGCAGCGACGGAGAACGGGCTGCGCGACACGGACAGGCCTCCGCGCAGGATCTGTCCCAGCAGGTCCACGTTGTCGATCACGTGGGAGAGGCCGTCACAGGAGACCACGCCATCGTCGACCGCCTCGCGTGCCTCGGCCTCGTCCGCCGGCAGCACCGCATCCAGATAGCCGAGGTTGCTGTGCAACGCCGAGAGCGGGTTGCGCAGATCGTGCGCCAAGAGACCGATCAGCTCACCGATCAATTGCCTGGGCAGCGGTCCTTCTGCCGAGCTCGCTTCATCGGAGGCGCTCTCCGCCGGGCTCTGCTCGCGGTCCGATGGATGGGCACACCCTGCTACATTCATACGTCGCTCACTCGACAACAGCTCGCCTCATCCCCTAGGGCAATTTCGACCGCCCCATCACGTGAAACGCCTCACCCCCGTCGGGCGAGGCGGTCCGGTCTGAATACCGCGACCGCCAAGGTCGTGTCGAATCGCCACCCGAGCCCAGCAGCCCGTGCTCACCGGTGATGTGCGCGCGCAGCAATTGCGCCGCTCGAGCTGCCTCACCTACATCGGAACCGACGCGCGAGTCGGGGGCGCGCGGTACCCGCACGCCCCCACAACCAGGCAACACCAAACCAGGCAACACAGCGAGGCGCCGGAGGCCGCTGATTGAGCGCCCACGGCGCCTACTTCGAAGGTCCGCTCACTTCGCGGCGATCGGCTCTTCTTCCTCAATGTCGTTGACACTGGGAATCTTCCTGATCTCGAGCCGAGCCGTCTTCCAGGCGCGCTGAACGATCCAGGACAGGGAACGGTCGAGCCGTGCCGCCTCATCCTTGATCTCCTGAAGCATCGACTCTGGGAAATAGAGGCTTTGCTTACGCTTGTCGCTACCCTTACCGGAGTTTTGGTTCTCACCCATGTGCTGGACCTCGTATAGTTGGCTGTGCTGACCAAGACGACACCTTTGACGATGAAGTTAAAGGTGG
>JAICTU010000727.1 GCA_025936205.1 Polyangiaceae bacterium | reverse complement strand
CGGCTGCTGGCTGGGCATCGGCGACGTGGCGGGGCACGGGCTGCACACCGGCCTCGTGATGCTGATGATCCAGAGCATCGTCGCGGCCACGACCCACGTGAACCCGAATGTGACGCCGACGCAGGCCTGGACGGCGTTGAACGCGGTGCTGCACGAGAACGTGCGCCGGCGCCTGCAGCGGGACGAGCACGCCACGCTCACCTTGCTGCGCTACCACGCCGATGGGCGCCTGGAGTTCGCGGGCGCGCACGAGGAGCTGGTGCTGTATCGCGCACGGCTCGGCCGCTGCGAGCGCGTGCCCACCCCGGGGCTGTGGGCGGGCATTTCAGCGACACCGGCGCCCGGGGCCGTCGAGAGCGGCCAGTGCCGGCTGGAGCCCGGCGACGTGCTGCTGCTCTACACGGACGGGGTGATCGAGGCGCGCAACTCCGAGCTCGGACTGTTCGGGGTCGAGCGGCTGTGCCGGAGCCTGGAGAGCGTCGCGCAGCACACGGCGGCGCTGATCCGCGACCACATCCTGGCCGAGCTCACCTCGTGGACGACCCGCCAGCGCGACGACCTGACGCTGGTGGTGCTCCGGTACGGTGGGGCGTTATAAGTGGACTGAGGCGTCATGATTCCAGGCTTCGGTAAGCAAAGCATCAGCATTGGTTCCAGCCCGAGCTCGGATATCCGGCTCGGGGGACCCGGCGTGCAGCCCGTGCACGCCCGCATCGAGCGCAAGCCCAACGGCAGCTTGGTGCTGATCAACGCCGGCGGCGGCACGCGCGCGGGCGGCGAAACGCTGGCCCTGAACGAGGAGCGGCCCTTCGACTTCATCACCGGCTTCGTGCTGGGCGAAGGCGCGGCCTTGCCCCTCACCCACCCGGCCATCACGCTGATGCTGCTGAGCCGCGGCCAGGCCCCCGCGAGCGCGGGCGAGCTGCGCATCGGCCGCGATCCCGCGCGCAACGACATCGTGGTGCAACATCCGGTCGTCTCCGGGCAGCACGCGACGCTGGGGCGCGCGCCGCTGGCAATCACGGATCGCGGCTCGAGCAGCGGCACCTTCATCGATCACGATCGCCTGCAGACCGGCGTGCCCAAGCCGCTGCCGGCGGGAGCGATCGTCCGGCTCGGCCCGGTGCCATTTACCTTCACCCTGCTCGACGAGCTGAGCCGCGCCTTGCCTGGCTCGGAGCCCGCGGCGCCCGGTCCTGCCGGAGCGCGGGTGGAAGGCACGCAGGCACGTCCGGAGATGGCGGGGCCCGCAGTGCGCCACAAAACCATCGTCGGCCAGTTCTCGCTGGGGGGCCCGCCGCAACAGAGCAAGACCATCGGCCGCACGCCGGACAACGACATCCAGATCTCGAATCCGCAGGTGTCGAGCCATCACGCCGTGCTGCACCAGTCCGAGAGCGGCATCTTCATCGAGGACAAGGGCAGCGCCAACGGCACCTTCGTGCGCGGGCAGCGCATCCCGGCGAATCAGCGCGTTGCGGTGAAGGCCGGCGAGAAGGTGTTCATCGGCCCGATGCCGTTGCGCATCCAGTCCGAGGCGCGCGAGGTGGCGGTCGTGATCGACGACGCGGCGTCCTGGGAGGGGCGTGCGCTGTACGAGATCGAAGCCTGGGATCTGGTGCTGGAGGTGCCGGACCGCGATCGCGCCGGGCAGATGAAGGTGCTGCTCGATCACGTCAGCTTCAAGGCATTGCCGGGCGACTTCATCGCGCTGATGGGCCCGAGCGGTTCGGGCAAGACCACGCTGATGTTGACGCTGAACGGCTACCTGCGGCCCAGCGCCGGTCAGGTGCGCATCAACGGCGAGGATCTGCACAGCATCTACGATGCCTTGCGCGGCTCGATCGGCTACGTGCCGCAAGACGACATCGTGCACCCGGAGCTGACGGTCTGGGAGGCCGTGCGCTACAGCGCCAAGTTCCGACTGCCGCCAGATTACTCGGAAGAAGAAATCGAGCGCCGGGTGCTCACCACGCTGCAGCAACTCGGCCTCGAGAACGTCAAGGACCTGCAGATCGGCAAGCCCGAGAAGAAGGTGCTGAGCGGCGGCCAGCGCAAGCGCGTGAACATCGCGATGGAGCTGGTCACCGATCCCGTGATCATGTTCCTGGACGAGCCCACCAGCGGCCTCGCCGCCGACGACACGACGGCGCTGGTCACGCTGCTGGCGGAGCTGGCGCGCACCACGGGCAAGACGATCATCACCACCATCCACCAGCCCGCCAAGGACGAGTTCGAGAAGTTCAATCTGGCGTTGATCATGGGCTTGGGCGGAGTGCCCATCTTCTTCGGGCCCACGCATCCCGATGCGTATCGCTTCTTCGGCAGCTGGCTGGAGCGGCAAGGCAAACCGAACACGATCGACAATCCGCGCGACATGTTCGACATGCTGTTGCGCCGCGAGCAGCCCCTGTTCGAGTCGATGCGCAGCCAGAACCCGAGCGCCACACGGCAAGAAGCGCGCGCCGCAGCGGCGCGCCAGTGGCACAGCGAGTTCTTCAACGATCAGAACGCCACCTTCCGCAACATGTTCAGCGGCAAGCGCCAGGTCGGTGCCGGCACTGAGAGCGCCGCCGTGCCGATGCGGCGCCCCAACACGCAAGGGCAGTTTTCACAGCTGCTCAGCCGCTACCTCAAGATCAAGGCGCGCGACGTGGGCGGCATGGCGATCATGCTCTTGCAGGCGCCGATCATCGGCGCGCTCCTGGCGCTGGTGTTCGGCAAGCAGAAAGAGGCCATCCCCTTCTGGTGCCTGGGCGCGATCCAGGAGCTGGCTTCGCGCTCCGGCGACGTGAACGAGGGCGCCGGCGGCAACCTGCTGAAGAGCATGCATGCCACTCAGGACAACACGGTGGCCATCTTTTTCGTGGCCGTCACTGCGGTCTGGTTCGGCACCAGCAACGCGGCACGCGAGATCGTGAGCGAGCGGGCCATCTACGTGCGGGAGCGCATGGTGAACCTGGGCCTGTTCAACTACGTGGTGTCGAAGTTCCTGCTCTTGAGCTTGATCACCGTCGTGCAATGCACGGTGCTGCTCGGCATCCTGTTCTTTGGGCTCGGCTTCAGCGGCGGCATGTCGGCCTTCGGGGTCGGATTGATCACGCTGATCGCCACGGGCATGAACTCGGTCGCGATCGGCTTGTTGCTCAGCACGGTGGTGGTGAGCAGCGAAGCGGCCATGGCGCTCACCCCGATCGCGCTCATCCCGCAGGTCGTGCTCGGTGGGTTGATGGTGCCGATGACCACCAACGAGATGTTGAAATGGCCGATGCTGTTGATGCCGGCGCGCTGGGGTTTTCAGGGGTT
>JAICTU010000022.1 GCA_025936205.1 Polyangiaceae bacterium | reverse complement strand
GATATCCGTTCCGAGATGTGCCTCGCGCTCGAGGCGATGGGGCTCAAGGTCGAAGTGCACCACCACGAGGTGGCGACCGCCGGCCAGTGTGAGATCGGCGTCGGCTTCGGCGACCTGATCAAGAAGGCCGACGACGTGCTCATGCTCAAGTACGTCGTGCAGAACGTTGCTCACCGCAACGGCAAGACGGCGACCTTCATGCCCAAGCCCATCGTGGGCGACAACGGCAACGGCATGCACGTGCACCAGTCGCTGTCTAAGGAAGGCAAGAACATCTTCACCGGCAACGCCTACGCTGGCCTGTCTCAGGAAGCCCTCTGGTACATCGGCGGCATCATCAAGCACGCCCGCGCGATCAACGCCTTCACGAACGCGAGCACCAACAGCTACCGCCGTCTGGTCCCCGGCTTCGAGGCCCCGACCATCCTGGCCTACTCGGCGCGCAACCGCTCGGCGTCGATCCGCATCCCGTACGTGTCGAACCCCAAGGCCGCGCGCATGGAGATCCGCTTCCCGGACTCCACCTGCAACCCGTACCTGGGCTTCGCCGCGATGATGCTGGCCGGGCTCGACGGCATCAAGAACAAGATCGATCCGGGCAAGCCCGCGGACGTGGACCTGTACGAGCTCTCGCCCGAGGAAGAGGCGAAGCTGATCACCGTCAGCCACGGCCTCGACCTCTCGCTCGAAGCCCTCAACAAGGACCGCGAGTTCTTGATCCAGGGCGACGTGTTCACCAATGACTTGATCGACGCCTACATCAACCTGAAGATGCAGGAAGTGACCAAGATCCGTCAGGCGGTGCACCCGCTCGAGATCGACATGTACTACGCGTTGTAATTGGGGGGTCTGGAGCAGACCCCCAGTCCCCGCAGCGAAGCTGCGGGGGACTTCCCCGCCTCCGCTCGCTTTGCTCGCGCTCCGCCTCTTCCTTGGAGAGGCGGGGCCTCAACCGCCTCAACCCCGGCTTGGTTCCTAGCGAATCGAGGTGGTGGCGGAGCGGCTCGCGGACCTCGCGGCGGGAGGCCCGACGCTTGGATGGCGGACCACTCGGGGTGAGGGGACTGCTCGTTGGCTCAAGGGGGGGCTTGGGGCTCGGTGTTCGGGCCCCGTTTGCGTTTGTGTTTTTGGGCGAGCGGGCGCTTCAGCACGAGGTCCGGCACCAAGCTCGCTGCCCGAACCCTGATCTCTGACCCCCTCAGTTCCGGTCGGAGGAAGGGGACGAGACCGGACGGATCTGCCTGAGCTCATCGATGATGGCTCGCAGCAGCGCGGCAGACTGCGCGCTCGTATTGTAGCGCTGCGCGCGCTGCGGCTCGTCGCCGAGGCCCGCGTCGCGGTAGTCGCGGATGTGGCGCAGGATGCGGTCGCGCAACTCGCTGGCGGTGTCCGGGTCGATACCATCGAGCCGCCCCTGGTGGTTCAGGGCCTCGGCGGCGTCGGGGCCGCCCCTGGGGGCATTGCCGCCGGCCGTCTCCACCTGGAGGTGCGTGATGCCGAGCCAGCGTTCCAGCGGCCCCTGATGCAGCGTGATGTTCTGCACGTTGGCAAACGTATAGGTGCTCTCTTCGACGGTCCACGCACCCCGACGGATGCGCAGGCTGCGATCGGTGAGGACGTAGAAGCGCATGTCGTAGTCGATGCGGATCAGAAAGTAGCGCGCGAGCATCAACAGCAAAGTCGAGCCGACGATCAGCGTGGCAGCAACGGCGAACAGCGTCTTGCCACCGGGCAGGGGCACGATCGCCGCCCAGCCGATCAGCTCGAACACCAGGGCTGTGCCCATCGACCCGAAGTGTCGGATCAGCTGCAGCGTCAGATAGCGCGGAGAAGCACGGAAGACCTGGACGGAGCCCGGAGAGCCGAGCGGTGGCTCCGGAGGGTGCTCCGGCGCCTGCAGCAGTTGCAGCAGGGTCTCTTTCAGCGCTTCGTACAGCATGACGGCGGTGACGCTGTCAGTGCGGCAGACCGCCGTCGTCCGTCAGATCGTCAGAGCCCGGCGCGAGCGCCACGCGCAGCCGGTGCACCTCACCGAGCAGTTCACGCAACAGTTCGAGCTGAGGATCCTGCGCGGAAGCGTCCGTCCGGTCTGCCTCCGCGCCGCGCATGCGCGAGTACAAGAAGTCGCGCACTAGCTCGAACTCCGTGAGCCCGACGATGCTCATGTCGGAGCTGGAGCTGCCGGAAGCCGTTTGCACTTGAATGGTTGCGAGCCCCAGCCAGCGCTCGAACAAGCCACGCGAGAGGTGGATGTCCTGGATCCGGGTGTACGTGAGGTAGATCTCTCGCCGCCAGAGAATCCCCCAGCTCATGCCGATGCCCTCCTCGTCGAAGCGGTACCGGAGCGTGTGGTACTTGAAATACAGCGGGACCATGGCCACCAAGAACCATGGTCCCAGCAAGCACAGGGAGACTGTGCGCAGGACGTAGAGCCACAGCAGCTTGCGATCGGCTCGGGTGAGCTCCTTGACCGCGTACAGCTGTGGAATCAACGTCCCGCTCCGCGACTACAGGGCTGCAAATGATAGGACTGCAAACTATACAGCAGCGCTGCTTCAGCGCTCCCGTCGAGCACTCACGCTTGGGCTCGAGGCGCTCTCCTCGAAGCCGGCTTGCCTGCCTTGGCAGCGACCCCGTTCGTGCCCTTCTCGGCGCGACCGTTCTTTTCGCGGCTGCCGTTCGTGGCAGCAGGGCTGCCGGCGACATGGCTGCCGGCGACATGGTCGGCCTTGACCCCGTTGCTGAGCAGCGCGGCGGCCAGCTCCGCGGCGCGATCGGTCTTCTCCCAGGTGAACTCGGACCGACCGAAGTGGCCGTATGCCGCCGTCGGGCGATAGATGGGACGCAGCAAATCGAGCTGCTCGACGATCGCGCGCGGGCGCATGTCGAAGTGCTCGAGCACATAAGCCGAGAGCTTGGCGTCCGGCACCTTGCCCGTGCCGAACGTGTTGACGTGGACGCTGACCGGCTTGGCTACACCGATCGCGTATGCGATCTGCACCTCCGCGCGGCGCGCGAGACCGGCAGCCACGATGTTCTTGGCCACGTAGCGCGCGTAGTACGCCGCGGAGCGATCGACCTTCGACGGATCCTTGCCGCTGAAGGCGCCGCCGCCGTGGCGACCGGCACCACCGTAGGTGTCGACGATGATCTTGCGACCCGTGAGACCTGCGTCGCCGTGCGGGCCACCGATCACGAAGCGCCCGGTGGGATTGATGAAGTACTTGGTCTTCGCGTCGAGCAGCTTCTTGGGCAGCGCCTTCTTGATCACGAGCTCCATGATCGCCTCTTGGAGCACTTTGTTCTTCACGTCGGGGCTGTGCTGTGTGGAGAGCACGACGGTCTCGATGCGCACGGGACGATCATCCGCGTCGTACTCCAGCGTGACCTGGCTCTTGGCATCGGGCCGCAGGAAGTCGACCTTGCCGGACTTGCGCACTTCCGTCGTGCGCCGCATCAGCTGATGCGCGTACATGATCGGAGCCGGCATGAACTCGGGCGTCTCATCGACGGCATAACCGAACATCATGCCCTGATCGCCGGCGCCCTGCTCCTTGAAGCGGCCTTCGCCTTCGGTCACGCCTTGCGAGATGTCCGGCGACTGCGGCTCGATCGCGGTGAGCACGCCGCAGGACTCCCAGTCGAAGCCCATGCTGGAGCTCGAGTAGCCGATCTCCTTGATCGTCTCGCGCGCGATGCGACCGAAGTCGACGCGTGCCTTGGTGGTGATCTCGCCACCCACGATCACGAAACCCGTCTTGCAGAACGTCTCGCAGGCGACACGGCTCAACGGATCTTGCTCCAGGCAAGCATCCAGGACTGAGTCCGAGATGGCATCACAAACTTTGTCGGGATGGCCTTCGCCGACGGATTCCGAAGTAAACAGGTAGCTAGACATGAGTGTGATTTCTTCCTCCAGAGTGCCCCCCGGCAAACGGGAGCGCACCCTATCACGATAGCGGAAGCGACGGGGGTTCAGCAGTCCAGTAGTCTGCTTCTCCATCCGAGGGGTGAGGTCCATGCGTGCGCCTCAGCCCGCGGGCCAGCGGGCTCGCCACGCGGACATTGCGAAGGACGAGTCGTGCTCGTGCAGGTTGCTTTTGGTGCCTCATCGAGCCTTGCCGGCTCAATCCAGCTTGGCCGCCCGCAACGAAAGTGCTAAGGCCTGCGCCGCCGACGAGCACCGCTGCTACGGCAGCCAACCGTTTCTGCGGGGGCAGCCCCGCACCTCAAACAAGTCCAAGGTTTCACTCGCCGGCGCTGGGTAGACGCATGAACGACATGGATCAAGGCAACGATTCGGGCCCTGGCGGCCCATTCTCGTCGGTGGGGCGCGGCCGCAAGGTAGCCAGTCGCCTGGGCATCAAGGCCGACGAGCTGGTGTTTGACTACAAGGACCCGCGCCTGCTCGCATACTTCATCACGGATCGCGGTCGCATCATGCCGCGCCGCATGACAGGTCTGACCGCCAAGCAGCAGCGCGCGCTGACGGTCGCGATCAAGCGTGCACGCGAGATCGCGTTGCTGCCGTATACGAAGCCCGAGTGAGGCTGCTCCCGGGGGGACGGTCCGAAGAAGGGGGGTGACTGGAGCAGTCACCCCCTTCGAGTTTCGGGGGGGGTCAGTTCACGTAGCGTGGGGGGCAAAACGTGGGGCGAGCGCGCCTGTTGCGCGCGCCCGCTCACGCCATCGGAAAATCGTCGCTGCCCGCGATTTCGCCTTCGTCCTCGTCCCACCAGACCGAGAACGGATCTGCGAAGCGTCCCCAGCCGAGCTGACCGAGCCGCATCTCCACGTCGTCGAGCAGGCACTGATTCAAGCGTTGCTCGATCAGGCCGCGGTCCATGCCGGCGCCGATGAACGCCAGCTCCTGCCGGCGGTCGCCGTACGGCTCCTCCTGCAGGCGATGGATTTCTTCCTGTGCCACAGGCTCCTGGGGCCAATCTTCCCGGGGCAGGCTCGCCCACCAGCGCCCGGCGAGGTCGTCCCGAAACGCGTGGCCCGCTTGCGACCAGATGCCCGCGTGGTTGTGCCGCGACGCGAGCCAGAAGAAGCCCTTGACCCGGATCACACCGGGCAGGCGCTCCTGGAGCACATCCCAGAGACGCCCGGGATGGAAGGGACGGCGCGCACGATAGACAAAGCTTTGCAGATCGAACTCGCGCGTGGGCGGCGTCTTCTTGCCGATGATGGCGCGCTGCCAGCCGGAGGCCTGGCTGGCTTTCTCGAACTCGAAGGCGTTGGTGTCGACCAGCAAATCCATCGGCACCACGCCATGGCTGGCTCGCACCAGCCTCGCTTTGGGATTGAGTTGATGCAGCACCGCCTCCAGCCGCCGCAGCTCCTGATCGCTCACCAGATCGACCTTGTTGATGACGATCACGTTGGCGAATTCGACCTGCTCGGCGAGCACGTCCGCAACGCAACGATCGTCTTCGAGATCGAGCGAGATCCGGCGCTCGCTGAGCGAATCGCCCTTCTCATAGTCGAGCGGGAAATTCAGCGCATCGACCACCGTGATCATCGCGTCGACGCGCACGGCGTCTTCGATTGGATCGCCTGCTTCCTCATCGCCCAGGAAACCCGCGACCACCGGCAAAGGTTCTGAAATGCCGCTGGCCTCCACCAGCACGTAGTCGAACTGCTCGCTCAGCAACATGCGCTGGATGCGCTCGCGCAGCTCCGTCCGCAGGCTGCAGCAGATGCAGCCATTCCGTAGCTCCACGATGTGATCGTGATGCCGCAGGCGCGCTCCGCCGAGCAGCCGCGCCTCCGTGCCGAAGTCGCCCAGATCGTTGACGATCACGGCAATGCGCAGGCCCTGCGCATTGTTCAGGACGCGTTCGATCAGGGTCGACTTACCGGCACCCAGAAACCCGGAGATGAAGGCGACGGGCAGGCGCCGCCCCCTGGATCCGATATGGCTGGTCACGTGTTGTCGCGACGGCTCCTCAGTCTCACTCCCGGGCTCTCACTTCTTTGCATAGCGAGCTTTGAAGCGCTCGATGCGACCCGCCGTATCCACCAGGCGCTGCTTGCCGGTGTAGAAAGGGTGGGAATGCCCGCTGATGTCGACGTGAACCACGAAGTGGTCGACGCCGTTGATGCTCTTCTTCTCGGTCGACGTCATGGTGGAGCTGGTCACGATCTCGTGCCGGCCGTCGACGAACACAACGGGATTCAATTTGGGATGGATGTCAGCCTTCATATCTCTTTCAAACCTGCACCAATCCTCGGCGGAGCAATTGGCTCCTCCGGGGGGGATTGGGCGCCCGATCCTGTGCTTCGCGGAGCCGTTGTCAATTAGCTTTTGAAGCTAAGCCGTGCGAGCGCACCAGCGCAAGGGACCATCTGACCGACCGGTGATGCTCCGGACGCTACGGGGGGGCCCCGGTGGCCCCGGCGGTTCAGGATGAAAGCTTGAAGTTTGCCGTGTCGGCCATTAGCCTGCCGCGCTCTTTGCGACGTGAAGCCACCCCAGGCATCAGGGGTGATGCCCGACCCAGGCCGGGGCCGCTACGCGTGGCAATCGGGACGCGATCAAAACGATGGAAGCAGCACATCTCCAGGTATCGGTAGCGGACAGGTCTGATCAGCGGGCGGCGCTGAACGCTCTGGAGCTCGCGCTGGCGGCGGCCCGTTCGGGCAATGCTCCGTTGGAATCTCCGCGACTGGTGGAACCGGAAGCGTTCCGTGCGCTGGCAATGGCGGAGGTCCGCCCGCGGCTGGACGCGCTGCTGCTCTGCCGCCATGCCGATGTGGGGCTCGAAGTGCTGCTGCAGGTCGGCGCGGTGGCGGCGCTCTTGCCCGAGCTGGGGCGGATCGTGGGCTTCGGCGACGGCGAGTCGCACAAAGACGTCTGGCTGCACACGAAGCAAGTGGTGATCCAGTGTTTGCCACGCCTGCCAGTGCGCTGGGCCGCGCTGCTCCACGACATTGGCAAGCCGCGCACGCGCTCCGTCGCGCCGGACGGTACCGTGCACTTCTTCCATCATGCCGAGGAAGGCGCGCGCATGTTCGAGCGCATCGATCGCCGGCTGGGGCTGTTCGCCCGAGACCCGGAGGTCGGCGCGGAGGTGCGCTTCTTGATCCTGACTCACCAGCGCGCCCACCAATACGAAGAGGAGTGGACGGACAGCGCCGTGCGCCGCTTCGCTCGCGACATCGGCGGCGCCCTCGACGATCTGATGGCGCTCTCGCGCGCCGACATGACCACCAAGCGCCGTGAGAAGCGCCGGCGCTTTCTGTACCAGCTGAAGGATCTGCAGGAACGGATCGCCAAGCTGGCGGAGGAAGACGCCAAGGAGCCGCCGCTGCCCAAGGGCCTCGGCGATGAGCTGATGACCGCCTTCGGTCTGCCTCCGAGCCGTCGCGTGGGCGAGTTGCGCAATGCGCTCGAGCAGGTCGTGGAGGCAGGGGAACTGCCTCCAGGGCAGCCCGCGTCGGTTTACATCGAGTTCGTGCGCGGCAATCTCGCGCGCTTCGGCCTGGCCTGAGCCCGGGCTGCCGCGCGCGGTGGGCGCATACTGGGGTCGGGCGGGGGCTCGCGGTGGCGAGCCCCCTCGAGACTCTCGACGACGGGCCTGCGCCTGATCAGCTCTGCTGCTGCTCTCCGAGGCTCTCGGTGCACACGCAGACGAGCTGGCGGTCGCCGCGCGCGTTGTCGATGCGCCCTACGGGTGGCCAGTACTTGTGCTCGCGAGTCCAGGCAGCCGGGTAGGCGGCTTGCTCGCGACTGTAGGCGTGCGTCCACTGATCCGCGATCACGGACTGCGCGGTGTGCGGAGCGTTGCGCAGCGGATTGTCCTCGCGATCGCTGCGGCCTTCCTCGATGGCGCGGATCTCTTCGCGGATGGCGATCATGGCGTCGCAGAAGCGATCCAGCTCCGCGCGCGGCTCGCTCTCGGTCGGTTCGACCATCAGCGTGCCCGCCACCGGGAACGACATGGTCGGGGAGTGGAAGCCGTAGTCCATCAGCCGTTTGGCGATGTCGTCGACCTCGATGCCGGTGCGCTTCTTCAGCGGGCGCAGGTCGAGGATGAACTCATGCGCCACGCCGCCGCGTTCGCCCTTGAACAGGATCGGGTAGTGCGGCGCCAGGCGCTCGGCCATGTAGTTGGCATTCAAGATCGCCACCTGAGTCGCGCGGCGTAGCCCTTCGGCTCCCATCATGCGGATGTACGCCCAGGGGATGGGCAGGATGCTGGGGCTGCCATAGGGCGCAGCCGAGACGGGACCGACGGCACCCGCGGCTTCGTTCGCGGGGTGACCGGGCAGGAAGGGAGCGAGCCGCTCTTTCACGGCGATCGGGCCCATGCCGGGGCCGCCGCCACCGTGGGGGATGCAGAACGTCTTGTGCAGATTCAGGTGGCAGACGTCCGCGCCGTAGTCGCCGGGGCGGCAGATGCCGACCTGAGCATTCATGTTCGCACCGTCCAGGTACACGAGCCCGCCGTGCCGGTGCACGAGGTCGCAGACCTCGCGCACGCGCTCTTCGAACACGCCATGCGTCGAGGGGTAGGTGAGCATGAGCGCCCCGAGTCGCTCGGCGTGCTCCGCCGCTTTGCGGGCCAGATCCTCCAGGTCCACGTTGCCGCGGCTGTCGCACTCCACCGCGACCACGCGCAGCCCCGCGAGCACGGCGCTGGCGGGGTTTGTGCCGTGCGCGGAGGTCGGGATCAGGCAGACCTGTCGGTGGGCTTCGCCGCGGCTCTGGTGGTAGCCGCGGATCGCCAGCAAGCCCGCGTATTCGCCCTGCGCGCCGGAGTTGGGCTGCAGGGAGACGGCGTCCATGCCCGTGATTTCTGCGAGCCAGCTCTCCAGTTCGCGAAAGAGCTGCTGGTAGCCCGCCGCTTGAGCGCGCGGCGCAAAGGGATGGATCTTGCCGAACGTCGCCCAAGTGATCGGCATCAGCTCCGCGGTCGCGTTCAGCTTCATCGTGCAAGAGCCGAGCGGGATCATCGACGTCGTCAGCGACAGGTCGCGATTCTCGAGCCGCTTCATGTAGCGCAGCAGCTCGTGCTCGGAGCGGTGGCTGTGGAACACCGAGTGTTGCAGGTAAGCGCTCTGGCGGCCGAGCGGCGCGGGATAGCCGGGGGCTTGCCGGGCTTCGAGCGCCTCCAGCTCGGTGCTCGCGCAGGGGCTGCCGCTGAACAGCTCGACCAGGGTGGCCACGTGAGCGAGCGAGGTCGTCTCATCGAGGGAGACGCCCAGGCGCTTCGGGTCGTCTTCGCGCAGGTTGACGCGCGCCTGACGGGCTCGCGCCAGCACCGCCTCGCGCGCCGCTCCCGCGAGCGACAGTGAGAGCGTGTCGAAGTAGGTCGCCTCGTGCGGCTCCAGGCCTCGGGCTTTCAGCGCCGCGGCGAGCGTCTGCGTGAGCCGGCGCACGCGCAGGGCGATCTCGCGCAGGCCTTCCGGGCCGTGGTATACGGCGTACATGCTGGCGACGATGGCCAGCAACACTTGCGCCGTGCAGATGTTGCTCGTCGCGCGATCGCGGCGAATGTGCTGTTCGCGGGTCTGCAGGGCCAGGCGATAAGCGAGCTTGCCGTGCTGGTCGACGGACGAACCCACGATGCGACCCGGCAGCAGGCGCTTGAGCGCATCATGGGTGGAGAGAAACGCGGCGTGGGGGCCGCCGTAGCCGAGCGGTACGCCGAAGCGCTGCGAGGAGCCGAACGCGATGTCTGCGCCGAGCTCTCCCGGCGGTGTGAGCAGCGTCAGCGCCAGCAGATCCGTGGCGACGACCAGGCGCACATCCGCGGCGCGCGCACGGCCGGCGAGCTCGCGAAAGTCGCGGATGCTGCCGCTGGAAGCTGGGTACGAGACCAGCACGCCGAACAGCTCCGGGTCATTACAGGCGAGCGACCTCGCGTCGCCCGTGAGGATCTCGATACCGAGGGGCTCGGCGCGCGTGCGCAGCACGGCCACCGTCTGTGGATGGCAGTCCGCGTCCACGAAGAAGCGCGTCTTCTTCTGCCGCACCGAGTGGTGGCACATGGTCATGGCCTCCGCGGCGGCGGTGGCCTCGTCGAGCAGTGAGGCGTTCGCGAACGGCAGGGCCGTGAGGTCGGCAACCAGCGTCTGAAAGTTCATCAGCGCTTCCAGCCGACCCTGGGCAATTTCGGCCTGATAGGGCGTATACTGGGTGTACCAGCCGGGGTTCTCCAGGATGTTGCGCTGGATCACGGGCGGCGTGACGCAATCGGAGTAGCCGAGACCGATGTGCGAGCGAAAGATCGTGTTCTTGCCGGCCAGCGCCGCGAGCTGCGCCAGCTGTTCGGCTTCGCTCAGGGGCCGGGGCAGTGCGAGCGGCTTAGAGCTGCGGATCGACTGGGGAACACAGCGGTCGATCAGCTCGTCCAGCGAGCTCAGCCCCAGCGTGGAGAGCATCTCCGCGACGTGCGCGGGGGAAGGGCCGATGTGTCGGCGAACGAAAGAGTCGGAAACGGGTGAACTCGGAGAAAAGTCATCGGCCACGAGGTGCTCCGCTAGCATCCCCGAACCTCAGAAGAAAGGCCTCTCGAGGCAGACCACGACACTCGCCTGGGGCAAAGCTCCCGGGCGCGTTCCAGCCGAGCTTTACGGCTGGGTTCGACGGCCACCGAGCATGGTTTGTGCGATACTAGAGCCATGAGGTCTCGAGCCTGCCGGGTAGTGAATTGGCTGCTCATGTCGGGGCTTGTCATGTCGGGGGCGGGAGCTCTGACGTCGGGCTGCGCAACGCAGCAGTCGGCCGCGCAAGCGCTCACGGTTGCCGGAGCGGCGGCGGTCCTCGTGGGAGCGAGCCTGGCGGCGGACAACAACTGCTACGCATCCGCGGAAGGTGCCGCCGGCGCTCATTGTTCGCCCGGCCTGAGCAAAGGCACTCGTCAGGCGGGCACTGCGGTTGCGCTCGCCGGGGTGGGGGTTGCCGCCGCCGGGTATGCGATGCAGTCGAAAGGCCCCGATCAGCGAAGCCTGCCTGCGCCGGCGCCGCGCGCGCCGACCGCGCCGTATCGTTTGGTCCGGACGACGCCTGCGCAGGAGGACCCCGCGGATCCCGTGGACCCTGCAGACCCGGACCCCTCGGATCCCTCGGCGCCCGACCCCTCCGATCCCGATGAGCCCGCGCTTCCGGATCCGAGTGAGCCCATCGAGCTGAAGGCCGCACCCGCGCCCGCGGCGCCTGCGGCGTGTCGCGCGCCGGTTCCAGCGCAGCGTTAGCCCTCTGGCGGCCCGCCCGCGACGCGCTCAGAAGCTCTTGGTCGAGTCGAGCAGCAGCGTGACCGGGCCGTCGTTGAGCGACTCCACGGCCATGTCGGCGCCGAAGCGCCCGGTCTGAACGGCGATCCCCTGCCGTGAGATCTGGGCGCGCACCTGCTCGAACAGCGGCTCCGCGAGCTCCGGCGCGAGCGCGCTGCTGAAGCTCGGCCGGTTGCCGCGCCGCAGGTCGCCATAGAGCGTGAACTGCGAGATCAGCAGCACGCCGCCATGTCCGTCGAGCAAGCTTCGGTTCATCTTGCCGGCGTCGTCGCGAAAGAAGCGGCAACCGCAGATCTTGTCGGCGAGCCAGATCGCGTCCTGCTCGGTATCGCCCTGACCCACGCCGACGAGCGCGCAGATGCCCGAATCGATGGCGCCCACCAGCTCGCCGGCGACGGACACCCGTGCCCAGCGCACCCGCGTCAGAACCGCTCTCACTCGTTGCTCTCTCGTGGGACGCCGCTGTTCAGCTGGGCGAGTAGTACAGGAGAAAGAAGACGACCACGCCGCTCACCGAGACAAACAACCAGAGCGGGAGCGTGAAACGGGCGATGCGCCGGTGCGCCACCAGCTTGCCCGTCCAGGCACGATATACGGTGAACAGGGCCAGTGGCACGATCACGCCGGCGAGCAGCACGTGCGGCAGCAGAATCGCGTAATACACGGGCCTCAGCCAGTCCGCGCCTCGAAACGGCACCGAGCCCACCTGGGCGTGATGCAGCAGGTAGGTGACCAGGAAGGCCGAGGACAACGCGAACGCGCTCAGCATGCAGAAGCGGTGCTGCGGGATCTGCCGGCGCCGGATGAACACGTAGCCGGCCGTCAAAAAGACACCCGCGCCGGCGTTCAGCAGCACGTT
The DNA here is from genome assembly GCA_025936205.1 of Polyangiaceae bacterium. Next base: position 22,154 of record JAICTU010000022.1, on the reverse strand, counting down.
GATGCGCGCCAACACGCTCGGGCTGCGCGCCACCAGCGCGGCGGCGCTCGCCGGAGGCGCATGGCCCCGGCCCACCACGAGTGCGACTGCGACCATCACGAACGCACTCAGCAGGGCGATCCAGAGTCGGGCGCGCGGGCTCTCGGTAGCGCTGGGAGAGGAGCTCACGCTCGCAAGCTAGTCGACGGCGACAGCGCGTTCCAGGACTAACCTCGGCTCCACCGCCGAGTCATTCCTCCGGGCGTCATTCTTGCGGCCAATGGCCGGGCGGCAGCGGATAACTCGGGCGTCCGAGCAGGTATCCTTGGGCGTAGTGGCAACCCGAGTCCACGACGGCGCTGAGCTCGTCCGCGGTCTCGATGCCCTCGGCCACGACTTCGGCGCCGAGCTCCACGCACAGCCGCACCACGTGACGGACCAAGATCTGCTGCCGCGGGTTCTGATCGAGGCCCGTGATCAGCGCGCGATCGAGCTTGACGATGCGCGGCTCGAGATCCAGCACGCGCTTGAGGTTGGAATGCCCTGCACCCAGATCGTCGACGGCCAGGAAGATGCCGGCGCGCGACTGGATTTCCTTGAGCACGTTGACGCACACTTCATAGTGTGTAAACGCGGCCGACTCGGTGATCTCCACGTACACATCGTGGTCGTGGAAGAACACCGGATCATCCGGTCGCACGAGCCAGCGCGCCGACAGCTCGTCGGGATGCACGTTGACGAACAGCGGAACGCCGGACGCGCGCTGGACCGAGGCGGCGCGAACAATGCGGCCCAGCCTGCCGCAACACGATTCTTCCGAGGCGCGCCGAAACAACGTCTCCGGGTTGGCCAGGCTCGGCCAGCGGCAGCGCGTCAGCGCCTCGTAGGCGAACACGCGCCGGGTGATGATCGAGACGATCGGCTGAAAGACGATCTCGATGTCCTTCTCGCTGAGCCCTTCCGCATTGGGGGGAGGGTCGCTGCGCAGGGCCTCGAAGGCGCCGGGGCCTGCCGGCAGCTCCGACGGGCGGATGCCGCTGTGCAGCGGCGGCTCGACCTCGAAGTCCAGCTCGTCGTGGCTGGGCTGCGAAAGGTGCGCGAGATCAAACTCCAACTCCGGCGCATCCGATTCGGGGCGCGCGGGAGCGGAGGAGGGAAATCGCTGCATTTCCGAGGATTGGAGGCGCAGGGAGCTGCGCTCTAATCTTGACATACCCGGCTCCCGCTTCCTCTCGATTGCTGGACAACGCCGGCTCCTCGACGCGAGCCACGCCTGAGCGGGGCGTACCGATCTGACGCTGCCGGCTCCGGTGCGTTCCGCGAAGGTGCAAGCATCGGACTCGCGGTACGAGGACGGGTCGCTCGGAGGGCACGAGGGCGTGTCGGACAGTCCTGCAGCATCCCGTAATCCAGCACTCTGAACGACGCTCAGACTGAAAACTGATGTATCGGAGAGCGGCGGGGAAGGCCGGAAAGCCCCAGTTTGGAACGCGAACTGCGCCTTGCCGCAGAATGCCCTCGGCCTCGCGCAGGGCGCGAGCGCGGGGCTCCGTGTAGGTGCCCAGGGTGTAGGTGCTCAGGGCTCGAAGTCGCGGCCGTGGTCCGCGGCTGGCTTGGTCGCAGCGGGACGAGCGGGGCGCTCGGCGGCCGGTGCTGGACCTCCCGACGAGGGTGCGCCGGACGGTGCCGGCCCCCTCGGGGTTTCACGAGGCAGGCGCCGGCGTGCCGCCGGGTTCGCGCTCGCCGTGTTGGCGGCCTCGTCGAGCAAGGAGATCAGCGTGTCGGCACCGTTCGCCACGGCGCGCGCCCGCTCATTCAGCTTGGCCAGCGCAGCCTGCGATCGCTCCAGATCCGCTTGTACCTGGGCGCGCTGCCCGGCATCTGCGAACGCCCGAGGCAGCTCCGTGCGCAGCGAGGAGGCGCTCTCATCCAGCGGCCGGGTGCGACGCGCCAACGTGCCCATGTCGGCATAGACGGTGGCGGCGGAGAGCGCGGCTTGCGCGACCACCTCCAGCAAACGCAGCTCGCGCCGCTCTGGCTCGCGCCCGGGCGTGCGCAACGTGGCCGTGGGCGTCGGGGGCGGCTGCGACGGAATCGAGTTGGTACTGGCCGAGCTCCCGCCTTCCGCCGCGGCGTCGTCGGCGCCATCGGCCGTTTCGATACCCGCAAATTCGAGCTCCAGCGTCAGGCCTTCGAGCGCGAGGTGCGCGGTGCGCTCTCGCAGCCGAGCGCCGATCACGTCGGCGCTGGCGGCCTCGGGCAAGCCGACGCGGCGCGCGAGCGCCGCCTGCGCGTCGGGCAGCTCATGCTCTGCCGTCTCGACGCTGTGCCACAGCTCGTTCACCTGAGCGAAGAAGCGATCATAGTCGGCGTTGCCCGTCACCACGCGCTGCGGGCTGGCAACCGCCGGCGCCGTCTGGGCCGGCGTGCAAGCGGGCAGCAGCGCACTGCCCGAAAGCGCCATGGAGAAGCCGCAGGCGCGAGCACAGCGCAGCGTGCCCAGCAGGCGACCGAGTTTGGGCGGTGAGGCTGCGAGCGGAGAGGTGGAAGCGGACATGGCGAGGGTGCTTTCAGGGGCTTGGCGCGGCCGCCAAGGCGAGGACAGTGACACGATCGACTCCTGCTGCATAGAGTGCTTGGCAACAAGCCAGCAACGTCGAGCCGGTGGTCACGACGTCGTCGATCAGCACGATTTGTCGGCCTCGAACCGCGGACTGCGCGCAAAAAGCGCCTGCCACGTTGGCGCGGCGCTCGCGCGCCGGCAAGCGGCTCTGTTGCGCGGTCACGCGCTGGCGTTGCAACAGCTCGGGCGAGAACTGCGCGCCGACCCGACGACACAGCTGGCGAGCGAGCAACGCGGAGGGATTGAAGCCGCGCTCCACGAGCCGCGAGTAGTGCAGCGGCACCGGCACCACGGACCAGGCACTGCCGAGTTCGTTCGGAGAAAGATCGTGCGGCGGCCACGGCAGCAGCCGCGCCAGCGGTCGCGCGAGATCGGCTCTCCGGCTGAACTTGAAACGCTGGATCGCCGTGGAGAGGGGCGGCGCGTACACGCCGCCCGCAGAGCCACGCAGCTCGCCGATCCACACTGCGGCGACGGGGCGCGGCGGGCAGGGGCCGCAGCGGTGACAGAAGCAGCGATCGCGTTCGACGGGAGCATCACACGCGGCGCAATATTCGGGAGCAATGAAGTCGGTGAGCAGTCGCGCGGCGGAGTGCGTGCTTCGGACGATGTTCTCCCAGCCATTGATCATGACCCGTGGATCGGCGCTCCGTTTGCGATGGTTGCGAAGCGATTACGCGATCCCTCGGATCGCAGAACGGGGCTCGCGAGATGCGCGAAATCGCGCTCGAAGCGCGACAGCGGGTACAGCACCGTCGCAAGTTTTCTCGAACGAGTGCCTGCAGGAGAGCCCGCGCGACACCAGGTTGGGACAGCTCGACGACGCGCCCCGGCGAGCACTGTTCCGAGCCGTGGCGACCTGCGCGCCGAGGCCGCCTTGGCTATGCCTGGCGATTGGGAGCTGCTAAGGTCAGCCGACTTTCCCTCAGCGAGTTCACAATGCATTACCGTCAAGGTTTCTCCAGAATTGTCAACGTAGCGCTCTGCGCAGGGCTCGCGGCAGGCGCGGTGTCGCTCGGCATGGCGCGCACGGCGTCAGCCCAGACGCAGTTCACGGGCAACTTCAAGTTTCCCGCGCGCCAGGCGGTGATGGGCCTCAGCACTGACGTGCTCACCACGCACGAGCTGCGAGCCCAATACGAGCTCTGGAAGAGCCGCTTCATCGAGCGCTGTACCCAGGGTGACGCGCGCATCAAGTACCCGGAGAGCAACAACGACACGCGCTCGGAGGGGATCGGCTACGGCATGCTGATTGCCGCTTACTTCGGCGATCAACCGACCTTCGACGGGCTCTGGGATTACTATCAACGCGCTTCCATGGGCGGCCTGATGAACTGGCGCCGCGACGGCTGCGCTGCCGGCGGCAACGACACCGGCAGCGCCGCGGACGCGGACATCGACGCGGCGTTTGCTCTGATCGTCGCCAACAAGCAGTGGGGTGGCTACGCCGGCGATGCTTCCACGATCGTGGGGAACATCCGCGGCGCGCTCTTCCAGAACGGCTGCCAGGGTATCTTGCTGGCGGGCAGCACGTTCGCGGCTTGCGGTTGCATCAACCCCTCCTACATCCCGCCCGGATACTATCCGTCGTTTGGAGCTGCGGATCAGGCTGCATTCTGGACCACGGCGCGTACCAATTCTTATACGTACTTCGCGACCGTCAGCGACAACACTACCGGTCTCGTCCCCGCCTGGTCGCAGTCCAACGGGAGCCTGCAGCTCGCATGTCCCGGCGCCCCGCAGGTTTCAGGCGGCGGTATGACGAACGAGTTCCAGGCTGACGCGGCGCGCACGCCGTGGCGCGTGGCGATGGATTACCAGTGGACCGGCGACGCCCGCGCCAAGCAGTTCTTGTCTGACATCGGTAATTTTGCCGCCAAACAGCGCATCGTGCAGATCGTCACGCGTTACTCGCTCGCGGGCCAGCCGCTGGAAGGCGGCGGTGATGCGACCGGATTCCGCAGCACTTACACCATCGGTGGTTTCGCCGCGGCCCAGACGGCCACGACGCAGGAGAACCTCGATGCCTTCACGGGCGCCTGGCAGAGCATGTACCTCGCGGGCGACAGCACCGGGCCCAACAACACGGTCTCGCCGCATGCGTTCAACTCCAGCCTCGCGCTCCTGTACGGGCTCACGATCACGGGCATGGCCTGGGATCCCAACGGCGCCAACCCGACGTCAGTGACGGAGCCTGCGCTCGCCGATCAACCCGGTAACCTGCTGAAGAACGGCGATTTCGACGAGGGTTTCCTCAACTGGTCGATGGCCAACCTGAGCGACGGCAACACGCCCGCCGGCTCGCGCGCGGAGGGCTACGCCATGCACAAGAATGGGCAGCTGCAGGTCCGCATCCAGCGCACTTCCACGGCGAAGAATGCCTACGAGGTGCGCTTGTCGCAGCCTGTCTCGGTGACGATGGGCAAGAACTATCTGATCAGCTTCAAGGCAAGCTCGGCGACGCCGCGTCCGATCCACATGAGCGTGGACTTGCCGGCGGCGCCGTACACGCAATTCGGCTCGCTCGGCAATCGCCGCGCGGGCACCGCGGACGCGCCGGTACCGGTGACGTTGAGCAGCGATTTGCAGACGTACACGTGGGTGTTCACGGCGAGCGGGACGGCCGCCGCCAACTTCGACATCGACCTGGGCGACAGCGACGTCGGCCTCACCCTCGACGACGTGTTCTTCGGTGAGACGACGCAGCCGCCGTCGCAGCCGGGCGAAGGCGCGGGCGAGACGCCTGTGACGACGCCGGATCCGACCAACCCCGGTGGCACCGCGACGCCCGGCGGCGGCACGGCGGCGCCCGGCGGCGGCACCGGTACCGGTAGCGCGACGCCCGGCGGCGGTCTGGGCACGATCCCGAACCAGGGCGATGCGACCTCGAGCCCTTCGGGTAGTCCGGCGACGAGTAGCAGCGGTGGCTCGGTCATCCCGGCAAACGGCGGCCTGCCCAACCCTCCCGCGGGCAAAGTGAACGGCGACGGCACTTGCAAGATGGACTCGGATTGCACCGGCGTTGCGGGCGTGAAGTGCAGCACCAAGCTCTGGCTCTGCTACGACACACAGACGGGCTTCGTCGCAGACCCGAATAATCCCCTGGCGACGACCGGCTGGAGCTTGCCGCCGCAGCAGTTTGATCGCGATGGTGACGGGAAGCGCACCGACGATTGCGGCCCAGGACGTTACTTCTGGCAGCTGGCGGGGCAGGGCTTCGGCGCCTGCTACGATCCAGTGAGCGGTTACGCCTTCAACGAGGCGACCAACAGCTGGATTTTCCAGGGCGAGGACTTCAAGCTGGGGCAGGTCGGTGGTGGTGGTGGTGACGACAGCGGTTGCTCGCTGAGCACCGGCCCCGGCAGCGATGAGCCCGCTCAGCGCCTGCCGCTGGGTCTCGGCGTCGCGCTGGGCGCAGTCGCGACGTTGGGGTACCGCCGTCGCGCACGGCGCTGAACGGTCACACAGAGCCGAACGGCTGCGAGGGCGTCTCCACTCCGGAGGCGCCCTCGGCGCATTTTGTGCCCCAGCCGAAGGGTATTACCGAGCGGAGCGCGACGGACTGGGTCCCGAGGGGTCGAACGCTGCCGCCCGGATGAGGCCCGGCCCACATCCTCGATCGCCGGCTCGGGCGAGCCTCAGGCGAGGCCCAGTAGCTTCGCCACGGACAGTTCGTCGGCAGGCGTGAACGGGTAGTGTTCGAACTCGTCGCTCTGCACCCACGCGAAGTCGAACACGTTGCGCTTGCTCGGCTGCCCTGATGCGAGCTTGCACTCGTAGAGGTGCAGCTCGATCGTGTAGCGCTCGTACGGGTGGCGCACGAAGCTCACGAGTTGGCCTACCTCGACGCTGACGCCGAGCCGGTACAACACTTCCCGCGCGAGCGCTTGCTCGTCGGTCTCGCCTTCTTCCACGCGGCCGCCCGGAAACTCCCAGAGGCTAGGCAAGACGGCGGTCGGGCGGCGCTGTGTGATCAGGTAGCGCCCATGATCTTCGATCATGGCGGCGACCACTCGGATGGTGTGGGGTTGCATGCGAAGTGGTGGGCCCTGTCAGCTCGCGCGGGTCAGAGAAATCGGCGTCTCGAGTCCGTGAACGCAGTAGCTGTGAAGCAGTCGGTCCGTGAACGCGGGTCAGGCGTCGATGCGGAACAGTTGCTGCCCCATCAGCAGGATGTCGCCGGAAGACACGGGATGCTCGTCCTTCAGCCGCACGAAGCTGCCGTTGGAGCTGCCCAGATCCGTGAGCGTGATCGAGCTGTCGGTGCCGACACCGAGCCGGCAGTGCAGACCGGAGACGTAGCCGTCTTCAGGAAACAGCACGTCACCGCGCTCACGGCCCAAGTGCAGGCCCGTCTTCGGCACGGGGAAGGCATTGCCGGTAGTATCCCGGCCGATCACCAATCCCAATCGCGCCACGTAGCCGTCGGCAGGGCTGCCCAGGCGCTGTACGCCGTCGGGCGACGGCTGCGGAAGCTCCAGCCGCTCGAGCCGCAGGATCTCTTGCCCGATGCGGAAGATGTCGCCGAAGCGCAGCGGCCACGGGGCATTGGGACGGATCTTCAAATACACGCCGTTCAGCGAACGCGCGTCGCTCACGTAGAGGCGATCGCCCTTGCGCGCAAAGACCGCGTGGTGCGGAGAGAGGTAGCTGTCGCCGGCGAAGATGGATCCGGTGTCGCGCCCGATCGTCTCCGTGGGCGATTGCCCGAGCGTGTACGAGCCAGCCTCGCTGCCGTCGGCTCGCAGCGCCGTCAGGCGGATGCTGCCGCTCACGCCCGGGCTGGCACCCGGGTTGCCGCCCTTCACCGGGACCGACGAGAGGTTCAGCTTGTAGCCGCAGGACGCACAGAAGCGGTTGACCGCCGGATTGTTGTGGTCGCATTGCGGGCACGCGATGTACGCGGCGGATCCGTTCGGCCCCGGCGGGTTGAACTGCTGTGGAGCAGGTTCCGCCGCGCGGGCCCGCGCCGCGGGAATACCGGGGGACGCGTGGGTCGCTTCTGTGCCACCACCGACCAGCGGTGCCGCTGCCGTCTCCGGTGGGACATCGGTCCCACGCTCTGCATAACCCTTTTCCACGTAACTCTTATCTGCGTAACCAGCGGTGGCGTCAGCCGCCTGCGCCCCTCGTCCGTACGGCTTTTGCGCAACCTCTCGCGACAGCTCGGCTCCACATCCAAGGCAGAACTTGTAATGGTCCTGGTTTTCCTTGCCACACTTCTGGCACGTGATCACTTTGGTGGCCTCCACTGGGGTGCCGTGCGACCGCTTACATCGGTACTAGTACGGCGCCGCATTGCCCTGCCCAAGGGGCGATTTGTCCACGGCTTTGGGCGACGGTCAAGTAACTCGCTGGGAGCTCAACGCAGTTTTGCCAGCGCCGCTTTGAGCAGGTCAGACAGAGGCTCTTTGCCCACGCGATCGCCCAGAGCGGCCACGGCCCGTTCGGCTTCGGGCGGGCGGAAGCCCATGTTGGTCAGTGCCCCCAGCAGGCGGCCCGCGTCGTCGCCCCTCCGTTCCGTGCTGGCCGGTGTCCGCAACTCTGCCACGCGGGGTAGCTTTTCCTTCAGCTCGAGGATCAGGCGCTCCGCCGTCTTCTTGCCGATGCCGCTGACCGAGGTGAGGCGCCCGAGGTCCTGGTCGGCGACGGCGCTCGCCAGATCCGGTGGAGGCAGCGCGCTCAAGATGCCGAGCGCCGTCTTGGGGCCCACGTTGGGAACCCCGATCAGAAGGCGGAAGACGCTGCGCTCCAGCTCGCTGGCAAAGCCGAAGAGATCGAGAGTGTCTTCGCGTACGTGCGTGTGCACATAAAGGGTGATGCGTGCGCTTTCAGAGGGGTTCGAGCCGGAGCGGACCGAGGTGCCGCGAGGTACTTGGACCTCGTAGCCCACGCCCGCCACGTCCACCGTCCAGGTGGAATCTGCCTGCGCGACGACAGTGCCAACCAGTCGACCAATCAATGCGCTACCATCTACAGGGTGGGAGCCTGCGAGAGCAAGCGCTATTCCGCCCCTGGTGCGAGGTGCACAGCCATGATAGCCGACCGGCGTGCGCTCCTCGATCTGGATGCTGACCCTGTTGCTGTGCTCGAGCTGTGGGGGCTCCTCGAGCGAGACGCCGCCGCCGCTCGAACCCGATCCGAAGCGCCTCACGGCGCCTACCGAGCCCGCGGCGTCGGAGGAGCTGGTGGCGCCGCCCGCGGCCACCGCCCCGGCGCCCGGCGCGAGCTCGGGCAACGTGGAGGATGGCACCGAGTTTGGGATCGAGCCCGCCGGCGCGCATGCAGCGCCCGCGAATGGCGCCTCGACGCATCAAACCTGGGGCGGGGCGCGCTCCAGTCCCCCCTCGAAAGCCAAGAGGCCGGCGCCGCGTGCGCCCTGACGCGCTAGAAACCGCCGGCCAGTGACAACCCGACGGCGTTGCTGCCGAGCGTGACGTCGAGGCTTCGACGCGCCGCCGTGGGCGCGGTTTCGGTTTCGCGCGGAGTTGCCAGGTACCAGACGAGGCCTCCGACCAGAGTGGCCAACCCTACTCCCGTGATCCAGCCAGCAGTCTGAGCCCGCGCGCGCGCGCGCTCACCATCCACGACGGCACCGAGATCAGTGCACTGGCCCGAGTGACCGCCGCAGGCGTCCTGCGCCGACGATGCTGCGCTCCGAGCCTCCAGATAGAAAGCGCCGCCGACCAGAGTGGCGGTGGCGCCGCCCAGCGCCACGCCAAGCGGGAGCCAGGAACGCAGAGCAGGGGTCACCGCCCGTGGGGGCGCGAGCGGCGCGGGCACGGGCGGGCAGGCCTTGGAGAGCTCCCGGCGCGGCCGCACCGAGGCGACCGGCGCACGCTCCAGTCGCGCGATGCGCTTTTGGTTGGCCGCGACATAGGGCGAGTCCGGGACGAGCCGATCAAAACGCGAGAGGCTTTGAGTGGCCAAATCCGGCCGGCCGAGTAGTTCTTCGGCCATGGCCAGATTCAGCAGCAGAGCGTGGGCCGTGCAATCGCGTTCGTAGGCCCAGCGCCAGAGCTCCGCGGCGTGAGAATAGTCGCCTTCGCTGAAGGAATTCTGCCCGTCCCGAAAGGCCCGCTTGGCGGCTTCCGTATCCTCGGGGTTGGGAGCCACACAGGCCTCGGACTGCGCGCTGGTGGCAGGAGGTGGGCTCTCGGGCGCTGGCTCTGCTTGGGTCGGTTGTGCAGCGCTCAGCGCCGGCAACGCCAACCCCGCGATCAGGGTCCATCCCGCCCAATACTTGACCATCTCCGCCACAAACGGCGGAGTTCGATTACAGAGATATGATCCCTCCGGTGTGATCCGCGCTCCGGGCGGGCAGCTGCTTCAGCGCGATCACCCCGCACCCCCACTCGGGCATACGCATGATCACCGACACTCGTCCGCAGGTCCTCGTCGTGGACGATGAACCCAATTTGCGTCGCGTGCTCGCAGCGCAGCTGGGGCGTGACGGTTACGAGGTGCACGCGGTCGAGGACGGCGAGGCGGCGCTGCGCATCCTGCAGGACCAGTACATCGACGTGGTGATCACCGATCTACGGATGCCGCGGCTCGACGGTCTGGAGCTGCTGCGCCGTGCGCTGGCGATGGAGCCGGAGCTGCCCGTGGTGATCATCACCGCTCACGGGACGGTGGACAACGCCGTGGCGGCGCTCAAGGCCGGCGCCTTCGACTACATCACCAAGCCCTTCGATCAGAATGAGGTGCGCAACGTGGTGCGCAAGGCGCTGCGCACCCGCGTGCTGGCTTCGGAAGAGGCGCGCGAGGAGCGGCCGCCGCCTCCGGGGCCCAGTTTCGGTATCATCGGCGAGAGCCGGCCGATCCAGGAGCTGCGATCCGTCATTCATCGCGTCTCGGGTACGCTTGCCAGCGTGTTGATCACGGGCGAAGTGGGCACCGGTAAGCAGCTGGTCGCGCGCGCGCTGCACGAGGGGTCGGCGCGCCGGGACGCGCCGTTCATCGCGCTCAATTGCGCGGCGGTGGCCCCCGATCTGCTGGACGCCGAGCTGTTCGGGCAGGCAGCGGGCGGTCTGGGAGCGCCCGGGCCGCGCCCGGGGCGCTTCGAGCTCGCCTCCGGCGGTACGCTGTTCCTCGACGAGATCGACAGCGTGCCGCTGCCGTTGCAGCCCGCGCTGCTCCGGGCGCTGCAAGATGGCGAATGCGCGCGCGTCGGCGAGAGCACGACCCGCAACGTGAACATTCGTTTGATCGCGGCCACGCGCGTCGATCTGGCGCAGCACGCGCGCGAGGGTAGCTTCCGACAGGAGCTCTATTATCGGCTCAGCGTCATCCCGATCACCCTGCCGGCGCTGCGCGAACGCGTGCCGGACATTCCGGAGTTGGCACGGCACTTCTTGCGCAAGTTTGGCGCGCACCTGAACCACGAGGTGGTCACGCTCGATCCGGAAGCCGAGCGCCTGTTGTGCCGCTATCGCTGGCCCGGCAATGTGCGCGAGCTGGAGAACGTGATCGAGCGCGCCCTCCTGTTCTGTGACGGAGCCAGCATCACACCCGCGGATCTGCCCGATGCCGTCCGCAGGGGCGACGTCGACCCGGAGCCGCCGCTGGGGGGCTCGCTGGACGGTCTCAAGGAACAAGTGAAAGCGGCCACCCTGCGCCTGGAGCGAGAACTGATCGAGCGTGCGCTGCGCGAGACGCACGGCAACGTGACGCACGCGGCGCGGCTGCTCAAGATTTCACGCAAGGGCTTGCAGCTGAAGATGAAGGAGCTCGGCCTGAGAGAGCGGGATGAGCGCGAGGGGGCGTAGGGCAATCAGAGATCGATATTGGGGGTTGCTCGCGAGCTCGCTGGCGCTCGCGGGCTCGCTCGCCTGTCGCGACGGCGCGCCCATGGCGCGATCGCTCCGTGGCGTGTCCGACGCGGGGCCTCCCTGGGCTGGCCCCGCCAGGGATCCGACGGCCCCCCGCGGCATGGTTTGGATCCCCGAAGGGTCGCTGGTCGCAGGGACACCGCCCGGGCGTGTGCCGCGCATCGCCGACGCCGAGATGCCGGGGGAGCAGCTGTTGTTGCACGGCTTCTTCATCGATGCATTCCCATATCCGAACGAGGAGGGCGCGATCCCCGAGACCGGGGTGAACCATGCGCGAGCAGAAGCGCTGTGCCGCGAGCGCGGCAAGCGCCTGTGCACGGAGCTGGAGTGGGAGCGCGCGTGCAAAGGGCCGCGCAACTTCAGCTACGAATACGGCGATCGGTATCGGCCCGAGGTGTGCTCGACGGGGCGGACAGCGCGCATGCTGCCCAGCGGCTACCGTACCGGCTGCCGCAGCGACTTCGGCGTGCGGGATCTGCACGGCGGAGTGTGGGAATGGACCGCCAGCCGTTGGGGCAGGGGTAATCCCGCGGAGTTGTATAGCCTCAGGGGGGGCAATTCCGCGAACGGCGAGCTCGTGGGCCGCTGTGCCAACGCCATCTCCAAGTCGCCCAACGTTGCGTCGCCAGAGATCGGCTTTCGTTGCTGCAAGGGGGAGATCAACGAGGCGAAGGTCAGCCTGCAGCTGCGGTCGGGCGTCCTCTTCGAGCAGCGCGCCAAGGTCGAGGACGATCTGCGCGCGCAGTTGCTGGAAATCTTGCCGCCGGATGTGAAGGAGGCGATCCAGTCGGCGGGCGCGCTGCGCTTCAACGGTGCCTGGGACTGGCAACCGCTGCGCAACACACCGTTGATCGTCGCCGCAGGCTGTGTCGGGGAGCCTCCGTCGCACCGTTGTGGCGTGCAGGTGGCGGAGCTGGCACCGGGACCCGCGCAGCTGCTCGGCTGGTTCTGGGTCGGGCTCTATCCGCCCGCGCTGCGCGTGAGCAAGTGGGATCCTCGCAAGCTGTGGGTGACCGGCGGCGATCGGAAAAGCTTCTTCCGGCAGCCGCTGAGCTACGAGTATGGGCGCGTACAGCTGGGCGAGCTGGTGCGAAAGATCCCGAAAGATCCCGATTGAGTTTCAGCCTCGAGTCGCGGGCAGCGGCGTGCGCCCGGCGGCACCGCACGTGAGCAAGATGAATGCTTGCACGAACCCCACCTGGCGCAGCTTCTCGAAGCGACCCGCGGCACCGCCGTGCCCTGCCTGCATGTAAGTGCGCAGCAAGAGCAGGCCGTCCCCGACACTCGAGTCGCGCAGGCGCGCAATCCATTTGGCCGGCTCCCAGTAGGTCACGCGCGGATCGGTCAGGCCGGCGGTGGCCAGGATGTTGGGATAGCGCTGGCGCGTGACGTTGTCATAGGGGGAGTAGGAGGCGATGTAGCGGTAGGCAGCCTCGTCCTCGATCGGATTGCCCCACTCGGGCCACTCGGGCGGCGTGAGCGGCAGCTCCGCGTCACACATCGTGTTCAGGACGTCCACGAAGGGCACTTCGCCCACCACCGCGTTGAACAGGTCGGGACGCAGGTTGACGGCGGCCCCCACCAGCATGCCACCGGCGCTGCCGCCGTGGATCGCGATGCGCTCCGGCGTCGTCCAGCCGCTGCGGCACAGGTGCTCGGCGGCGGCGACGAAGTCCTGGAACGTGTTCTTCTTGTGCAGCAGCTTGCCAGCTTCGTACCAGGCGTAGCCCATCTCCTTGCCGCCGCGCACGTGCGCGATGGCGTAGACGAAGCCGCGATTCACGAGGCTCAGCGAGTTGCTGGAGAACGCGGCCGGGATACCGTGACCGTAAGAGCCGTAGCCGTACAGCAATAACGGCGCGCCCGCCGCGCTCCCCGGTGTGGAGCGCGGCGTGGGCGTGGCCTCGTGCCAGAGCAACGAGATGGGGATCTGCGCGCCGTCGTGGCTGGTCGCGAAGACGCGCGCGCTGCGATACAGGCTGGGATCATGGCCGCTCGGGATCTGGCGCCGATCGCGCAGGCTGCGCTCGCGCGTGTCCATGTCGTAGTCGTAGGTCTCCTGAGGCGTCGTGAGTGACGAGTACGTGAAGCGCAGGCTGCGTGTGTCGTACTCGTAGCCCGATAACAGACCCAGGCTGTAGGCCTCTTCCGCGAAGGCGATTTGATGTTCGGAGCCATCTTTGCGGCTGCGGATCACGATGCGCGGTAGACCACCGTCGATCTCCAGGCGCACGATGTGGCCCGAAAAGGTGGTCACAGCCAGGATCAGGCAGCCCGGGCGATGCGGAACGAGCTCCGCCCAGTTTTCCGGGCTGGGGTTGGCGCGCGGAGCGACCACCAGCTTGAAGTCGCGCGCGCCGGCATTGGTCAGGATCAAGAGCTGGTCGCCCAGCGAGCTCACCCCGTATTCCAGGCCGGGCTTGCGCGCAGCGATCAGCCGCGGCGCACTCTCGGGGTGTGCGGCGTCGATCAGCCGTTGCTCCGAGGTCACGTGGTCGTGACTGATGATCACGATCTCGGAATAGTCTTCGGTGTGCTCGATACCGACGAAGAAGCCGGGGTCCGACTCCTCATAGACCAGCACGTCGCTTTCGCTGGGCGAGCCCAAGCGGTGGCGAAACACCTTCGACGGGCGGTGGTTGTCGTCGACGGCCGTGTAAAAGAGAAACTCTCCGTCGGCGGAGAACACCGGGTTGCCGCTGGTATTCGCGATGCGATCGGGCAGCTCGTCGCCTGTCGCCAGATCGCGCAGGCGGATCTCGAAGTACTCGGAGCCGTTCGTATCGAGGGCGTACGCCAGGCGCCGGTGGTCGCGCGTGTGACTGACGCCGCGCGCGCTGAAGTAGGCGTGGCCCTGCGAGGCTGCGTCCGCATCGAACAGCACCTGTTCGTCCGCCGGGATGGCACCCGCTGCAGTGCTGCCCGGCAGCGGCGAAGAGCCGGCCGGGCGACGGCAGTAGCGGGGGTGCTGGGCCCCGAGCGCATAGCGCGTGTAGTAGAGGAACGGCCCGTCCTTGGCCGGCACCGAGCTCTCGTCCTCCTTGATCCGACCCTTGAGCTCCGCGAACAGCGCCTCCTGCAGCTCCTCGGTCGCCGCCATCGCCTGATCGGTGTGGGTGTTTTCCAGATCGAGATGCGCGCGGATGCGGGCCTCCAGCACCTCGGGTTGGCGCATCACCTGCTGCCAGTTGTCATCGCGCAACCAGTGATAGGGGTCCTGGCGCGTGATGCCGTGGAGCGTGGCCGAGTGCGGGATCTGTTCCGGGCGGGGAGGACGCGTCATACGGCGGTTGTGCCACGGATTGCTCGTGGCCCTGAGCCGAAAGTGCCGGCGGCGCCGATGCCCCAGGCGGGCGGGCTGCGCCGGGCCCGCCGACGCGGGCCCGAGAAGCAACCGGGAGCTCAGAACAGGATGCGAGTGCGGATGTTGGTGGCCAGCGCCGAGACGCGCGAGCGCACCTCTTCCGACACGCCGCGGTCCAGATCCATCACCAGATAGCCGACGTCCGAGTTCGTCTCCAGCACCTGGCTTTCGACGTTGGCGTGGGACTCACTGATGATGGTGTTGATGTCGCTGAGCACACCGGGGACGTTGCGGTGGATGTTCAGGATGCGGTGGCGCCCGCGCAGCTGTGACGGCTCGACGCGCGGGAAGTTCACCGCCGGTAGGGTGCTGCCGGTGTTCAAGAACTTGAGCAGAGTCACGGTCACTTCCTTACCGATGGCTGCCTGCGCTTCCTCGGTCGAACCGCCCACATGCGGCGTGAGGATCACGTTCTTGAGGCCTTGCAGGGGCGACTCGAAGCGCTGCTTGTTGCTTTGCGGCTCAGTCGGGAAGACGTCGATGGCCGCGCCCGACAAGTGCCCCGCGCGCAGCGCCTCGGCCAGCGCCGGGATATCCACCACGGTGCCGCGGCTCAGGTTCAGGAGACGGCTGCCTGGACGCATCTGGCGCAGCTGCTCGGTGCTGATCATGTTCTTGGTCTGATCCGTCTCCGGCACGTGCAGCGTGACGAAGTCAGAGGCCTCGAGCAGGGCCTTCAGGCTCGGCATCTCCCTGTTGTTGCCCATCGGGAGCTGCGAGACGATGTCGTAGAACAGCACGTTCATGCCGAGCATTTCCGCGAGGACGCCGATCTGGCGCCCGATGTGCCCGTAGCCGACGATGCCCAGCGTCTTGCCCCGCACTTCGAACGAGCCGGTGGCGCTCTTGTTCCAGGCTCCCTCGTGCATGCCCTTGGACGCATCCATGAGCTGCCGGGAGAGCGCGACGATTTCGCTGAGCACGAGCTCGGCCACGCTGCGCGTGTTGCTGAACGGAGCGTTGAACACCACGACGCCACGCTTGCAAGCCGCCTCCAGCGCAACCTGGTTGGTGCCGATGCAGTAGCAGCCGACCGCGAGCAAGCGGCGGGCGGCATCGAGCACCTTGGGCGTGACGTGCGTCTTGCTGCGGATGCCGAGCAGGTGCACATCTTCGATCTTTGCGCACAGCTCGTCCTCGCTGAGAGCGGCGCTCACGGTCTCGACCGACAACCCGTCGTCACGGAACATCTGCGCCCCACTCGGGTGGATGTTCTCGAGCAGCAGTACCTTGATGCGCTCCTTGGGATAGCTCGTCACGCTCGTCATGTGATATTCCTCGGACCGGCCCCGTAGCGCCGGCGGTAGGCCTTGGCAAGTCGCAGCCCGACGGCCAAGGAGTGAAAGCAAGAGGGATTCGGGAGGGCTGCTTCGGCGCGGCTCGTGTCAATCACCACGGTGTTGCTCGTGAGACATCGCAGCGGCGGCCTGCTCGGGGAGCTTCGCGCGTTCGCGGCTGCATCGATGGGCTCATCGCCCCGACGGATACCCGCACAGGCTGCACCGGGTCGCGACGATCGCGCCGACGATGCCGCCCGTCCTGCGGCGCCGCGCACGGCGCCCGACTGTCCCGGCGAGAGCTCGCGCACGGCTCGCCGAGCCGATGGCTCCATCGCTTCGAGATCCACCTGCAAACAAACATGTCTGTGTTAAATTAATAAAATTAGCTATTTACGAATGACCTTGCGAGCGAGTCATGCGTTTCTTTATCCGCACATCGGAATGGGCGGATTCAATACCTTTTCTGGAAATTGTCAAGCGCTCCAGAATGACAGGCAATCGTCGAACCGTTTCAGTACGGGCAAGGTAGGCTGCGCAGGCGTTCTCCCATCCTGCGATGTCTCACCCCATTCAACGGCGATTGCTCAGCGAGGAGATCCTACGCCTGCGCCGGTCCACCGAGGGCCGCCGCTATGCCTCCGCGCAGCGCAGTGGCCGCATCGATCCCAATCCGCATCAGATCGACGCCGTGATCTTCGCGCTCGGACGCGTGCGCGAGGGCGGTTGCATCCTCGCGGACGAGGTAGGCCTGGGCAAGACGATCGAAGCCGGCCTGGTGATGGCGCAACTGTGCGCAGAGGGCGCGAGCCGCGTGCTGCTGGTGACGCCCAAGGCACTGCTGGGACAGTGGCGTCAGGAACTGTTCACGCTGTTCGGGATCTCCGCGCGAGAGGCCGGGGCCGACACCGACTGGGAGGGGACAGGCGTGTTCCTGGTCAGCCGGGAGCAATTCGCGAGCGAGCAGGGCATGGCGCGGCTGTCGGCGGCAGGTGCCTTCGATTTGTGCGTGGTCGACGAGGCGCACGAAGTGTTTGCCGGACTGTATCGGCGCTTCGATCGTGCAGGTCGCTATCTACCAGATGCTCCGCAGGCCAAGATTGCCGGGCGGCTGAGAGAGCTGCTGGGCGGGCGCACGCCCGCGCTGCTGCTCACCGCCACGCCGCTCTCCAACTCGCTCGCGGAGCTGTGGGCGCTGGTGCAGTACGTCGACCGCGGCGGCACGTTGCTCGGTGATCTGTCCACCTTCCGGGAGCGCTTCTGCGCCGATGACGATCGGCGCCTGCAGCCGGGGCAGGCGGGCGAGCTGCAGCGCCGCCTGCAGGTGGTGGTACGGCGTACGTTGCGCCGGCAGGCCCAGGAGTTCCTGCGCACCCCGTTCGTGGGCCGGCGCACACGGCTCTACGAATACGAGATGAGCCCGCCGGAGCGCGAGTTGTACGAGGACGTGACGCGCTATCTGCTCACGCCGGAGCTCGCAGCGTTCAGCGGGCGTCACCGCACGCTGCTGCTCCTCGGCTTTCATCGCCGCATGGCCTCGTCGCACCGAGCGCTCGGCGCCAGCCTGGAGCGATTGGCAGAGCGCCTGCGGCGCCACCTGGCAGGCGGTGATCTGGATCCGGTGCGCGACTTCGCTTTGGATCTGGAGGAGCTGGACGAACCGGCCGCGGAGGACGTGGCGCCGGGGGCGGCGGCGGAAGACGCCCAGGTGGCGGCGGAGCTAGCGATCGTGGAAGGCTTGATCGTACGGCTCCAGGCGCTGGAGAGCGACAGCAAGGCACGCGCGCTGCTCGATGCGCTGCGGGTGCTCGACGATGACGTGGCGCGCGGACTCGGGCAGGGCAAGCTGGTGATCTTCACGGAGTCGCTGGCGACGCAGGACTATTTGCGGGAGCTGTTGCTCTCGGCCGGGCTCGGCGACGAACAGATCACGCTGTTCCGTGGACAGAATGGCTCGGCGCGCGCCGAACAGGCGCTCGGGCGCTGGCAGGCGGAGATCGGCGACGCGCTCGGGCCGAGCTCGCTGCCGAGCCGCGAAGTGGCGCTGCGCCTGGCGCTCGTGCACGAGTTCAGGACTCGCTCGCGCGTGTTCATCTCCACCGAGGCCGGAGCCAAGGGCCTGAATCTGCAGTTCTGCGACACGTTGATCAACTACGATCTGCCCTGGAATCCACAGCGCATCGAGCAGCGCATCGGCCGCTGCCATCGCTACGGCCAAGTGCGCGACGTGACGGTGATCAACTTCCTCGCGCGCGACAATGCTGCCCAGCGCCTGACCTTCGAGATCCTGAGCCGTAAACTGGAGCTCTTCGGAGCCGTGCTGGATGCCTCGGACCACGTGCTGTACGAGCCGGTGGGCTCGGCCCAGGCAGCGGTGTTCAACGCGCTGTCCAGCGACTTCGGAGCCGAGCTGGCGCGCATCTACGAGAGCGCGCGCAGCCTCGACCAGATCGAGCGGGAGCTCACGCGGCTGGACGCGGAGCTCGGGGCACGCCGCAGCGAGCTGGAAGCCGTGCAGGCGCGCACGGCGGGCCTGATCGAGTCGAGATTGGACGCGAGCGTGCGCCAGACGTTTCGCAAGCTGGCGGAGGAGTTGCCCGGGCACCTGCGCGAGCTCGACCGCGACCTGGAGCAGCTGGTGTGTGAGCAGCTGGACAGCGCGGGCGTTCGCCATGAAAAGCGGCCGAGCGCTGCTGGCTCGACGTTGCTCGCCATCGGTCCGTCGGCGGCGCTGCCCGAGCCGCTGCGCGAGGGAGTGCGCGTGGTCGTGGGCGGAGATCCTGCGAGCAGCGCCGTGGGCGATCGGCTGACGCTGGGCCATCCGCTGGTGCAATGGGCCGCGGAAGCCGCACGCCGCGACACCGAGCAGGCCTTCCAGGTGCGTCTGAACGGCGAGCGGCTGGCCCCCGATCTAGCGCCGCTGCGCGGCCGCCGCGGTCGCTTGCGGGTGGAGAAGTTGCGCTACCCCGGCTTCGAGCCGGTCGATCGTCTGCTGCCGGTGGCGGTGCTGGAGGCGGGGCCCGGGGAGGCCGCGCAGCTCGATCCGGCGACCACGCTGCAGCTGCTGCGCGGTCCGCTGGAGGCAGCGCCGGAGCTGAAGACGCACGTGAGCGATACCGAGCTCGGCGATGCGCTCGGCAATGCACTCGAGGAGGCACTCGAGGAGGCGCTGTTCCTGGACGAGCAGGAAGTGTCGAGCGCCGAACAGCGGCTGTTTGCCCGCGCGATGGCGCAGCTCGAGCGTTACGTCGAAGATCGCGCGCTGATCCAGCGCCGGGAGCGCGCGGCCATCCACGAGGCCCAGCAGAAGGCGCGCGAGCAGATTCTGGCCGCGCCCGGAGCCGACGCGCGCGCCCGCGCGGAGGCCCTGGTCGAGCGCTTGCAGCGCGACCTGGAGGCTGTGGAAGCCGAGCTCGAACGGCTCGCGGAGCGCCGCGACGAGGGCTATCAACGGGGGCGCGAGCTGGCGCATCAGAAGCGCTACACACCGCCCGTTCGGGAGACGATTCTGGAAGCGGAGTTCATACTTGGATGAGACACCGGGAGGCGAGGTGGCGCTGAAGCTCGTGCATACCGCGGACTGGCACCTCGGAGCCGTGTTTCCGAGCTTCGACGAGCTCGGGCGCCAGCAGCTGTCGCGGGCGCGCCTGTCCGTGATCGACCGCGTGCTCGGGCTCGCGGAGCGCCATTCCGCGCACGCCGTGTTGTGCGCGGGCGATCTGTTCGACGACCCGGATCCGGGTCCCGAGTGGTGGGAGGGGCTGGCCAAAAAATTTCAGCAGCGCAACTGGCTGGATCGGCCGTTGTTCCTGCTGCCGGGCAACCACGATCCGCTCACCACCACCGGTGTGTACAGCAAGGCGCATCCGTTTCGTGCCGCGCTGCCGCCCTGGGTCCATGTCGTGGACCGCGATGACTTTCGCTTCGAGCTGGCGGGCGGCGCGATGCTGTACGCCGCGCCTTGCCGCTCGCGCTCGGAGAGCCGGGACCTGGCGCGCACGCTGCTGCCCGGCCGAGAGCCGGGCGATCAGCGCATCCGCATCGGCATGGTGCACGGCACGACCTTCGACCTGCCTGGGCACCAGATGAACTTCCCGATCGGACGCGAGGTGGCGGAACAAAAAGGGCTCGACTACCTGGCCATCGGCGACACGCACGGCTTCCGCGACGTGACGCCGCTCGGCCATGCCCCGACGGTGTACCCGAGCACGCCCGAGCCCACGAATTTCGGTGAGCGCGACGCCGGCCATGCCGCGCTGGTGCTGTTCCCCAGTGACCGGCGCCGCCGGGCCCTGGTGCGAGCCGAGCCGGTGGCGCAGTGGACCTGGGAAGAAGCGTGCTGCACCAGCCTGGAGGAGCTACGGGCGCTCGCCGCGCGCGACCTCAGCCAGCACGTGCTGCGACTGGTGCTGGACCTGAGAGTGGGCATCGCCGAATTCGCGGAGCTGGAGCGGATCCTCGCCGAACTCGCCGGCAGCGCGGCCGCACCAGGCGCCGTCGGCGTGTTGCAGCTCGACCGCTCGCGCTTGCGGCTCGACACGGCGGACGTCGAGAGCACGCTGGCGCGAGCGCCGGCGGTGATCCGCTCCGCGGCGGCGCGCCTGCGCCAGCGCGAGCACGAACATGGCCCCGAAAGCGACCAGGGTGAGCTCGCACGGCGCGCCCTCTCTCAGCTGTACCAGCTCGCCCGCGAGGCCTGATTTGCGCTTTCGCCGACTCGAGATCAGCCACTTTCGTGCCGTGGATCGCGCGGCGCTGGAGTTCGCTCCGGGCCTGAACGTGCTCTACGGGCCGAACGATCTGGGCAAGACCACGCTGGCCACGGCCATGCGCGCCGCGCTGCTCTTGCCGGCGGACTCGAGCGCTCACCGCGACTTCTTGCCCTGGCACAGCAAGGAGCTGCCGCAGGTGGTCCTCAGCCTGGAGACGCAGGGCGCCCTCTGGCGCATCAGCAAGACCTTTGGCAGCGGCTCGCAAACCACGCTGGAGAGCTCCCTGGACGGGCGCCGCTATCGCGAAGAGGCGCGCGGCCGCGCTGCGGATGGACGGCTGCGCGAGCTCTTGCGCTGGGGGGTCGAAGCGCCCGGAGGGCGCGGTGGCGCACGCGGCCTGCCGGAGAGCTTTCTCAGCCAAGTGCTGCTCGCCACGCAGGGCTCGGTCGCGCAGATCCTGGAGCGCACCCTGGCGGGCGACCGCGACGGCTCCGGGCGGGCCCAGTTGCACGAAGCCCTGCAAGCGCTGGCGCAGGACCCGGTGTTCCAGCGCGTGCTGGCTGCCGTGGATGCCAAGGTGGAGAGCGCGTTCACCGCCACCGGGCGGCGCAAGACCGGGCAGAGCTCGCCGTTCGCACCGCTGCGCCAGACCATCGCCGATCTCGGGCTGGAGCTGGAGCGCGTCTCGCACCTGCGCCGGGAGAGCGATGAGGTGCAGCAGCGCATCGTGCAGCTGAGTCAGGGTCGCCTGGACAGCGAGGCGCGGCTGGAGGCCCTGCGCGAGCGCGCGCGTGTGGAAGAGTCGGCGCTCGCGGAGCTCGCCGCGCAGCGCGCCGTGCGCGAGCGCGCTGCGCTCGCCGACCAAGCATTGACGGCACGCCGTGCGGCGGAGAGTGACCTGCGCCGGCTCCGCGCCGAGCTAGAGCTGGGGCGCGAGGCGGGTCAGCGCCAGGCGCAGAAGGCGGCCGCGAGCGCCAGTGCGAGGCAACGGGCCGAGGCCGAGCTGGCGCGCGCCGAGGCGGCACTGCGCGAGCTGAACAGCGAGGCCCGGCGCGACGCCCGCGCGGCGCGGCTGGCGGAGCTGGAGACGCAGCGCGGGCGGCTGGAACAGCGGGTGCTCGCGCTGTCGCACGCGGGCTGCTCCTCCACTTGCTGGCGCCATTGCACGGCCCCCGCTTACTTACTTTCGCGTTCCTAGTACCGCATCCTCCCCGCGGAGCCTTCCCCCATGGAAGTGCCGGACTCCGTCCGCCACGCCTTCGCCGACCGTTACGCGATCGAGCGCGAGCTCGGCCGCGGCGGCATGGGGGTCGTCTACCTCGCCCACGACGTCCGCCACGATCGGCCAGTCGCCCTCAAGCTCCT
>JAICTU010000280.1 GCA_025936205.1 Polyangiaceae bacterium | reverse complement strand
CTCTCTCGGGTACGCGCACTGGTTTGACAGAGCAAGGGAAAGTGTTCGACGGACCTGGCGCCCGCCCTTGTGATCGGTGGGCGAGAGGGACGCGGCACGGATGCTGCACCCATCGTTCCAGCAATTCACCAGGAGGTCCGCTCTATGCGCCACTTGTACGCTCTCGTTGCTTGTATTGGCTTGTGTGTAGTTCCGTCCATTGGCCGGGCGGCGCCCGTGGCGGATCGAGCTTCCCAATCGGCAAGAGTGCCTCAGAATCCACGCCCCGACCGTCTCAGTGTGGAAGCAGGCTCGCGCGCAGCCGACAAGGCCAGCGACATGGCACGCTACGCACAACTCGAAGCAAAGTCCCCCGAAGCTCTGGAGTACCGGGGCGGTAATACCGTCGTGATCGGTACGACGGCAGCCGTGGTGATTCTCGCGATCGTCTTGGTCGTCGTCTTGCTTTGAGCGGACCGGCGGCTGGCATCCCCAGCGGCGGCAAGACTGGCACAACGTGAGGTGCGGTAGCCGACGTCTATCGCACCAGCCCACTCGGTTCGACTGCGGTCATACCGCCGCTGGATCGATGACGGCCAATGGCGGACGTGTGCCTTCGATCACGGCCGCGGCGGCCAGGCACAGGTCTTCGCGCCAGAGATCCGCGTAGATCAGCACGCTGGTGGGCAAGCCTTCCGCGAGGCCCATCGGCAGTGCGAGCGACGGCAAGCCGAGCACGTTGCCCGGTGTGATGAAGCGCGTTGTTTCTGCCAACAGCGCGACCCCCGACGCCGGATCCAGATCTGCATCGACGCGCCAGATCGCTCGCCCCCAGCTCGGACCGATCACGATGGGGTACTCGGAGAAAAAAGCGGACCAGGCCCGGCTCAGCCGCGAGCGCTCGCTGTGCAGGCGCAGGCTCGAGCTCTCCAGCGGTTTCGCCCAGCGGCACAGGCGCTGCAGATGCCCCGAGAGCTCATCCGACAGGAAGGGCTCGAGCTCACGGCGGATCACCTCCAGATCGGTGGCGAGCAGCTGCGCGAAAACCTCGTTCACCCGCGCGATCTCCGGCGGAGCCGCCTCCTCGACGATCCATCCGGCGGCGCGCATCGCCTGCCCGGCACGCTCGATCGCCAGCAGCGCAGCAGGCTCCAGCGTGCAGCCCGGAACGCGAGTGACGAGAGCGGCACGCCGCTCGCTCGGCGCCGGGCCGCGCAATGGTACATGGACGGATCGCGGGTCGCGCGGGTCGCGCCCCGCGAGCACCTCGAGAGCGACGCGCAAATCCGCGACCGAGCGCGCCAGCGGCCCCAGCGCCAGCATCGCTTGCCCCGCCATGCCGTGATCGCGAGGCGGCAGCGACGAGGCGTGCGCAATGCGGCCCGTCGTGGGCTTCAGCGTCGCCACCCCCGCGCAGTGTGCTGGCACCCGCAGCGAGCCGCCGAGATCGCTGCCCAGGCCGAGCGCCGTCATGCCGGTCGCGACCGCCACGGCGTCCCCGCCGCTCGAGCCTCCGGCGGTCCACTGGCGGCCGTAGGGGTTCAACGTGCGGCCGCGCAGCGGATTGGCGGTGCACAGGCGCAAGCCCAGCTCGGAGGTATTGGTGCGCGCGATCGGGATCGCGCCCGCCGCCTTGAGTCGGGCCACGGCGGGCGCGTCTTCGTAGGGCAACGCATCGCGCAGCGCCGGCAACCCGTGCGTCGTGGCCGTGCCCAGACAATCCAGGTCTTCCTTCACCGTGAAGGGCACGCCCTCGAGCGGCCCCGGCTCGCGGCTACGGTCGCGCTGATCCGCCAGTGCCAGCGCCGAGTCGCGCAGGGCGATCGTCACGGCTCCCAGCCGACCATTGTGCTCTTCCACCCGTGCCAGATGCGCCTCCACCACCTCCCGGCAGGAGACCTCCCGGCAGCGCGTCAGCTGCGCCAGTTCGACGGCAGTGCACTGAAACAACGAGCGCACCCGGGCGTCTTGCCATTGCGGCCGAAGCCGTGCAACTCAAGCGTCTGCCCGACTCAAAATCGGCACCTACCGCTTGGTGGAGGTGGACGCGGCGAACCCGCTCCAGAGGCTTCCATCGGTATATTCCCCGGACAGCGTGGCCCAACTCGTGCGCGAGCGCAGCTCCGGCAATCCCGCCGCGCTGATCGCCAGCGGCGGCGTCGAGGCGGCGTGAACCTCTGCGGCAGGGCCGGGAGGCCCGCGTTCCCGCTCGGCGAATCGCAGCACCCATTCGCTGCAACAGTCCCGCGCTGAAATATCAGCGCTCACGGTGCCATTTTGCCACCAGCGCCAGTGCATTGGCACTTGTCAGCGCGCCCGAGCACGGCACGTTCAGGCTCTCGCAAGCTGAGCAAGCGCGCTGCGCTCCCCCGGAGCCGCAGGTGGATTAACGATGCTTCCGAGCGCCCGTCCATGGAACTCAGAGGGGAATGAGACCATTCATGGTGGGAGACCGTACGCTCGGGCGCGCAGCGGGGGCAGCAATTTTTCCGTGTTTCTCACGCTTCCACAGGAACGCGCGGCGCACGCAGCGGAGACGGATGGCTTTGCGCTCAATCGCTTCGAGCCCGCGGAACGCGGGAGCGACTGGTTTGCGCTAGAGTCCCTCGACCTGCGCGGCCACGGCCGCTGGGCGACCGGCGTGGTCGGAGATTGGTCGCACCGCCCGCTCGTGCTGTATGATGACGCGGGCAACGAGGTGCGCGCGTTGCTGCGCGATCAGCTCTACGCCTACGTCGGCGGCAGCATCGTGTGGTTCGATCGCCTGCGGGTGAGCGCGAGCTTCCCGCTGCTGCTGGTCAATGACGTCGACGCTGCGACGCCCCAGACCGGCAACCTGGACATCGCCAGCGGTGCCAACCTCGGTGATCTGCGGATGAGCGGTGACGTGAGAGTGCTGGCGGCGCGGATCACAGCGGCGGCGATCCGGCGAACGACGGACTCGACACCGACCACGACGGCCGCTGCGACGCGGGTGACCTCGATCGCGACGATGACGGTGTGCCGGATTCAGCGGATCTCGATCCCGACGACCCGTTCGTTTGCCAGGATCAAGACCGGGATACCTGCGACGATTGCTCGGTCAGCGGCCCCGACCGCAGCGCGGGAGACATCGATAACGATGGCCCCGATCTGGACCACGATGGCACCTGCGACGCGGCCGAGACGGATCTCGACAACGACGGCGTGGCGGATGTGATCGACACCGATCCCCACGATCCGCAGATCTGCGGGGACGCCGACCACGATACCTGCGACGACTGCTCCGTCACCGGCGCCGATCAGAGCGGCGGCAATCTCAACGACGACGGCACCGACACCGACCACGACGGCATCTGTGATCTTGGCGAGAGCGACCGCGACAACGACGGCGTGGTCGATGGTTTGGACTCCGACCCGAGCGATGCACACCACTGCCGCGATGTGGACGGCGACAGCTGCGACGACTGCAGCAACACCGGGGCTGACGCCAGCGGCGGCGACGTCGCCGACGACGGCACGGACACCGATCACGACGGCGCTTGTGACCTCGGCGATGCCGACGACGACAACGACGGTGTGCCCGATGTCGACGACCTCGACCCCACCGACCCCAACAGCTGTCGTGACGTCGATCTCGACAGCTGCGACGACTGCAGCAACACCGGGGGCAACCAGAGCGGCGGCGACCCCCAGGACGACGACGACGGCTCGGGTCAGTGCTCGCCGCAGCCCCCGGCGCCGGACGCCGGCGTCAGCCAGCCTCCCGAGCCCGAGCCGGATGCCGGCATCAGCCACCCCCCCGAGCCCGAGCCCGAGCCCGAGCCGGATGCCGGCATCCCCGCCGAGCCGTCACCAGAGCCCGATGCCGATGCGGGCGGCACTCCGCCTTCCGAGCCGCCCGTCCCGCCGGCGCCGACGCCCTGGGTTCGGCCCCAGTATCCCCTCAGCGAGCCCCAGCCGATCGACTGGAGCACGGTGGGTGTTCCTCGCTCGAACGACGACGGAGACCTCGAGCAACTCGGCGAGTCCGCCGAGACTGCCGAAGCCACGACTCCGGTGCTGCATGTCCAGGGCGGCGGGTTCGGCTGCGGCCTGAGCACGGGCAGCGGCCGCAGCGGCGCGACCAGTCTCGGACTCGGGCTGCTGCTGATCGCTGGCCTGCGGCGCAGGGCGCGAACCCGCCGCTCATCGCTCGACGCCTGAGCTCAGCGCCCTACCAGCGCTTCCAGGGCGCCTTGCCCTTCGCCCACAGATCCTCGAGGTAGTTCTTGTCGCGCAGCGTATCCATGGCCTGCCAGAAGCCCTCGTGCCGGTACGCCGAGAGCTTGCCGTCGCGCGCCAGATCGCGCAGCGGCTCCTGCTCCCAGGAGGTGCTGTCGCCCGCGATGTAGTCGAGCGCCTCGGGCTCCACCACGAAGAAGCCGCCATTCACCCCGGCCCCGTCTCCCCGCGGCTTCTCGCGGAAGGAGGCCACCTTGTGGCTGCCTTCGTGCAACATCAGGGCACCGAAGCGCCCGGGGGGCGAGACCGCGGTCAGTGTCACCAGCGAGCCCTCTCGCTCGTGGAAGGCGTTCAGCGCCGCGAGGTCGAGATCGGCGACCCCGTCGCCGTAGGTCAGGTGGAAGCGCTCCTTGCCGATGTGCTCGCGCACCCGGCGCACGCGCCCGCCCGTCATCGTGTCCTGGCCGGTGTCCACCACCGTCACCCGCCATGGCTCGCGGTGCGCAGAATGCACCTCGATGCTGTCATTCTTCATGTCGAAGGTGACGTCCGAATTGCGAATGAAGTAGCCGTGGAAGAAATCCTTGATCACATCCGCGCGGTAGCCGCCGCAGATGATCACCTCGTTGATCCCGAACGAGGAGTAGATCTTCAAGATGTGCCACAAGATGGGCCGGCCCCCGATCTCCACCATGGGCTTGGGCTTGATCGCCGTCTCTTCCGAGAGCCGGGTACCGAGGCCGCCGGCCAAGATCACCAATTTCATAAAATTCCTACTCGAAGATGCTGACGCTCGGGATCGGCACGACGAACTTGGCGCCCCAGCTGCGAACTGCCGCCATCTGTTGCATGATCTCCTCGCGCAGGTTCCAGGGCAGGATCAAGAGATAGTCGGGCCGCGTCTCGAAGATCTTCTCCGGCGCATGAATGGGAATACGGCTGCCCGGGAGCAGGTTGTTCTGCTTGTGAGGGCTGCGGTCCACCGTGTAGTCGATGAAATCGCGGCGGATGCCGCAGTAGTTGAGCAGCGTGTTGCCCTTGCCCGGCGCACCATAGCCGGCCACGCTCTTTCCGGCGCGCTTCACGCCAATCAAAAATTCCAGCAGCCGCCGCTTGGTCTCGCGCACCTGTTCCGCAAACGCAGAATAATAGTCCGCCGTCTCGACGCCCAGCGCCGCCTCTTCGGCGAGTAGCGCCGCGACGCGCGGGCTGTCCAGGTGTGCGGCGCCAGCATGGCAACCGTAGATACGCAGCGAGCCGCCGTGCGTGCTGAGCTGCTCCACGTCGAACAGGCGCAAGCCGTGCCGAGCAAAGATGCGACGCGCGGTCGTGAACGAGAAGTACGAGAAATGCTCGTGATAGATGGTGTCGAACTGGTTCTGCTCGATCAGCCGCACCAGATGCGGGAACTCCAGCGTCAGCACGCCGGTCTCGGCGAGCAGCAGCTTCAGCCCGGCGACAAAGTCGTTCAGGTCGGGCACGTGCGCGAGCACATTGTTGCCGAGCAACAGGTCCGGGCGCAGTCCTTCGGCGAGCAACTGCCGCGCCGTCTCGCTGCCAAAGAAGCAGACCCGGCTCTCCACGCCCTTGGCACGCGCTGCGGCAGCGCAGTTGGCAGCGGGCTCGATACCCAGCGCAGGCACCCCGCGCTGCACGAAGTTCTGCAGTAAGTATCCGTCGTTGCTGGCGATTTCGATGACGAAGCTGTGTGCTCCCAACCCGAAGCGTCGACAGGCCAGGTCCACGTAGCTCCGAGCATGGGCCAGCCAGGAGTCCGAAAATGACGCGAAATAGGCGTACGCGCCGTCCCCGAAGAGCTCCTCCGGCACCACGAACTCACCCAGTTGCACCAGCCAGCAACTCGTACACACGAAGGCATGCAATGGGAAAAACGGCTCCGCTTCCTGCGCCCGGGCGAGCGCAACATGCTTCTGGCACAGCGGCGAGCTCCCCAGATCCACGAAGCTCAGGCTCAACGAGGCCCCACAGAAACGGCAGGCAAGAACCGAGGGCTGGCCCTTCGCAGGCTGTCCGGTCATAGTCTTCACCTTCTCAGAGAAATACCATAGCGCGTGATTTTCAAGGAAACCCGCCTCCCCGGCGCCTTCGTGATCGAGATCGAGCTCAAACAGGACGCTCGCGGCTACTTCGCGCGCACCTTCTGCGAGCGCGAGTTCGCCGAGCATGGCCTGATTGCGCGCTACCCGCAGTGCAACGTTTCATACAATCGCGACCGCGGGACGCTGCGCGGCCTGCATTACAACCGGGTTCCACACGAAGAGGCCAAGCTGGTGCGCTGCCAGACCGGCACCATCTACGACGTGATCGTGGATCTGCGCACCGGATCACCCACGCTCGGTCAGTGGGAGGGGCTGGAGCTGAGCGCGGAGAACCACCGCATGGTCTACATCCCCAAGGGCTTTGCGCACGGATTCCTGACGCTCACGCCGCACGTGGAGCTCTTTTATCAGATGAGCGAGTTTTATGTGCCCTCGGTGGGCCTGGGCGTCCGCTACGACGATCCCGGCATCGCCATCCACTGGCCGGAAACTCCGCGCGTGCTCTCGCAGCGGGACCGCAACTTTCCCGACTGGCATCCAGAAGGCGAAGACGACTGAGAACGGCGCCGATGTCCTGCAAGCCCGCGCTAGAAATGTACAGCCTGATCCGGGAGCTCTACCCGATCTGTCGCAGCATCAGCGGCGCCGGCCTGCGCGAGAGCCTGGCGATCATCGGCCGCCACCTGCCGCTGCAGATCACCGAGCTGCCCACCGGCACCGAGGTGCTGGACTGGGTCATCCCCAGCGAGTGGAACATCCGCGGCGCCTGGATCCAGAGGCTCTCCGGCGAGCGTGTGATCGACTTCGCCCACTCGAACCTGCACGTGCTCAGCTACAGCACGCCGGTGCGGCGGCGCATCAGCCGCAGCGAGCTCGAGCCCCATCTGCATTCCCTGCCCGAGCACCCCGACTGGATCCCGTACCGCACCTCTTACTATGCGGCAGACTGGGGCTTCTGCCTCTCGCAACGCCAGCGAGAGGCGCTGACCGACGCGGAATACGAGATCTGCATCGACTCCACGCTGGAGCCCGGGCACCTCAGCTACGCCGAGTGCGTCGTGCCCGGCCGCTCCTCGGATGAGATCGTGCTCACCACGCACATCTGCCATCCTTCGCTCTGCAACGACAATCTGAGCGGCATCGCCGTGGCCACGGCCTTGCTCGAGGAGCAGTTGCGGCAGGCGCAGCAGTCTCTGCCGCACTACACGCTGCGCGCGCTTTTCGTTCCCGGCACAATCGGCTCCATCGCCTGGCTGGCGCAGAATCGGCAGCGCACGCAGTGCATCCGGCACGGCCTGTCGCTGGTCTGTCTCGGTGACGCCAGCCCCTTCACCTACAAGCGGACCTTGCACGGCGCGCGCGACATCGATCGCGTGATGGCGCACGCGCTGCGCGCCTCGGAGCTGCCGCACCAGGTGATCGACTACTTCCCCTACGGTTACGACGAGCGACAGTTCAACTCGCCGGGCTTCGGCTTGCCGGTAGGCTCGCTGATGCGCGGCCAGCACGGCAAGTTCCCCGAGTACCACACCTCCGCCGACAATCTCGGGTTCGTCAGCCCCGCTCGGCTCGAGGAATCGCTCTCGCTCCTGCGGCTCGCGCTCAGCATCCTGAACGAGAACCGGCGCTACCGGAACACGAAGCCGTACGGTGAGCCGCAGCTCGGGCGGCGCGGCGTCTACCGCGCGCTGGGGGGCGGCAACATCGCCGACGCGCAGCTCGCCCTGTTCTGGATGCTCGCGCTGAGCGACGGCAACCACGACCTGCTGCAAATCGCCGAGCGCGCCGCGCTTCCCTTCCACGTGGTGCGCGACGCCGCCGCGCTCCTGGAACGCCACGAGCTGCTGGCGCCGATGTAATGCCATGCGCATCTTGATGACAGGCTACGACGGCTACGTGGGCGCGGTGATGGCGCCGCTGCTGCAGGCGGCAGGCCACGAGGTGGTGGGCCTCGACAACCACTACTTCGAGGGCTGCGACTTCGGCGTTTACGCTCCGCGGCTGCCGGTGATCCGTTGCGACCTGCGCGACCTCACACCAGCACACCTCGAAGGCTTCGACGGCGTCGCGCATCTGGCGGCCGTCTCCAACGACCCGCTCGGCAACCTGAACCCCGAATCGACCTACGCGATCAACCACCGCGCCTCGCTGCGTCTCGCCGAGCTGGCCAAGGCCGCCGGCGCCCAGCGCTTCGTCTACTCCTCCTCCTGCAGCGTGTACGGCGCTGCCAGCCCCGACGACGTGCTGGACGAAAGCGCCGCCTTCAGCCCCGTCACGCCCTACGCCCAGAGCAAGGTCCTCGTGGAACGCGATCTGGCGGCGCTCGCCGACGCGCGCTTCTGCCCCGTCTACATGCGCAACGCCACGGTGTACGGCGCATCGCCGCGCCTGCGCGGCGACCTGGTGGTGAACAACCTCGCCGGCTGGGCCTTCACCACCGGCCGCGTCCTGCTCAAGAGCGACGGCACGCCCTGGCGGCCGCTGCTCCACGTCGCCGACATGGCGCGCGCCTTCCTGGCCGTGCTCGAGGCGCCCAGCGAGCGCGTGCACAACCAGGCCTTCAACGTGGGCCGCCCCGGAGAGAACTACCGCATCCTGCAAGTGGCGGAGCTCGTGCGCGACCAGGTGCCGGGCAGCGTGCTCGAGTTCGCCAGAGGCGCCGGCCCCGACCCGCGCTGTTACCGCGTCAGCTTCGACAAGCTCGCGCGCGCCCTGCCCGAGCTGCGCATGACCTGGAACGTCGAGCAGGGCGTGACCGAGCTGCTCGACGCCTATCGCCGGCTCCAGCTCACCGAGCGCGACCTCGAGGGCGGCCGTTACCTGCGCATCCAGACCATCTCCCAGCACATCGCGGCGGGCCGCCTGGGCGACGACCTGCGCTGGACGGCGCCCGCTGCTGGAGCTCCTCGATGAAGGCGCCGCGATGAATACGCCGCGACTCAGCTTCGGCCTGCCCGTGTACAATGGCGCGGCCTCCATCGGCCGGACCATTCGCTCGATCCTGGAGCAGAGCTTCGAAGACCTCGAGCTCGTCATCTCCGACAACTGCTCGACCGACGCCACGGCAGCCATCGTGCACGAACACGCACGCGGCGACTCGCGCGTGCGCTTCCATGCGCGCGACTTCAACGCCGGCATCGTCGCCAACTTCAACCGCGCTTTCGCCCTGTCACGCGGCGAGTACTTCCGCTGGATCGGCGCCGACGACTGGGTCGAGCCCAGCTACGCTGAAAAATGCGTGCGCGAGCTCGACCGCCACCCGGAAGCCATCGGCGTCACCACCTATCAAGCCCACTGGAACGACCGCAGCCAGAAGCGCTACCTCGAACACCAGGGACCGCGCGTCGACTCCCCGCGCGCCCACGAGCGCTTTGACGTGTGCCTGTGGCTGCTCAACGAAGACTACCGCCGCTTCGACCCGATCTACTCGCTCCACCGGCGCCGCGCGCTCGAGCACACGCGCGGCCTGCGCCCCATCTTCAACGGCGACCAGCTGCTCGCCGCCGAGCTCAGCCTGCTCGGCCCCTACGCACACATCGCCGAATGCCTCGCCAACCGTGGCATCCCCCGCGCCAACGAGCTGCGCGTGCTCGAGCTCCTGCGCCCGCCGGGCCATCCGCCCCTCACCCGCCAGCCCGAGCAATACTGGAAGCTCTTCCACGAGCTGATCCAGGCCGCCCCGCTCGACACCCGCGAGCGCCTCGCCTGCTACGGCTCCGTGCTCCGCTACTACCTCGACAAATTCGAGTGGGTCCGCATCCGCCCGCTGCGCGCAGTCGTGGGCGAACGCCTACGCCAAATCGGCGTCCCCATGGACCGCCTCTTCCCCAAGATCGAAGACCTGTAGCCGCGCGCGAGCGCGCCTCAGGGCGTGGCCACCTCCCCCGCCTGCCGCTCAGATCCCGTCCGTCGGCTGCCGCATGATGAGCAGCTTGCTGCTCAAACCCGGCGTCACGTGCAGCTCATTCTTCGCGTCCACGATCACGGCTTCGACCCCGGGCAAGCGCTGGATCAGCTTCATCCCCTTCTCCCAGCCCATCACGAACACCGCTGTATCCAGCGTGTCGGCGAGGAAGGACGTCGGGGCGAGCACCGTCACCGAGCGCGTGTGCGTCACCGGGTAGCCCGTGCGCGGGTCGAGGATGTGGTGGTAGCGCTTGCCGTCTTTCAGGACGAAGCGCTCGTAGTCGCCGGAGGTGTTGAACGCCGACTCGCTCAGCGACAGCAGCGCGAAGCTGGTGTCCACGGAGCGCCCGTCGTGCGTGCCGGCGCGCGGGTCCTGGATGCCCACCTTCCAGTCGCGGTCGCCGTGCTTGCCGGCCGCGAACAGGTCGCCGCCCGCCTGCATCACGAAGTCGGTCAGGCCCGCCGCACGCAACTGCGCCACCGCGTGGTCCACGATCAGCCCCTTGGCGATGCCGCCCAGCGTGATGCTCTGCCCGGCGCGCGCCAGCCGCGCGCGCGACTGCGCCGCGTCCAGCAATAACCCGCGGTAGTCGACCAGCTTCAGTCGAGCCAGCACGTCCGCGCGCTCGGGCAAGCTGCCGTCATTGTCCTCGTCGAATTTCCACAGCCCCTTGAACGCGCCCACCGTGATGTCGAACGCGCCGCCCGACTCCCGGGCGATCCAGAGCGACTTCTCCAGCACCTGGAACGTCTCCGGCGCCACGCCGATCCACTCGCCGTTGCCGGCTGCAGCATTGATGCGCGACACGTCGGAGCTCTGGACCCAGGTGCTCATCATCGCGTCCAGGCGGTCGATCTCCGCCATCGCCGCTTGCGCCGCGCGCTCGAACTGCGCCGGATCGCGGTGAAACGCCTGGATGGTACAGCGCGTGCCCATGCACACACGCTCGTAGCTGAGCATGCGGGGCTCGGCAGCGAGCGGACCCCCTGCGACCCCAGGACTGCCCGCTGCTGCCCCGCTCGGCGCCGCCGCTGGTGCGGAGGAGGCAGGCTGCACCGCCGCCTGCTTCGTGGTCGGCTCCGGCCTCGCACCGTGATTGCAGGCAAGCGCCGCACACAGCGCAGCAGCAGCCCCTACCCCGCATCGACCATGAACTCTCATCGCCCGCTCCTGCGGGCTCACTGTGGAGCGCCGCCGCTCAGCGTGCAAACCGCCGTCCCACGCGGCCGAGCGCGTCCTTCACATAGGGCCACAGCCAGGGCAGCCAGATCAGCGTGGTGACGACGAATACGATCACCGCCTCCAGCACCACATGCGCGCGGTGCTCCTGCGCCAGGTGCAGCGCAAACAACGAGCACGCGGACGACACGATCACCACCAGCGTGAACCCCACGTCCTGCCGCACCGTACGCAAGCCGCGCCGGTACACGCCGGCGGTGGACGCGGCGTAGCGGAAGATCTCCGACGCCGAGTAGGCGATCAGAGCGCCGGGGAAGCCCTTCCAGTAGTAGCCCAGCGGGATCAGCGTCAGCATTCCGATCAGCTTGGCGAAATTGCCGGCCGCGACCCAGCGCGGCTGCCCGGCGGCCAGCGAGGCCGAGCTATTGGTGGCCTCGGGGGTCGCGAGCCAGGCGCCCACGGCCAGCAGCTGCAGCATCCAGCCGCCGCTCGAGTAGCGATTGTCGTAGATCAGCCCAATCGCCGCCGGGCCGCCGCCGATGAAGCCCGAGAGCGCCCAGCCGCTCAGCACCAGGTGCAAGCGCCGCGCCTGGCCGAACACCTTCGCCAGCTGCTCGCCTTGCTGGATGCGGCTGAAGAGCGGAAAGATCACCTTCTGCGCGAGCGAGTGCATGGCGGCGACCGGGATGCTCGCGATGGTGAGCGCCACGTTGTACACGCCGAGCTCGGCG
>JAICTU010000021.1 GCA_025936205.1 Polyangiaceae bacterium | reverse complement strand
TGGAAGACCCTCTGTCCCGGTTTGCGGCTCCCGTGGGACAGTGGTTTCGCAGCGCTCTCGGAGCTCCGACGCCCGTGCAGGCCGGGGGCTGGGCGGCGCTGGGCGCGGGCCAGTCCGCGCTGATGCTCGCACCGACCGGCTCGGGCAAGACGCTGGCGGCATTTCTCGCCGGCCTGGATCGCCTGATGTTTCCGCCGCCGGCTCGGACTGCGCTCGCCGGCGAGAGTGAGGGCGTACGACTGCTCTACGTATCGCCGCTGAAGGCGCTGGGGGTGGACGTCGAGCGCAACTTGCGCTCGCCGATCGCCGGCATCCGCACCGCCGCCGAGCGCGCCGGTGTGGCGGTGCGCGTTCCGAGCGTCGGGCAGCGCTCGGGGGATACCAGCGCCAAGGAGCGTGCGCAGTTTCGCAAGCAGGCGACGGATATCCTGATCACGACGCCGGAGTCGCTGTACCTGCTCTTGACCTCGCAGGCCGCAGAGCACCTGAGCCGCGTCGAGACGGTGATTGTCGATGAGATTCACGCTCTGCTCGGCACCAAGCGCGGCGCGCATCTGGCGGTGAGCCTGGAGCGGCTCGAACGCCTGCGTACACTGAAGACGCCGCTCCAGCGAGTCGGATTGTCGGCGACGGTCCGGCCCGTCGAGGAAGCAGCGCTGTTCCTGGGCGGCAGCACGCTGGAGGCCGACGGCAGCGCGCTACCCCGACCGGTGACCATCGTCGACACGGCGGCGCCGCCTCGGCTCTCGCTGCGCGTCGCGGTGCCGCTGGAGGCGATGTCCCGCGGGGATCGCAGCGGCGAGGCGCGCTCGATCTGGCCTGCTCTACACGAGCCGCTCGTGCAGTTGATCCGCGAGCACCGATCGACGCTCTTGTTCGTCAACAGTCGCCGTCTCGCCGAGCGTTTGGCGGCCTCGCTCAACGAGGTGGCGGGCGAGTCGCTGGTCTTCGCGCACCACGGTTCGGTGGCCAAGGACCGCCGCGTCGAGATCGAGGATGCGCTCAAGCTCGGGCGCTTGCGGGCGCTCGTGGCCACGTCCTCGCTGGAGCTCGGGATCGACATGGGCGCCATCGACCTGGTGATCCAGATCGAGGCGCCGCCCTCCGTGTCCGCGGGGCTGCAGCGAGTCGGGCGCGCTGGACACAGCGTGGGCGGGATGTCCCGGGGCATCTTGTTTCCCAAGTTCAAGGGTGACCTCCTGGCTTCGGTCGCCACCGCCGAGCGCATGCGCGCGGGTGCAGTCGAGGCCACCAGCTTTCCCCGCAATCCGCTCGACGTGCTGGCGCAGCAGATCGTGGCCAGCGTCTCCGATGCCGAGATCGGCGAGGAAGAGCTGTTCCACTTGATGCGCGGCGCGGCGCCGTTTCGAGGGTTGCCGCGCTCGGCCTTCGAAGCCGTGCTGGATCTGCTGTCGGGCCGATACCCGTCGGACGAATTCGCGGAGCTCAAGCCGCGCCTCGTCTGGGATCGCATCTCCCATCGCTTGAGCGCCCGGCAAGGGGCACGGAGCGTCGCCGTGATCAACGGCGGTACGATCCCCGACCGCGGACTGTTCGGGGTCTTCCTCGCGACCGCGCCCGAGGGCAAGAGCATCCGGGTGGGAGAGCTCGACGAGGAAATGGTGTTCGAGTCTCGCGCCGGCGACGTGTTTCTGCTCGGCGCGAGCTCCTGGCGCATCGAGGACATCAGCGTGGATCGCGTGCTCGTCACGCCTGCGCCGGGCGAGCCGGGCCGCATGCCCTTCTGGCGCGGCGATCGTCCGGGCAGGCCGCTGGAGCTCGGGCGTGCCATCGGGCAGCTCAGTCGCGAGCTCAGCGCCACCCCCGCCCCCGCCGCGCGCGAGCGCCTGATCGGGCAGGGGCTCGATCAGGAAGCCGCGGATACCTTGCTCGAGTATCTATCTTCTCAGCGCGAAGCCGGGGGGGAAGTCCCGAGCGATCGCCAGATCGTCATCGAGCAATTCGCGGACGAGTTGGGGGACCAGCGCGTGTGTGTGCTGTCTCCCTTCGGCGCGCGTGTACACGCCCCCTGGGCGCTGGCGTGCATGGAGCTACACCGGCAGTCGCTGGGCATCGAATCGGAAGCGGTGTGGTCTGATGACGGCATCGTATTTCGCTTCCCGGAGGCGACGGGCGCGGTCGACCTCGATCTGCTGGTGCCCGACCTGGCGGCGCTCGACGAGCTGCTGCACAAGAGCCTCGCGGCGAGCTCGCTCTTCGCCGCGCGTTTCCGCGAAAATGCCGCGCGCGCTCTGCTGTTGCCGCGGCGCCGCCCGGGCCAGCGGGCGCCGCTCTGGGCGCAGCGCCGGCGCTCTCAGGATCTGCTGCGTGCGGCCGCGAAATATCCGGAGTTTCCCATCCTGCTGGAGACGTTCCGCGAGTGTTTGCGCGATGTGTTCGACGTGCCCGGGCTGCGGCGGCTGCTCGAACAGATCGCGACGCGTGAGCTGCGCGTGTCGCGCGTGCAGTCCCGCTCTGCGTCGCCGTTCGCCGCGTCGCTCCTGTTCTCGTATGTCAGCAACTTCATCTACGAGGGGGATGCCCCGCTGGCCGAGCGGCGCGCTCAGGCGCTCACCATCGATCCGGCGCAGCTCGCTGCTTTGCTGGGCGAGGCCGAGCTGCGCAGTCTGCTGGATCCGGACGCGATCCGCGAAGTCGAGCATGACGTCCAGCGCCTCGGTTGGCCGATCGAGCACGCCGACGCCCTGCACGATCTGTTGATCGCCATCGGCGATCTGTCGCTCGAGGAGCTGGAGCGGCGCGCGAGTGATCGCGGAGCGCTCGCTGGCTGGCTCACGGAGCTGGAGCGCTCACGGCGAGTGATCCGCGCGGTCATCGCTGGAGCCGAGCGATTCGCCGCCGCCGAGGACGCGGGCCGCCTGCGCGATGCGTTGGGTGTGGCGTTGCCGCGGGGATTGCCCGGCGCCTTCCTGGAACTCGTGGCGAATGCCCTGCAAGACCTCGTGTCACGTTACGCCCGTACGCGTGGACCCTTCACCCGGGAGGAGCTGTGCGCTCGCTTCGGCCTCGCCGCCAGCGCTGCGCAGCTCGTGCTCGAGGCGCTGAGCGAACGTGGCCGCCTCGTGCGCGGTGCCTTCCTCTCCGGCGGCCACGGCGTCGAGTGGTGCGAGGCGGAGGTGCTCCGGCGCATCAAGCAAAAGAGCCTGATCAAGCTGCGTCGCGAGGTCGAGCCCGTGGCGCCGAGCGCGTACGCTCGGCTGCTCCTGGAGTGGCAAGGCGCAGCCGAGCCGCGCCACGGCCCCGACGTGCTCGCGACGGCGTTGCTTCAGCTCGAAGGCGTGCCGCTCGTGGCTTCGGTGCTGGAGGCGCACATCCTGCCGGCACGCGTCGCCAGCTATCATCCCGCCGAGCTCGACGCCTTCACCGGCAGCGGCGAGTTCATCTGGCGGGGCCTGGAACCCATCACCCCGAACGACGGACGCATCGCCTTTTATCGAGCCGACCGCTACGCGCTGCTCGCGCCGCCGGTGACACCGCTGGCAGGCCCGCTCGCGGACCAGGTACGGCAGCATCTGCGTCGCCAGGGCGCTTCCTTCTTCAGCGAGCTGCTGCACAAGACGGGCGCCTTCGCCCCGGATTTGCTGGAGACGCTCTGGGACATGGTGTTTGCGGGCGAGCTCACGAACGACACCATCGCCCCGCTGCGCTCGCGCGCCCAGCCGAGCAAGGGGGAGCGCCGGCCGGTGCGGCGCCGCCCCCTGCGTGCGCCGAGCGCGGCGGCGCCCGGCAGCGAGGGGCGCTGGTCGTTGCTCGAGCGCTGGTTGCCGGAGGCTGAGGCGGCGCCGACCGGCGCGGAATCGGCGGCGGCACGCGTGGAGGTCTTGCTCGAGCGATACGGCGTGCTGCCGCGCGAGGCGATCGCCGCGGATCGGCTCGGCACCTTCAGCGAGCTCTATCCCGTGCTCAAGGCGCTGGAGGAAGCGGGGCGGATCCGGCGCGGATACTTCGTTGCCGGGCTCGGCGCGGCTCAGTTTGCGCGGGCTGGCGCCGAAGATCGCTTGCGCGCGCTGCGCGAGCCGCGCGCCGACGCGGCGCCCGTCGTGCTCGCCGCCACCGATCCTGCCAACCCGTACGGCGCAGCGCTGCCCTGGCCCGACAACGACTCGAGGCCTCAGCGCGCGGCGGGCGCCCAGGTCGTGCTCTGGGAAGGTAGCCTGATCGCTTACCTCGGGCGCCGTGAAAAGACGCTGCTCACCTTCTTGCCGGCGGAGGAGCCCGAGCGCACGCGCGCTGCGCGCCACGTCGCTTCGGCCCTCTCGGGTCTGGTCGATGGAGCGTTGCGGCGGGCCATCATTCTCGCGACCATCGACGGGCAGCCCGCGCGCCAATCGGCTCTGGGCGAGGCGCTGCGAGAAGCGGGGTTCGTCGCGGTGGGGGAAGGCTTCGTCTTGCGCGGCGCCCGTCCGGCGCCGGGAGCAGCTCGTGCCCGAGGGTGATACCCTGCACGGCTGGGCGCGTGCGATTGACGCTGCGCTGCGCGAAAAAACACTGC
This sequence comes from Polyangiaceae bacterium, assembly GCA_025936205.1. The sequence goes on along the minus strand of JAICTU010000021.1, from coordinate 29,901 downwards.
TGCGTGCGATCTCGACACGCGCTGACCTCGCCCGCTTCGAGGGGCACCGGGTCGTGTCGGCGAGCGCGCACGGCAAGCAGCTGTTGATCGAGTTCGACGACGGCCACGTGCTGCGCACGCACCTGCGCATGCACGGCACGATTCGCGTGCGCGACGGTGGCTATCGGGGGGCGCTCACCAACCCCCACGTGCGCTGGCTGCTGTCGACGGAGGACAGGACCGTGCTCTGCCTCGACGCGCCGAGCGTCGAGCTGCTGAGCCGTGGCGAGCTCGGCAGCCATCCCGTGCTGTCGCGCCTGGGTCCCGACGTGCTCGCACCGGTGCTCGACAGCGCGGAGATCCTGCGCCGACTGCGCTCACAACCGGAGCAGCCCATCGGCTGCGCGCTGCTCGACCAGGAGCTGCTCGCCGGCATCGGCAACGTCTACAAGTCCGAGCTGTTGTTCATGACGCGCGTGTCTCCGTTCAAGGCCCTGGGCGAGTTCGACGACGCGACGCTGCAGGAAATGGTGGAGCTCGCCCGCACCTGGATGCGCCGCAACGTGGGTGAGCGCAGGCGCACCACGCCCGAAGGCCGCGTCGCTGCCCGTCACTGGGTGTACGGCCGTAGCGGAGAGCCGTGCATCAAATGTGGTGCGCGCATCCAGATGCAGCGTCAGGGCCCGCTCGCGAGAAGCACGTACTATTGTCCCGAGTGTCAGCGACAGTAGCGCCGCGCAGCTCCTCAGAAGCCCAGGCGTTCCTTTAGCTTGGAGTCATCGTCCGCCGAACGCTTCGAGCCCGCCTTGCTCGATCTGCGGGTCGGCGGCTGGGGCAACGTCGCCGCGGCAGGAGCGCCGGGCGTCAGGCGTTCGGGGCGCGGCGGCGCCGCAGGCCCCTCAGCAGGGTGCGGAACTGCCCTGGCAGCCTGCGCGCTGGGCTTGTGCGCGCTCGCGGACGGGCTCACGACGTGCTGCGACGAGAGCGGCGCTATCGCTCGCGAAGTGGCAGGAGCCGGCTCGATCGCATCCGGCGGCGAGGGCGGCGCGGCGACCGGTGGCGTGAGCGAAGGATCGTTCAGCGGCACCGCGGGGTTGGCGGGCGGCGCCTCCGGGCGCTGCGAGGCCTCCGCTTCCACGCTCGGCTCGATCGGGCGCAGCGTGCTCCAGTGGATGTCGATGTCGCCGCTGGCGGACGTGCTGGAGCGGGAATGCAGCAGCCCGCGCCAGATACCCAAGCCCACCACACCCAGCGCAATGGCGCCCAGCGCGTACCCCACCCAGCGCCGCTTGCGCCGTCGGGAGGGGCGCGTCAGCTCCGCGGTGTGCGTGACGGGCCCTACCGAGATGCCGCGCTCGCGCGGCGCCGACATCGGCTGCGTGAGGCCCGGCTGCGGCGTCGGCGGGGCGTGCGCCGGCGTGTGCGCGTGCTCCAGCCGCAGGGCAGGGGTCGGCTCCGATAGCGGCGTCGGGTGGATGTTGGTGACCAGCGTGCGCACACGGGCGGGCTGCGGCTGCGGCGCCGGGGTCGGCTCCGCCCAGTTGCCGCGCGCCGTGTGGTCGAACAGCGAGGGGCCGCGTCCGGGCGGCAGCGCCGCCAGTCCCGCGCGCAGGCCTTGCACCAGATCGGCGGCGTTCTGGAAGCGCGCGTTGGGGTCGTGCGCGAGCGCGCGCTGCCACCAGGGCGCGAGGCTGGCGGGCAGGGTGGGATCGAGATCATGCACCGCCGGCGGCGGCGAGCTCATGATCTTCATCAGCAGGTTGCCGAGGCCGCTGGCCTCGTAGGGGCGCTTTCCGCTCAGGCACTCCATGGCGATGATGGCCAGCGCCCACAGATCCGAGCGGTGATCCACTTCGCGCTCGCCGTTGGCCTGCTCCGGGCTCATGTACTGCGGTGTGCCCATCAGCGCGCCCGAGGCCGTCGCCCCCGCACCCAGTCGTTGAGATTTGGCGATGCCGAAGTCGAGGACCTTCACGAACAGCTTGGGCTCGGCGCAGAGCCAGATGTTGTCGGGCTTCAGATCGCGGTGCACCACTCCGTGCGCGTGCGCCTTGTCCAGCACCTGCTCGACTTGCTCGAGCAGCGCGAGCGTGGTGCCGGCATCGAGCTTACCGTTTCGCTCCAGCCGGCTCGAGAGCGTCTCGCCCTCCAGCAGCTCCATCGCCAGGTACATGGCGTCTTCGTGCTCGCCGACGCTCAGGATGTTCACCACGTGCGGCGAGCGCAGGCGGGCCACCGCGCGCGCCTCGCGTACGATGCGCAGGCGCGCCTCGGGATCGCGCGCCAGGTGGTCGACGATGAACTTCACGGCGCAGGGGCCGTCCAGCTCCTTGTCGTGCGCCTCCCAGACCTGGCCCATGCCTCCCTTGCCGATCGGGTGCCGCAACCGGAATCGGTGGGCGACCAAGGCACCTGGCGAGGGCTGAAACATCGCGCTCATTCCTCAGCGCGAGCCGCAGTCCGTGCAGTCTGTACCCAGCAGGCAGATGTCCGTGGTGGCGCCGGGGCCGCCGTCATCGCACTCGCCGTCGCTCGCGAACAGGCAGTCCTCGTTGCAGCCCGCGCCCGGGCCGTCCGTGTCGGGGCCGTCCGTGTCGGGGCCGCCGGGGTTGGCGCCGCCGGGGTTGGCGGCGAACTCGCAGAAGCCGACGCGGTTGAACGCCTGCACGCGCTCCAGCAGCACATCGAGCGACCAGGGCGTGCAGACCCAGCCTTCCGACCGTTGCTCGCAATCATCGTCGCTGTCGCAGAGCTCGGTGCACAGGCCAGGCCCGGCGTTGCCGTCCAGGCCGGTATCCAGACAGGCGGCGTCGCGCTCGGGCGCATCTTCCGCGAAGCCGCAGCCGCCGACGCTGCCGAACGTGCACAGCCCGGTGCACACGGAGGGGTCACCGCGCAGCGCGAAGCAGACGCCGGCCGCGCATTCTTCGTTCAGTGTGCAACCCGCGCCGATGGGCTTGCCCGTGGGCTTGGCATCCTGACACAGGCCCGTCGCCAGATTGCAGAAGCCCGGAGCGCAGCCCGCGTCATCGTGACACGCCGGCGCGCAATACGAGCGATCCGCATCGCCCACGAGCAGCGGCACGCAGGTCAGATCAGCGCGGCCGTTGCATTGCGCCGGGAACGTCGGCGCGAGCACGGTGCAGGCCTGAAAACAATGGTCGAGCCCGCCGCCGGGGCCCAGACAGATCGCCAGCGGGTCCGACGCCTTGCAGTCCGCGTCGCTGACGCACGAGCGCGAGCAATAGCCGTTCTGGGGGCCGCCGGGCTGCTCGCCCGCCGAGAACGGACCCGTTCGATCCGCGGAGGTCACGCACTCCAGGCCGCCGGCGCAGTCGGCAGTGGCGGCGCACGCGGCTGCCACCGAGCCGCGGATCGGCTGGGCGGGCGCTGTGGGGCACAGACACGCCGAGAAGCCGCTGCCGTCGGCGACACAGCTCTGCGTCCCGGCGCACAGCGCGCTGGTGGTGCAAGCCCGCGAAGCTCCCGGCGCGCAGAAGGTCGCGGGCGGGGTCGGCAGGTCATCGGCGCTGCCCGACGCCCCCGCGTCGACCTCTCCAGCGACAAATCCGCCAGCCGCGGCGCTGCCCGCCGGGGCCAGATCAGCTCCGCCCCTGCCGTCTCCGCCGGATCCAGGCCCAGCGCCACCTGCGCCGCAGGGGCTGCCATTCAGCCCGATCACGTTCGAGGGGGTGAACTCGGAGATGGCGCTCATGCCTCCGCAACGGGCATCACCGCCTGCACCGGCCTCCCCCATGCCGGGCGGGAGCGGCTTCACGGGCTTCACACTCTCGATGGTGTCGGCGCCGGCCCCGCACGTCGTTCCAGCGTCCACCTCGCAGCTCGCGGCCACTTTCAGGTCGCCGACACCGGTGATCACGTTGCAGCCGACGGCCAGCAACACGGCGAAAACAGTGACTTGGCCACCCAACCGGAGCAAGGTATCTATCTGTAACTGGGCGGGTTGAACGAGGCAAGCCAGCCTGCGCTCAGCTCACAGGCCAGCGCGCCAAAATCGACTGCCGCGCGGCGACTCGGGGGCGGCTCAGCCGGCGCGCAGCAGCTTCTGGAACGCCAGGTAGCTGCCCTTGGGGGTGCGGGCCTGCGTGGCGTAGTCGGTGTGCACGATGCCGAAGCGCGGGGTGTAGCCCTCGGCCCACTCGTAGTTGTCGAGCAAGGACCAGGCGAAGAAGCCGCGTACGTCCGAGCCCGAGCGGCGCGCGTCGAGCAGCGCTTTCAGGTGGGCGTCGTAGAAGGCGACGCGGCGCGTGTCGTCGCTTTGCGTGATGCAGTTCTCGGTCACGTAGATGGGCAGGCGTGTGTATTCGCGCGTGACGCGCTGGAGCACGTGCGTCATGCCCTCGGGGAAGATCTCCCAGCCGAGATCGTTCTTCTCCCGATCCCCCACGATCTTCTTGGTGCGCCAGAAGGGGACCGACGGGTCGTGCTGGCAGATCTGCCGCGTGTAGTAGTTGATGCCGATCCAGTCGAGGGGGCGCGAGACGATCGCCATGTCCTCTTGCCAGCGCTCGGGCAGGTACGGGGCCAGCAGCTCCAGCAGCACCTCGGGGTAGCGAGCCTTGAACAGACCCTCCCTGTACCAGGTGTTGAACATGGCGTCTTCGAGCGCGGTCGCCGCAGCATCTTCGGCGCTGTTCGAGGCGGGCTGCATGTGCTTGAGCACGTGCACCAGGCCGAGGTTCTTCGCCCCTTCGGCGCGCAAGGCATCGACGGCGGTGCCGTGGGCGAGCAGCACGTGGTGCATCGCGCGCGTCATGGCGCGCAGGTCGCGATAGCCAGGCGCGTGGCGGCCCGCGTAGTGGCCGACGTAGGCGGTGCACCAGGGCTCGTTCAGGGTGGCGATGCTGGCGAGGCGGTCGCCGAAGCGGCGCGCGATCAGCGCCGCGTAGTCCGCGAACCAGCCCGCGATCTCGCGGTTCATCCAGCCGCCGCGGTCTTGCAGCGCGGAGGGTAGATCCCAGTGGTACAGCGTCGCGAAGGGGCGGATGCCGCGCTCCAGCATGCCGTCGATCAGGCGGTCGTAAAACTCGATGCCCTTCGGGTTCGGCGCCCCGGTGCCTTGCGGGATCAACCGCGGCCAGGCGAAGGAGAAGCGGTAGCCGTTGAAGCCCCCGTTGCGGATCAGATCGAGATCGGCAGGCCAGCGCTGGTAGTGGTCGCAGGCGTCGCGCCCCGTCTCCCCGTTCCTGGTGTTGCCGGGCGTCGCGCCAAAGCTGTCCCAGATGCTGCTGCCCCGGCCGTCAACCTGACCGCCCTCGATCTGGTAGGCGGCCGTGGCGACGCCAAAAACAAAGTCCGCGCCGAAGTCTTTACGTTGAACGGAAAACACAGCTCACTCCCGCGAAGTCGCGCTGCCTCGTAGCAGAATTTGCTGGTTGAATCACGCCTTACGGGAGAGGCGAGCGCAACCCTCGGCTGCGATGTGTTTGACGGGATATATTGCAGCGGTGTTCGGCGAGCGGCGGGTCAAGCTGACCGACGCTCGAGGGGACGCCGACCCGCGCGAGGCCTATTCCGAGAGCGCCCCGGCGATGCTGACGATGAAGGCGTCGAGAGCCACGCCGACGGCGGCACCTCCCGCGATCCAGGCGTACTCCGGCACCTTCACGCTCAGTGTCCTTACTTCCGAAAACGGCACCTGCCGCGGCGTCGGGTCCGGGCTCGGCCGGCGCCCGTTCTCGCGTTTGGGTATCAGCAAGACATACATCTCGGGATTGCTCGCCGTCGGGGGCTCGACGCGAAGGTAGTCGCCCTCGAGGTAGGTGCCGTTGGCCAGCACCAGCTCCACGCGATCTCCCTTGGAGAGGTTGAGCTTCTCCAGGGCCTGCGGATCCTGGCGCTCCAGCCGCGCCAGCGGTCGCTCCGGGGAGGGTTCCGGCTCGGACGCGCTGCGGCCCCCGTCGAAGCCCAACAGCGAGGGCCGCGCAGCGAGCAGGGCGAGCAGCCCGGTCAGAGCGAGGAGTGGGGCGCGCTGCCGCGTGCGAGACGGCAGCGCATTCCAGAGGGCTCGTCGGGTTTCGGCCAGGTGCACTCAGGACGATACGTCACTGGCTGGCCCGCGACTAAGAGCAACTCGCTCGCTAACGTGCGCGGCCGAAGGCGGCGCGTCGCGCTTCCCCGAGGTTCACGGCTGGCGGATGGCAGGTCAGCGTGGCGGCTCCGCCGCGCTCCAGCAACTCGCCCAACCTCAGCTGCTGCCCCCGCCGATCCTCGAGGCGGCTCTGCTCGGGTTGCGCGGAGTCGGGCTGGGTGATCAGGTAGCCGCGCCCGTGCTGGCTCAGGGCGAGGTCGCAGTCGCCCGCGGCGGCCGCCGCCAGCAACGGCGCGAGCCGCGCGTCCTCCCCGTGCGCGCTCGCGAGCGTGAGCTGCTGCCCCACCATGGGCTTCAGGTTGGTGTCGAAGGCCAGCATGAAGCTCTCCAGCTGCGCTCGCTCGTGCAGCCCGGCGGGATAACACACGCCGTCGGGGCTGCCGCCCTCCGCCATCGAGCCCAGCTGGAAGCAGAGCGGCTCGATGTTCTCGGCGAAGATCTGCGGCAGCACGTCGAGCCCCAGCTCCGCTCCGGCAGCGGCCAGCGCCGCCTGGCACTCCGGCGCACTGGCATCGCTGAAGCATACGTCCGGTAATGGCCCCGGCGCCGTGCACAGCGGCAGGAAGCGACGGACCTGCTCGGACGCGGCTGCAAACAGCGAGCTCGGCGCCTGCCGGAACAGCGCCACGCAGGCCGCCGTCTGCTCTGCTCGCGGACGGAAGGCGTCCAGGGCGTCCCGATTGTCGGAGCTGCGTGCGAAGACCGTTGCGCCGTGGAAGCGGTGCAGCGTGTCGGCGCCACCGTCATGGAAGAAGCCGAAGCCTCGGACCTGCGGCCCCGTGAACTCGGTGTCCTCGGAGAAGAAGCCGCCGCGGCGCGCGCCGAGCACCGATTCGGGCAAGAAGAACCCGTCCGGGGCGTTACCGAAACGGCCTGCCTTCTGATACAGGTTGCGCAGGTGCGGGACCTTGAAGACCTGGCTCTCGCCCTCGAAGGAGTAGCGCCCGTCGGTGCCAAAGAAGCCGGGGCGCGACACGCCAAACTCCGCATTGCCCTTCGGATCGAGGCGGTGGCAGCCGTCGCAGGTGAGCATGGTATCGGTGACGCGCAGCTTGCAGGCCGGCGCCTCGACGCCCACTTCGCAGCCCGAGAGCAGGTTGCGGAAGGCGCTCGTACCGCGTGCCAGCTCGTCGTTGCGTGCCAGCTCGCTCAACCCGGTCACCTCCGCGATCACGTCGAAGATCACGCTGACGCCCTGCGCGTCGCGCGGCACGTCGGGCGGGACCGCCTCCGATGGCAACGCGGCGAACAGCGCGTCGGCGATCTCCTGCGCGGTGCTCGTGCCGTTCTGTGTGGACGCCGCGAGCACCCGCGAGAGCCCGCTGCTCAGCTGCGAGAGCGCTGCTGCCAGGCTCGCGGAGAGCAGCGAGTCCTCCGCCGGCGTGAGGTCGGCGCCGAGCAGCTGCGCGTTGCCCGCGGCAAACTCGGCGGCGGCGCTCGCGACGGCCGCGCGCTGATCGGGCGGCAGCTGCGCGCTGTCGCTGGCCAGCGCCTCCAGCCGCGCGCGCAGGCCGCCCTCCGCCAGACGCGCGGCGAGCAGCTCCGCGAAGGCTTGCACCTGTGGCAGCCGGCGCAGCCCATCCACGATGGGATTGCGTGCGCACAGGCAGTCGGTGCTCGCCGCATCAATCGAGACCAGCGAGCCATCGTTGCCCAGACAGGTGCGCGCCGCGAACTGCGCGTCGCTCATGCTGCTGCAGCCGAAGAACAGCGCGCGCGCCGCCGCCTGGTCGGGCGTCAGCGTGTTGTCGAGGTGCCGGTTGGGGTTGGGCGGCAAGCTGAGCTGCAGCGAGAACTCGGTGAAGGCCGCGAACACTGCCGGGTCCAGCTCGCGGTCGTTGCCGTTCAGGGTGCCGATCGCGGCGTCGAACTCGCCGAAGGAGCTGGCCTCGTTCAGCGAGCCGAAGTCGGGCTGCTCGCCGGGCGCGTCCTGGAAGCGCCGCGTGCGATCGCCGCGCCAGTGCAGGGGGCCCTGGTTGGCGAGTCCGCGCAGGGTCTGGGTCGTCATGGGGCCCTTGTTGCTGCGGAAATCCGCGATATCCCGCCCCGGCAGCGCGAACGGGCCCGGGTTCGTCACCGTGTGTCCCTCGGGGTCGCCGAGGTCCCAGGCCAGGCCGTCGAAGTCACCGAACACGTGGCAGCTGGCGCAGGCCGAGTCCCCATGCGAGGAGGTGAGCCGCGCGTTGTAGAGCACCGAGCGCCCGCGCGTCACCGACTCCGGTTCCGGGCTCGGCAAGCGCACGCGGCCCGTGAGGCGCTCGCGTTCGGCATCGACCACCAGCAGGGCATTGTCGAACTGAGTCTTGACGTACAGCCGATCGCGGCGAGCATCGAGCGCGAGCGCGACGGGGCCTTCCGGGTTCGCGACGTCGTCGCTCAGGAACAGCTCGCGCAGATCGCCGGCGGCTCGGGCCGCGTCCTGATCGAAGCCGGAGCGCAGCGCGCCCGCGCTGACGATGCCGATCTTGTCCGAGCCGAGCGCGCTGAAGAAGAAGCGCTCGCCGTCGGCAGAGAATACGCCCGAGGTGGGGAAGGCGAAGCTCTTGCTGTTCTCCTCGGGGTCCTTGTCGCAGCAGCGCGCGTAATCGATGTGGCTGTTCAGGTGGATCGGTTGCACCCGGGCGCCCGCGTCGGCATTGCCGGGGTCGATGACGGTGATGCGGCTCTCGTGCAGATGACCGATCACGCTGCTGCTGGAGCTCGAGCCGTGGCCCTCGAAGCGCGTCAGGTTCTGGGCGTCCGTGTTGGTCACGAACAGCTTGCCCGTTTGCGGCTGCACCGACAGGCTGAACAGGATCGTGCCCACGCCGGAGAAGCTGCTCGACACCTGCAGATCGTCGACCCCGATGCCGAACACATCCTGATCCGGTAGGGAGAACTTGACCTGCTGGTTCCAGGCGAGGGGCGCCGCGCGCTGATCGGCGAAGCGCGCGGGGGAGGCGGGCGCGTTCGGCGCGGCGTCGAGCCAGCAGCCCTGCGTTCCGTCGGGGAAGGTCGTCCAGCTCTCGCCACAGCTCGCCCGATCGTCGAAGAACTTCACGATCAAGCCGGTGGTGGGCTGCCAGCTGCCGTCGCCGCTGGTGCACTGGCAGCTCGGATTCGCGGCGCCCGGCTGCTGCACGAGCACGCGCTGCAAGTGCTGCTGCGCGTCGGTCTCGGCGCACAGCTTCAGCAGCTGGAAATCGTCGCCCTGATCGCGCGGGTCGGCGAGGCAGCGCCCGCTGCCGGCCACGGCGGGCAATCCGCCCTCGATCACCCGGCCCTGTGCGCCTGGCGCCAGCGCGAGCTCGCCGCCCTGCTCGATCGGCGCGCCGTCGGCATCGAGCGCCAGTACACCCTGCAAACTGGCGAGGCCACGAGCCGTCACGGTCTGCGCGGGGATGACGGTGGTCCGGTTGCCGCTGAAGAAGCTGGCCGCGTACACCACACCGTCGGCGACGGCGAGCGCGCGGGGCCGATCCGCGAACAAGTTGACCACCGCCGGGGGCGCATCGGGAGCTCGCGGATCGAAGACCAGCACGTCGGCCAGGCCGCGTTCGAGCTTTTCGCTCGGGGGCGTGACCAGGTCGGTGGCGAGCCGCGCTCCCGCGGATGGATGCTGCTGGCCGCGGTGAGCCGTGGCCACGAACACGCGTTGGTTGCCCTGCGAGTCGCTGGCCACCACGATGTCGCGCGGCTCGTCGCCGACGGCCAGCGTGCGGATGACCTCCGCCTTGCAATTGCGCGTGTCGAGCGCGACGACGCTCACGCTGTCCGAGAGCTGATTGACCACCCAGAGCTCGGCTCGGTCCCGACCCTCATCGATCACGGCCACGGCCACGGGCTGCAGCCCCACGGAGACGGCCCCGCACGCTTCCACGGTGCGGCGCGTCGGGGCGAGCAGCTCGAGATAGTTGTCGACCGTATTCGTGACTGCCACCAGGCCACTGCGCTCGAGCACGGCGATCGGCCGCACGGGATCCGCTTCGAACAAAGTGTAGGGGCCTGCCTGGGCGGCAGCTGCCTCCGATTCTGGATGGTTGATCAGACTGGAGGCACTTTCCGAGAGCCCCAGACTTTGCTCACTCGCGCTGGTCGGTCCGCAGGCGGTGAGCACGGCCAGCCAGGGCCAGCCGCCGAGCGGCAAAGAACGGCGGCGCATGCGACCGTCGACGCTGGCGCCGGGCGCCTCGTTCTCGATGGCTTCACTCATTGAAGATCTCCCTTCTGCCGCGCCCCGAAGCAGGACCCATGCCGCTTTCTTGGCACCCTTTGCGCGCGCCTGTCCGCGCTGCACCTGCCGCCGAGCGGACACTCGTCCGCTCAGCGACGGACAGCTGTTCGCCGGTCGGACAGAGCAGGGCAGGAGGCGGCGCGAGGCCCGCGCGTGATCCATGGCGTGTGAGTGTCGCTAGCCCGGCAGCTTCCCGGGCAAACCTCCGCTGACGGGGCCGAACGGCGGCGCGCACGCTGCAGCCAGCTCGGAAACGGCGCGCTCGATGCCCAGCTCCGAGCGCTGCTCGCCCTGCCGCACGCTGACGCTCCGCGCCTGGGCTTCGCGCGCGCCGATGCAGAGCAAGAACGGCACCGCCAGCTGGCGCGTGCGCGCGATGCGGCTGCCCAGACGATCCTCGCTCGAGTCCAGGCTCGCCCTCAGACCTGCTGCGCGGAGCGCCGCGCACAGCGCGCGCGCGGGCTCCAGCTCGCCCGCGCTCAGCGCGAACACGCGCGCTTGCTCGGGTGCGAGCCAGGCCGGCAGCCGGCCCTGATAGTGCTCGAGCAGGATGCCCAGGAAACGTTCGACGCTGCCGTACAGCGCCCGGTGCAGCATGACCGGGCGCCGGCGCTGACCGCCGGCGTCGACATACTCGAGCTCGAAGCGCTCGGGCATGGCGAAGTCGAGCTGGATCGTCCCGCATTGCCAGATGCGCGCCTGCCGATCGCGCAGCTTGAACTCCAGCTTCGGGCCGTAGAACGCGCCCTCACCAGGCTGGTCGATGAACTCCACGCCGAGCCCGCGCGCCGCTCGCTCCAGCGCTTGCTCGGCGGCGTCCCAGTTCCCATCGGAGCCCAGCCGCTCCGGCGGGCGACGCGACAACCCGACCGCCAGCTCCGCGAAGCCGCAGCCGCGATAGAACAGCTGCAGGGAACGACAGAAGCGCTCCAGCTCGGCAGCCACCTGCTCGGGACGGCAGAAGATGTGACCATCGTCCTGCATGAACTGCCGCAGCCGGAACAGACCGTGCAGTGCGCCGCTCGGCTCCTTGCGATGCACCACACCAAACTCCGCCAGCCGCAGCGGCAGATCGCGGTGAGAGCGCAGCGCGCTCCGGTAGATCTGAGCGTGCCCGGGGCAGTTGACGGGCCGCAGCGCGAGCCCTCGGCCGTCGTCCTCCTCCAGCTTGAACATCCCCTCTGCGAAGTGCTGCCAGTGGCCGCTGGCTTCCCAGATCGGCTGCCGCATCAGCTGCGGAGAGCGCACCTCGGCATAGTCTGGCTCGACGACGGCGCGCGCTGCTTGCTCCAGCGAGCGACACAGGGCCAGCCCGCGCGCGTGCCAGAACACCATGCCCGGCGCCTCCTCCTGGAAATGAAAGAGGTCCTGGTCTCGGGCGAGGTCACGGTGATCGATTGCTTCCGACATGTTTCTGTCTCCTCTGGGATGCGAGTTCCGTGGGGCAGACAGGGCCGTGTCGAATTGAAATGACGACAGGCCCCGTCCGATGGGAGGGGCCTGCGGTGCGCCGGGTTTTGCCAGCGTCAGTGTGCCATCACACCACCGAGCCCACCCCTGGGGGTGGTAGTGGTGGTGGTGGTGATCACGAGCGCTGAGGGGAGCCGGGCCATCAAGAACACGATGCCGCTCGGAATTGTGGGTCGCAGCCGTGGGACGTGCCGGCGCGCGCGCCGTCGCCGCCACCCCTGGGGGGACAGGCGGTGCAACGCGCATCCGTTTATGCTTCGAGAATCGGGAGCGCTGAGCATTGAAGACGGATCGACGCCTGTATCTCGTTTCGAGCCAGCCGGCTGCGCCGGCCAGTGCCGTGCGCGTTCATCGCTCGCACCTGCGCCTGGTCGGGGGCGCGCCCGAGGCTCCGCTGCCGGCGCTCGTGCCTCAGCCCGAGCCGCCCGCTTCCACGGCGCGCCCGATTGCGCCACCGGCGGGACCGCGCCCGCTCGCTCGCCCGTTCGGACTGCGCGTCATGCAAGTCGCGAGTGATGCCGCCGTGTTTGCGGTCGCGCTGCTCGCCGGACTGCGCCCGAACGCCTGAAAGTCAGCCCGCCGGCGCGTTCGCCAGCGCGAGCAGCGCCTGCAAGATTGCCACCGCGACCACGCTGCCGCCCTTGCGGCCGCGGGCCACGATGTGCGGCACATCGAGCCCGAGCGTGGCCTCCTTCGACTCCGCGGCGGACACGAAGCCCACCGGCACCCCGATCACCAGCGCCGGCTTCGCGCCGTGATCGCGCACCAGATCGCGCAGCGCGAGCAGCGCCGTGGGCGCGTTGCCCACGGCGGCGATGGCGCCATCCAGCACTCCGCTCGCGTGCGCCTTGTGCATCGCCTCGATCGCACGCGTCGAGTTGTGCGCCTTGGCGCTGGCGATCACGTCATCGTCCGAGATGAACGAGTGCACGACGCAGCCGCGCGCCGCCAGCCGCTCGGAGTTCGCTCCCGTGGAGATCATGCTCATGTCCACCACGATCGGGCAGCCCGCCTCCAGCGCTTCCACGCCGGCACGGGTGGCGCCGGGCGAGAAGCACATCAGGTCCAGAAACTCGAAGTCCGCGGTGGCGTGGATCACCCGCCGCACCACCTGCCACTCATCGGGAGGAAAGTGGTGTGACCCCGCCTCCTGGTCGATGATGGCAAAGCCTCCACTCTCGATCGTCATCGCACGCGAGACGCGACTCTATTCTCCCGCCGCTACGGAGGCGATCGGAATCTGCGCCGGGCCGACGCAGCGGGGCGGAATGGACAGCAGGCGCAGCAAGGCCGGCAGCGTACCTCGCGGGGAGGGTCGGCTGCCGGCCTGGATGAAAGCGGTCTACCCGGAGGGGGCAGGGTGGGCTCGTTTCCGCCCGACCTTGCCCTCACCAGAATATGCCCGCTTCACTGCTGGATGTGGAACTCGATGCGGCGGTTCTTCTGCCGCGCCGAGCTCGTCTTCTCGTTGACCAGCGGCTCGTCGGGGCCGGCCCCGCGCGTGGTGATGCGCTCGGCGCCCACGCCCTTCGAGGCGAGATAGCTCTTCACCGCATCGGCGCGCTCCTGCGAGAGCTTGATGTTGTAGTCATGGGCGCCGGTGTCATCGGTGTGGCCCGCGATCTCGACCTTGAGGTCGGGATAGTCCGCGAGGATCTTCGCCGCCTGGTCCAGGACGCTGAAGGAGCCCTTGCGGATCGTGCCCTTGCCCACGTCGAACTCGATACCCGAGATCACCCCCGTGAACTTCTTCACGGCGTCCGGCAGCACGTCGGGGCAGCCGTCGGTGTCCTCGAAGCCGTTCTTGGTCTCGGCTTCCTGCGGGCACTTGTCGTCGGGATCGGCGATGCCGTCCTGGTCGCTGTCGCCGGGGCAGCCGAGCGGTGCCACGCCCGCCACGTTCGGGCACTGATCGTTGCGGTCCAGCACGCCGTCGCTGTCGCTGTCCGGGCAACCCAGCGGCGCCGGGCCCGGTTCCTTCACGCACTGATCGGCATCATCCGGAATGCCATCGGAGTCTGCGTCGAGCAGCGGGCAGCCCGTCGGGGCGGGCCCTGCCTGGTCCGGGCAGCGGTCGTCCGTGTCGAGGATCTGGTCGCCGTCCCGGTCGTGCAGCGGGCAGCCGTCGGGCGCGACGCCGGCTTCGGACGGACAGGCATCCTTGTTATCGAGGAAGCCGTCGCCGTCGCGATCCACCGGCGCCTTGCTGCGGCCGAGCACCAGGCTCGCGCCCGCCGAGACCTCCAGGCTGTTCGGCATGTCGCCCAGCGCTCGCTGGTTGGTCAGCGTGTCGCGCACGTCGACGCGGATGCTCAGGTCATCGTTCGCTGCGAGCTTGACACCGCCACCGAAGTGAAAGGCGGGATCGGTGTCGCTGCCCGAGGTCTTGTTGCTCAGCGCCCAGTAACCGGCGCCGCCGAGAATGAAGGGCGTCACGCGCCAGAAGGGCGCCTGCGCCACCACGTGCGCGCGAGCCGCCCAGAGGGTGCCGGCGTCGCCGCGGTCCGCCTTGGCCAGCCCCACCATGCCCTCGAGCTCGCCGCCCAGGAAGGTGAGGGGGAAGTACGCGAGCCGCGCGCCCAGCTCGGCAGCGGGCTGCTTGTACTCCGAATACGGACGTAGCACGGTTTGGCCGGTGCTGTTGCTCCCGGGGCCGCGGAAGCTGTTCTGATCGGAGATGAACAACATCCCTGCGTACGCACCCAGCTCGAAGGTGTTCGCCTGGGGCGTGTATTGATGCAGGAAGTCGCCGGAATCGCCGGCGTCCTGCGTGGAAGTGTGCAAGGCGACGGAGGCTTCTGCGCCGACCGTGGTCGTTGCCAGCGCGTCTTGCGCGTGTGCGGACGGCGCCCAGGCCGTCAGTAGACTCAAAACTGCACTCGAACTACCCAGAAACAACCAGCGATAACGCATGCTACACCCCGAAAATTCGTCCGCGCGGCGTCCCTCGCCGCGGAGTCAACGCGCTGATCAGCAAGCTCTCGACAGGAGCGCCGCCGGCCTCCGCCGAACCCCGCGCGCGAGGGGCTCGGACGGAGACCGCGACGATGGCCTCAAGGGCCGTAGACCAGCTTGATGTCGTCCAGCGTTGCGGACCCTGGACCGGTGAAGGTCTCCGGTACGAGCCAGCGGAACTTGATGCGTACGGGCTGCCCAGCCACCGAGCTGATGTCCACGGTGTCGTCGGAACCGGATCCAGACGAGGTCGGAGGGCAGGTCAAGTAGTCATGAGTGAAGAGCGCCGTGCCACCGCCAAATGGCTCTACAATCAGCGAAAACACGCGGCTTTGACTGAAGTTACTACAGCTTGCGTTCCAGTCGATCGACACCGCCACCGTACTGACCCCCGTCAGATCGATATCCTGTGCAATGAAGATGGAGTCGTTGCCGGGACCGCCGTTACCGTCAAAACCGTTGCTCACGCCGAAGGCACCATCAGTCCCGACCGGGCTTACGCTCAGCGCGAACAGCGGACTGGTCAGGTCCTGGGTGATCCAGCCCGTGAAGTCGCCGGTTTCGAAGCTGTTATTGACCAGCTGTTGCGCCACGCACGTCGCGCTGCAGCCATCGCCGTCCACGTTGCCGCCGTCATCGCAGGATTCACCGTTGCTGACATCGAGGACGCCGTCGCCGCAGAAGCTGGTGGTGCCAGGGGCGCTGACGCAGGAGGAGTTGCAAACCGTGCAGCTGGGATCACCGTAGGCGCAGGCTTCCGTGGTGGCGTTGCCGTCATCGCAGTCCTCGCCGTTGCTGGCGTCGACGACGCTGTCGCCGCAGAAGCTGGTGGCACCGGGAGCGCTGACGCAGGAGGAGTTGCAAACGGTGCAGCTGGGATCGCCGTATGCGCACGCTTCGGTGGTGGCGTTGCCGTCGTCGCAGTCTTCGCCGTTGCCCGGGTCCACGTTGCTGTCGCCGCAGAAGCTGGTGGCGCCGGGCACGCTGGTGCAGGTGGCATCGCACACGGTGCAGCTGGTGTCACCGTAGTTGCAAGACTCGGTGACGGTGTTGCCGTCGTCGCAGTTCTCGTTGTTGCTGACGTCCACCGCGCTGTCGCCGCAGAAGCTCGTCGCTCCGGCCGCGGTCTGACAGCTGGCGTTGCAGACGGTGCAGCTGGTGTCGCCATAGGCGCAGGCCTCCGTGACGTTGTTGCCGTCGTCACAGGTCTCGCCGGGGGAAACCACCGAGTCACCGCAGGCGACGAGCGAGCAGACGTAAGAGGTCTGGTCGATCTCGTCGTCGTTCAGAATGCCGTCATTGGGGTCGCCCGCGCCGTCACCGTTGTCGAGGCCCATGTCCACTCGCAGGCCATCCTGAGTGCAAATGGTCCCAGCCGGCTCGGGCGTCATGTGGATCAGCGAGGAGAAGCCATCCGTGCCGTTGCTGCCGTTGGTGCCGTTGGTGCCCGGCGTGCCATCGGTGCCCGGCGTGCCATTGGTGCCATTGGTGCCATTGGTGCCATTGGTACCGGGGCTGCCGTCGTTACCCTGAGCCCCCGTGGGCCCTTGCGCGCCGTCCTGTCCGGGCGGACCGGCATCGCCCTGAGCTCCCTGGGAGCCCGCAGGACCGTCGCTGCCGTTGCTCCCCGCGGGACCGGTGGCGCCGTTGCAAATCTTGCGAACCACGCCGCCCTCGTCGGCATCCACGACCCCGTTGCCGTTGCGATCGACACCGACCGACAGCGCGTAGCCGCCGCTCGGGCAGGCGGGATCATTGGCGTCCAGAGCGGTGGTGGTCGCGAGCGCTCCGCGGCTGGCGGCGCCGTTGCACACGTAGGCGCTGGCCGTGATCTCGTCACTGTTCAGCGTCGCGTCGGCGTTCTTGTCGGCGCCGAAATTCAGCTTGGTGCCGCCGTCGGAGCAGTTGATGCCCGGCGCCTCGTCGTTGGCGCTCGTCAGATACAACACGCCTTCGTCCTTGCACGCGGCCCACGCGAGCAGCGTCAGCCCGGCAACAAATGGTGCCCTCAACCTTTTCATCCCCAACTTCCCTTCTTCGAAGGCGCCGCGCCTTCCGTGCCCGAATGGGCGTGGGCTTGGTAAACGGTTGCAAAACGGTGCTTTTAAGTCGTCATGACCGATCAGGTGAAACAGCCGCGCTGCGTAAGCCCTTGCGCGCAGGGCTGCGCTGAAATGTTCGTCGCGATGCCCTCGAGCGTGGCGACAGTGCCGCGCTTGTTTCACATCGGCTCAAACCTGTTTCTGTCTGGATCACTCCGCGGGCATGCGGGCGCCCCCGGAGCGAGCGCAGCCTGAAATGCCTGGCGCGGGGCGCCTTGCTGCCTACACTGTGGGTTGCTTGCTTCGTTGAGTAGACAGGAGCCCCTTCGCGCCGCAGGCGCGGGGTGACGGCGGCTTCGCGCGCGAGTCGCAGCGCGCAGTTCTCGAAGCGCTTCGTTGCGTGCCGGCAGGCGCGCAGTCGCTGTCGTGCGCGCGGCGCTGGATTGGTATTTCACGATGCAATACAAAGCAACGCTGGAGCTGCGCGCTGTCTATGGGATTGCGCTGGGTCTCTTCGGGATTGCGTGCGGCTCTGCGCCGGCGCAGGTGCAGCTCGGTGAGCACGACGAAGCGGCGGACACTGCGCCGCGCATCGAGTTCTTTACGCGGGATGCCGCGCTCTATCAGGCGGCACTGCGCGCTCAGGGGCGCATCCAGGCGGCCATCGGCGATCCAGGTCTCGTGATCGCGGAGCCCGATCATGCCCAGCGCTGCGAGTCGCAGCAGCAGGGCTGCGGGTTCGAGCTCTCATTTCGAGATCAGGTGTACTGCCAGGGCAATCCGGATCCGGCGCTGGCGTGCACTTCGGAAGCCGCCGGCGGCGCGACGCTGGGCGTGGCCATGCAGTCCCAGCTGAGCGGGGACGAGCTCGACAACCGGCTGATCCACGAGCTGTTTCACGTGATCACGTTGAATCGCGCGCCGCACTCGGTCGATGGCCTGTTCATGGAGTATTCGGTCGGCACGGAGCGCATCAGCACCGGCACGCTGGACTCGGTGTGTGGGCACTTCGGCTGTAGCCGCTTCGTGGTCGAGGAAGAGCCGAAGCCGGGCAGCGCCGTGAGTCGCTGAGCGGGTACATGCTGGAGCCGGCGAGCGCCTTGCCGCGCCGAGCCCATCTCATCCGCGCTGCACGGATCGGCGTGCAGGCGAGTCGGCACAGGCGCTGAGTCAGCGAGTTCCTGGTTGGGACCCAATGGGCGCGGACGTGGGCGGCGAGCACGTTACCCGCGCGTAGTTTCGATCTCGGGAGCTGCCGCGGCATGCGGTCCAGGCGGGTGGGCGTTGCCGGAGGTCGCCGCCGCGTTGCGAATCGCCCTCGAGCCGAATCTGATGAGGAGGATTGATGCGCGAGGGGGAGCCAGCTTGTGACGAGCGGCGTGCGGCTGCAGCGTGGCGCCATTCTTGCCAGGCGCGGGGTTGTGTCGGACGTCACCCTGATTGGCAAAGCGTGCAGGTCTCGTGCTAGTTTGCTGCCGTGCCGGATCCGGATATTCGTTGGCGCCAGCGCCTCCAGAACTACTCTCGAGCGCTGTCGTTACTCCAGTCCGCTCTGGTGCGCGGCGTTGGCGCACTGAACGACCTGGAGAAGGAAGGGACCGTACAGCGCTTCGAGTACACGGTCGAGCTCGCGTGGAAGTCGCTGAAGGATTACATCGAGTTCAGCGGGGTCGAATTGAGGTCGATTACCCCGAAGACTGTGATCAAAGCAGCCTTTGCCGCTCGCATCATCAGCGACGGTCAGCTTTGGGTCGATATGATCGACCATCGCAATCTACTGTCTCACAAGTATGACCAGGCTCTGCTCAGCCAGGGCCTCGGGGAAATACAAACTCGTTACCTTCCAGCGCTCGAAGCTCTACAGCAGTACCTGCAGCAGCAGGCAGCATCATGACGGATGGACTGGCCGATGCAGGGCTCGACGCACGAGCTCGGTCCATGGTGCGGGCCGTACTCGCTCGTCATCCCGAGGTGAGCGAAGCAAGGGTCTTCGGCTCGCGCGCGCTGGAGCGTCATCGTCCGGAGTCGGATGTCGACCTCGCTCTGTATGGAGACGTGGACGAAGTCCTCGCTAATCGCATCGCAGGTGAGCTCGACGAGCTACCGTTACCTTACGCCTTCGACGTATGCGCTTATCCGCAGATCCGCTACGTCCCGCTGCGCGAGCACATCGATCGAGTGGGGTGCCGCCTATTCGTGCGCGAGTCGACGAGCCCGTAGTTCAGCCGTCGCCGCTCTCCACGCAAGGCCGCCCGAGCCAATGCGATCGTTACGCTTCGGGAGGGTAGACCCAATCGCTTCTATCCGCGCTGCGCGGATCGCCGCGCGCGGCAGTGGGCACAGGCCTGGACGAAGTTCGCCGCGAGCGCGGGGTTGGACGCCCAGTGGGCGTGGACGTAGGAGGCGAGCAGGTTGCCGGTGCGGTAGCCCTCGAGCTGGGGCTCGCCGCCGCGGCGTTGGTGCAGGCGGTAGGTGTCGCCCGCGGGGGCATCGATCAGCTCGGAGTAGCGGAATTGGTGGCCGCGGAAGCGCTGGCCGGCGGGGCCGAGCAGGGAAGGGGCCAGGGTTTCGACTTCGACGTAGCCGAGCGACACCAGGCGATCGCGGAGCACCGCTTCTCCGCGCAGGCAGCCGATCATGGGGTAGCTCGTGCCGTCGAGGGTGCGGATGGAGTCGACGAGGTACATGAGGCCGCCGCACTCGGCGTAGATGGGGGCGCCCGTTTCGGCGAAAACGCGGATGGCGGCGCGCAGGCTGTGGTTTGCTGCCAGCTCGTGTGCATGGAGCTCGGGGTAGCCGCCGCCGAAATACAGGCCGTCGACGTCGGGGAGCTCGCGCGCGGCGATCGGCGAGAAGTAGCAGAGCTCGGCGCCGAGCTGTTCGAGGCGGCGCAGGTTGTCGGCGTAGTAGAAGTGAAAGGCCGCATCCAGCGCGACGCCGATCCGGCAACGGGGCTCGCTGGCCGCCGGTGCGCGAAGGGCCGCCGGCGGAAGAGCAGGCGCGGAGCGCGCGAGCTCGATCAGCGCATCGAGGTCGAAGCCGCCCGTCACTTCGTCTGCCCATTGTTCGAGCAGCTCGTCGGGCAGGTGCTGGCGGTCTGCCGTCCAGAGGCCGAGGTGGCGTTCGCGGAAGGCGAGCGCGGGGCGTTTCAGCAGGCCGCCGAGCAAGGGTGGACGGCCTGCGAGCGCCGTGTGCAGCAGCTCGAGGTGGCGCGCGCTGCCGGCGCGGTTCGCGGCGATGCCCGCGACGCGCAGCTCCGGGTCGAAGTCGGCGAAGCCGCGCGCGAGGGCGGCGATGCTGCGCGCCATGCCGCTCGCGTCGGTGACCAGCAGGATGGGGGCGTTCAGCCATTTGGCGATCTCGGCGCTGGAGCCTTCGTCGCTCAGCGGTGAGGCGCCGTCGAACAGGCCCATCACGCCTTCGATGATCGCGATGTCTGCGTCCTCGGTGGCAGCGCTGAAGGTGTCCAGCACCGCCTGCCTGCCCATCATCCAGCCGTCGAGGTTCTGGCTGGGTTGCCCTGCCGCCAGGCTGTGATAGGTCGGGTCGAGATAGTCGGGGCCGCACTTGAACGCCGCCACGCGCAGGCCGCGGCGGCGCAGCGCGCGGATCAGGCCGACGCTGAGCGTCGTTTTGCCGACGCCGCTGGACACGCCGGCGATCAGCAAGCGCGCGACGCTCATGCGTTACTCGCGGCCCCGGAAGCGCCGCTGGTAGTCGCGGCTGTACAGCGCGCTCTCGCGGAAGTCCTGCTCTTCGAGCACGCTGCCGATGAGCAGCGTCGCGGTGCGCTCGATCGGGCTCTCGGCGGCCAGGGCGACGATCGTGCTCAGCGTGCCGCGGACGCTACGCTGATCGGGCCAGCTGGCGCGGTACACGACCGCGATCGGGCAGTCGGGGCCGTAGTGAGGGAGCAGGCGCTCCACCACGCTGTCCAGCACGTGCACGGACAGGTGCACGACCAGCGTCGCGCGTGTGGCGGCGAAGGCCTCCAGCGCTTCGCTGTCGGGCATGGCGGAGGCTCGCCCGCTGGTGCGGGTGAGCACCACCGACTGCGAGACCTCCGGCAAGGTCAGCTCTTGCCCGAGCAGCGCGGCGCAGGCAGCAAACGCGGGCACGCCCGGCGTGATGCTGTAGGGGATGTCGCGACGGCGCAGCCGGCGCAGCTGTTCTCCGAGCGCGCTCCAGATCGAGAGATCGCCCGAATGCAGGCGCGCCACGTCGAGGCCCGCCGCGTGGGCACTGACCCACTCGGCCTCGATCTCGTCCAGGTCGAGCGGGGCCGTGTCGACCACGCGGGCGCCCGCCGGCGCGAGCGCCACGATTTCGGGCGGCACCAGCGAGCCGGCGTACAGGCAGACCGGGCAGCGCGCGACCAGATCGCGGCCGCGCACCGTGATCAGGTCGGGAGCTCCCGGGCCCGCGCCGATGAAGTGGACGGTCATGGCGCGCCGGGTCCGCTGCGCGTGTCGACCGCGAGCGCGCAGGTGGCGCTGCCGGCGATGCTGCGCGTGCCGAGCAGGCGTGGCTCGCTCGGGCTCGGACCGCGCGCGGCGCCGGCGAGCGCCGCCGTCTCCGCGATGGAGGGCACGCCAAAGCGCTCGAGGCTCTGCGCGGAGCAGCTCAGTGCCTTGCTGTTCTGTGCCTGCAGCTCCGCCAGGGGCAACCCGAGGAGCGGCTTGCCGAGCCGCTCGGCGGCGCGCAGCAGCGCGGGCTCGGCGTGCTTGAACTGAGCCGTGTACAGTCCGCTGAGCTCTTCCAGCAAGCAGCCCCCCGCGGCGAGCGCCTGCTCCAGGGCTGCCAGCACATCTTCCACCGGGCAACCCGCGCGGCAGCCCAGCCCGGCGGCGATCATTGCTTCTGAATGCGCCATTGCATCACCGGCAGGGCCGGGCGCCAGCCCGTCATGGTGCCGAGCGGCGCTGCGGTCTCGATCGACAGCCGCCGCAAGTCGCCGCCGTGGGCGATGTGGGCCGCGATCAAGCGCGTCTCGGTCTCCAGCGAGACGGCGTTGGCGACCAGCCATCCACCAGGCTCGAGCGCGTTCCAGCACTGCGCGAGCACCTCGGGATCGCCGGCGCCTCCGCCCAGGAAGACGGCGTCGGGCGCTTCCAGCTCGCGCAGGGCCTCGGGCGCGGCGCCTTCGACCACTTCGAGCTGCGGGACGCCGAGCGCGTGGGCGTTGCGCCGGATGCGCTCACAGCGCGCGGGCTCTTGCTCGATCGCGACCGCACGGCAGGCGGGATGGCTCAGCAGCCATTCGATACCGATCGAGCCGGAGCCGGCGCCCACGTCCCAGAGCAGCGCGCCGGGGCGCGGGCGCAGCGCCGAGAGCGTGATGGCGCGGATGTCTTGCTTGGTGAGCTGACCGTCGTGCTCGAACTCCGAGTCGGGCAAGCTCGCGCGCACGGGCACCCAGATCGCGTGCGGGTCGACCGCCAGCTCCAGACCGACGACGTTCAGATCCAGGCAGCGCGAGAGGTTGAAGTCGCTGGCGAGGCAGGTGCGCACGCGCTCCTCGGGGCCACCGAGCGCCTCGAGCACGGTGAGCCGCGTGGGGCCAAAGCCGCGTGCCACCAGCAGCCGCGCCAGCTCGGCCGGGGTGTCCTGGTTCCAGGAGAGCGCGAGCACGCGCCGGCCGGGATGCAGGTAGCGGACGATCGTGCGCAGGTCGCGCCCGTGCAGGCTGACGACCTCGGTGTGCTGCAGCGCCCAGCCGACCCGTGACGCGGCCAGCGAGAGCGAGGAAGGGACCGGGTAGCAGACGAACTCGCCGGGTGTGAGGTGCGGCGCGAGCGTGGCGCCGACCCCGAAGAAGAAGGGATCGCCCGTCGAGAGCACGACCGTGGGTTTGCCGCGCCGCGAGAGCACGCGCGCCAGGCCCAGCGAGAAGCGCGCGGGCCAGATGGCGTTGTCGCAGCTGACGATGTCTTGCAGCATCGAGAGCTGGCGCGCGCTGCCGAACACGAACTCGGCGTTCTCGAGCGCGGCCCGCGCGACGGCGGAGAGCCCCTCGAGGCCGTCGGCACCGATGCCGACCAGGGTCAGCCACGGCCTCCCCGTGAAGGGGGCGGGGGTGCCTTCCAGGATCGGGTCTGGCGCGTCTTCGGGCTCTGGTGTACCGGTGGGATCGAACGACATGGCCTTCAGGGTCGTGATTTTGGGGGGAACGAGCGACGGGCGCCAGCTCGCAGAGCGGCTAGCACGGGAGCCTCGCTACGCCGTGATGCTGTCCTTTGCCGGACGGACGCGCAGCTTGCAACTGCCGCCGGTGCCCTGCCGCGTGGGCGGGTTTGGCGGCGTGGAGGGGCTGGTGGAGTACCTGCGACGCGAGCGCTGCCAGGCTCTGATCGATGCCACGCATCCCTTTGCCGCGCAGATGTCCCTGCACGCGGTGCGCGCAGTGGAGCAGACGGGCACGCCCCTGTTGCGCGTGGAGTGCCCCCCCTGGCTGCGTCAGGCGGGTGATCGCTGGCTCGAGGCCTCCGACATGGAGCAGGCCGTGGCGGTGCTCGGGGAAGCGCCGCGCCGCGTATTTTCCAGCGTGGGCAGGCTGGAGGTGGAGGCGTTCCGCGCGGCGCCTCAGCACAGCTATCTGATCCGCGCCGTGGATGAGTTCAGCATCGAGCTGCCCCACGCGCGCGTGCTGGCCGCGCGCGGGCCGTTCGACGTGGCGGGCGAGCGCGAGCTGTTCGAGCGCGAGCGGGTGGAGGTGATCGTGAGCAAGAACGCGGGCACCGCCGCGACGGCCGCCAAGATCGAAGCGGCGCGCGCGCTCGGGCTGCCGGTGGTGATGGTGGCGAGGCCCGTGCTCCCGCCGGCGCCGACGGTGGCGAGCTGGCAGAGCGCGCTCGACTGGCTGGAGGGGCTTCATGACGCCGGGTCGAGCCGCCGGGGCGTGTAGATCCAGGGCCGTGCCGTTGCGCGCGGGATGCAACGAGTGGTGTGGCTGCCGACCAGGATCAAGGTCTGCATGTCCGCCCATGCGGGGTCTGCCGCCCCCAGGCTGGTGACGCGCAGCTGCTCCTGGGGCCTGCCCACCGCGCGCGCGAACATCACCACCGCCTCCGGCGTGCGATGGCGGCGCAGGATCTCCAGCGCCTGGACCAGCTGCTCCTGGCGCGCCTGCGACGCGGGATTGTAGAGCGCGATCACGAAGTCGGCCTGAGCCGCGAGCGCGAGCCGCCGTTCGAGGACCGCCCAGGGCTTGAGGTTGTCGGACAGATTGATGGCGCAGAAGTCGTTGCCAAGCGGGGCGCCGAGGCGCGCGGCTGCGGCCAGCATGGCCGTCACCGCGGGCAACACCGTGATCTCGAGCTCGCGCCAGCTGGGTGGCCCATGATCCACGGCTTCGAACACCGCCGCTGCCATGCCGAAGACGCCGGCATCGCCGCCCGAGACCACGACCACGCGCGCGCCGCGCTCTGCCAGCTCGAGGCCGCGCCGCGCGCGCGCCAGCTCATCGCCGTTGTCCGAGCCGTGCCGGGTCAATCCGGGCCGCTCCGGCACGCGGGCGAGGTAGGTGTGGTAGCCGACGACATGCTGTGCGTCCGCCAGCGCGCGCTCGACCTCGCGCGTGCGCCAGTCCGCCTCCGCGGGCCCCAGCCCGACCACGCGCAGCCAGCCGCTCATGCTGGGCCCGGCTCTCCCGCCATCGGACGCTCCACTTCCAGCTGCGGCACGAGGATCAGGGAGAAATAGACCGCGTGCTCGTCGGTCTTCTCGCGCAGCGGCAGCACGCGCTCGCGCGCCGTGGTGCCGTGTTCGATGAAGGTGGCGTGCGCGGCGCGGCCGACCCGCTCCAGCACGCGGCGGACCTTGGGGAAGTTGCGCCCGAGCTTGATGATGGCGATCGCGTCGGGCGCGCTCAGGCGACGTTCGAGCTCCGCCTCGGACAACGTCCCGGGGAGGATCGAGAACACCTTGTCCGTCGACACGAGCGGCAGCCCGGCGCTGGCGGCGCAGCCGGCGAAGCTGGTGATGCCGGGGATCACCACGCAGCGATGCCGCGGCGCCAGGCGCGAGTGCAAGTGCAGGTACGAGCCGTAAAACAGCGGATCTCCCTCGCACAACACGGCCACGTCCTGTCCGCGCGCGAGGCGGTCCCGGAGCAGCTGCGTCGACGCATCGTAAAATCCCTCCAGCGCCGTGATGTAGCGCGGGTCGCGCGCCGAGAGCTCCACGGTGTAGGGGTAGATCAACGGCAAGCGCTCGGACTCGGGGTGCAGGTGGCGCTCGGCGGCAGCAAAGGCGTTGCTGACGTTGCCACGCTTGGAGAAATAGGCCACCACGCGCGCCTTGCCCAGCAGCCTGGCAGCCTTGAGCGTCACCAGATCTGGGTCGCCGGGGCCCACGCCGACGCCGAATACGGTTCCGTGATTCACCCTTGTCCTCTTCTCACTCTTCTTCTCAGTCTTCTTGAAGAGCCAGCGCGTTGATCGCTGCCACGGCCAGCGCGCTGCCGCCCTTGCGGCCGCGCACCACCATCCAGGGCACGCGGCGCTCGAGCTCCAGCGCCGCCTTGGACTCCGCCGCGCCCACGAAGCCCACCGGCACGCCGATCACCGCGGCGGGGCGCGCGGACGTCTCCTCCAGCAGCTCCAGCAGGCGGAACAGCGCCGTCGGCGCGTTGCCGATCGCGACCAGCGCGCCATCCAGCTGCTGCTCGAACAGCGCGAATGCGGCGGCGCTGCGCGTGGTGCGCTGCTCGCGCGCCAGCGCGGGCACGCGCGGGTCGTCGAGGTTGCAGAGCAGCGCGTTTTCGCGCGGCAGCCGCCCGCGCGTGACGCCGCTGACGATCATCTTGGCGTCGCACAGGATGGGCGCGCCGCGCTGCAGCGCCTCGGAGGCGGCCCGCGTGAAGCCGCTGGAGAAGGCGACGTCGCGGCTCAGCTCGACGCTGCCCGAGGTGTGGATCAACCGGACCACCACGCGCTCCTCGTCGCGGTTGAAGCGGAGCAGATCGGCTTCGGCGCGGATGATCGCGAACGACTGCCGATAGATCTCTTCGGGACGGCGCTCGTATTCGAAGTGCGCAGTCAAGCAGGCGCTCCCGTGTGCCGCTGGGCTTCCGGGGCCTGCGTGTGCCGCCCTGCGAAGCGCGCGGCGACGCGCTGGCGCAGGGCGCGCCCGTCCAGCGGCGCCGTGCGCGCCGTTTCGGCGACGCTCGTGTCGAAGCCGAGCCGCGCGCCAGCCTCGCCGTGCAGCACCGTGATGTCGGCGGCGCCGCTCCAGGCGCAGCTCTTCTCGCAGCCCGAGACGTGCAGGGTGAGAGCGCCGTTCTCTGGTAGCAGGGACGCGAGCTCGATCGCGAAGCGCCGCGTCTCGCCGCGCGCGGAGCGGCATGCCGGCGCGCCGCTGCAGGCGACGAGCCGCAGCGGGCTCCGCTCGACGCCGAAGCGCCGGGCCCGCGCCTGCTGCGCGAGAGCGGCGGCGCTGCTCTCGCGCACCCCCGGGAGCAACAGCGCGCGCGCCGGCAAGAGCCGGACTACACCGGTGCCGTAGCGCTCGGCCAGCTCCGCGACGTGGTCCCAGTCGGAGGCTTCGAGCGCCCCGAAGGGGAGCTCGAAGCCGAAGTAGCCCTCGGCCGCCGCTACGGCTTCAGGGTCAACAGAGTGAAAGCCGAGGTACTCTGCCGCCCAGCGTGCGGCGCACGGCGCCGGCTCGAGCTGGAGCGCGCCGGCGAGGGCCGCGCCGCCGCGCGCGTCGAGCAGCTGGCTCATCCTGGCGTGCGCAGGGACTGTTGCACCGAGCCAAACCAGCAGCGTGCGGACTGCGCCTGCGACCGCTTCGTCGCCGCAGGTGCCGAGCGCCGTGCCGGCGACGCTGAGCAGCGCCCGGCCCGCCCGAGAGGCATCGACGCGCAGGTCAAAGCGCAGCTCATCGAACAGCGTGCTGCCGCTGCTCAGCAGCAGCGAGAATTTGTGGGAAAGGTGGCGCGTGAGCTCGGGCTCGGCGAGCAGCGCCTCGAGCGCTTCGGCCAGGGGTCCCAGCAGCGGGCGGCGCGGATCCACGCCGTCGAAGGGGCAGACGCTGAGCGACGGGCGGCGTTCGGCGGCGGCGGTGAGGCTGGCGAGGCCGAGCCGCAGCAGCTCGGCCTGCAGGTCGGGAAGGGTGGTGTCCGCGGCGCCCCGAAGCTGTAGGTTGCCTCGGCGCGTGAGCTCGACGATGCCGTTGCCGAAGCGCCGGGCTGCGCTCGATAGCCCTCGAATTTGCTGCGCGTTCAAGCGGGCGCGCGGCGCGCGCACCCGCACCAGCAGGCCGTCTCCCGATGGCATGGGCGCCCAGACGCCCGGGCAAACGCCGCGCTGCAGCGAGGGTTCAGTCATTTCGGGTTTGCCATTCGTGGGGTCGCCCAGCATAGCGGGGGTTCTCCACGAAGCAATCATGGAAGAGGCGAGCAGAAGCGTGAGCGCGAGCCGATGAGGAGGATCTCTGCGATCGGCATGGGCACGGGCAATCCCAAGCATCTGACCGTGGAGGCGATCGAAGCGCTGAGCCGGGCGAACGCGGTGTTCGTGATCGACAAGGGCAGTGACAAGGCCGAGCTGAGCCGGATCCGCCGCGAGATTTGCGAGCGCTACGTCGAGACCGAGGGCTGGCGCTGGATCGAGCTGCGGCAAGGCGGGCGCGATCCGCGCGCGCCCTACGCGCAGGGCGTGGAGCAGTGGCACGAGGAGCGGTTGCTCGCGTACGAGCGCGCGCTCGCCGAGCAGCTGGGCGAGGACGAGCGGGCGGCGATCCTGGTGTGGGGCGATCCGTCTCTCTATGACAGCACGCTGCGCTTGCTGGAGCTGATGAGCGCGCGTGCACAGGTGCTGTTCGAGTACGATGTGATCCCGGGGATCAGCAGTCCGCAGGTGCTGGCGGCGCGGCACAAGATTCCGCTGAACCGCATCGCAGGCGCGGTGCAAATCACGACCGGGCGGCGGCTGTTGCAGGGCCTGCCCAGCGAGGCGGACGATGTGGTGGTGATGCTGGATGGGGAGTGTTCCTTCCGCGGCCTGCCCGACGCGGAGCTCGACATCTACTGGGGCGCCTATCTCGGTACGGAGCACGAGCTCTTGATCTCGGGGCCTCTCGCGGAGCGCAAAGCCGAGATCGAGCGGGTGCGCAGCGCGGCTCGCGCCGAGCACGGCTGGATCATGGACACGTATTTGCTCCGGAAAAAGCGCGCGAGCAGCTGACTGCCGCGACCTGCCAGCGTACACCGGGGCACACCCCGGGCGCAGGTGGTCGCCGTTCAGGCCAGATTACCTTCGCCGACAGCTGAGTCGTATCTCCCGGGAGTGTGGTCAAAGCGCGTGTAGGCCTATTTCTCCATGACGGGGAGAACGACTACCAGAAGCTGATGCGTGAGGACGCGGAGCAGGCCGCTCGCCGGCACAAGCTCGAGCTCGATCTGCACGTGGCGGGTAAGGACGTCGACCGCCAGATCAACCAGCTGAAGACGGCGATCTCCAGTCCAGGTTCGGCGCGCCCGAATCTGATCCTGGTGAGCCCGGTGCGCGAGCAGCTGCTGCTGACTCTGCTGCGCTCCGCCGTGCGCGCGGGCATCCACTGGGCGTTCTTGACTCGCTGGCTCGATGAGATTCCCGCTCTGCGCCGCGAATTCCCGGAGGTGGACATCTATTCGGTCTCCGCGGACCAAGAAGAAATTGGTCGCCTGCAAGGGCGCCAGCTCGAGCTCCTGCGCGGTGCGGACGACGAGGTGATCTACCTGTCAGGGCCCGCGGGCACCTCATCGGCACGCCAGCGTGCCGAGGGCATTCAACCGGAGCTGGACCGTGCGCGCGGCAAATGCCAGACGTTCTACGGCGACTGGTCCCAGGAGAGCGGTCGGGCCGCCGCCAAGCGCTGGCTCGCGGGCTTTCCCAAATCCAAGCGGCCGTCCTTTGTGATCGTCGGCCAGAACGACAACATGGCGCTCGGCGCCCGCGAGGCGGTCGAGGCGAGCCTCGAGGCGTCGAGCAAGGCCCAGGAGCTGCGCGCGATCGGCTGCGACGGCTCGTCTTCTTTTGGGCAGCGCCTGGTGAGCCAGGGGAAGCTGTCGGCGACCATCGTGGTGCCGCCGGTGTCCGGGCGGGCCATCGACGCCTTTGCCCAGCGCCTGGCGGGCAGGGGGCGCCCGAGTGCCGTCGAGAGCGTCGCGGTCGCTTCGCACCCCTCTCTGGAGGCACTGCGCACGAAACACGTGCGGTTGCGCCTCTAAAAACCCGTTGACCGAGAGGTCGGTACGCTGAGCGGCCGGCGCCCGGGCTGGATTGCTGTCCGCGGCGGGAGGTGGGATAGTCGCCGGCCCGCGCGCTCCCCGAGGACCGACCATGAGCCACGATCCGCCCGAAATCACAGACGCTTATCAGCAGAAGGTCGAGAAGATCCGGCAGAGCTACGAGGAGCGCAAGGCGGCCGCGGATCAGGAAAAGGGCCTGATCGCGGTGTTCACGGGCAACGGCAAGGGCAAGAGTACGGCGGCCTTCGGCATGGCGCTGCGGGCAGTGCAGCACGGCATGAAGGTGGGCGTGGTGCAGTACGTGAAGGGCGCCATCGCGACGGCGGAGCCCGACGCGTTTGCGCGCTTCGGTGAGCTGGTCGAGTGGCACCGCATGGGCGAGGGCTTCCACTGGATCACGCAGGACGCGGAGCTGGATCGGCGCGCCGCAGCCAAAGCCTGGGAGATGTCGCTGCAGCTGATGGCGCGCCCGGACATGGGCTTGGTCGTGCTGGATGAGATCCTGGTAGCGCTGCGGCTACGCCAGCTGGACGAGCCGGCAGTGATCGAGGCGCTGCAGCAGAAGCGGCCGGACCTGCACGTGGTGCTGACGGGGCGGGGGGCGACCAAGGAGCTGATCGAGGTCGCGGATCTGGTGACCGAGATGAAGATGGTGAAACACCACTACCGCGCCGGGATCAAGGCCCAGGCGGGCATCGAGTTTTGACGCGCGCCGAGCTTGTCGCCTGTGAGACCTGCGGCGGCAAAGCGCAGCTCGACGCAGCCGGGCGCACGCGCGGTGAGCAGCTGATCGCCCATTTGAGGGCGCAGCTGCACGCGGCGTATGCACGGGCCCCCGAGCTGCCCGTGGACGTGTCGAGCGTGCGCTGCCTGTGGGCGTGCACGCGCAGCTGCGCCG
>JAICTU010000520.1 GCA_025936205.1 Polyangiaceae bacterium | reverse complement strand
GAGAGCGGCGCGCAGCGCGCGCATCACTCCGCGCCCTTCCGGATGCGGGGACGTGATGTGGTGCGCGTCGCAGCTGCGACCGTACCCGCTCACCTCGGCGTAAATGTTCGCGCCGCGGCGACGGGCCGCCTCGAGCTCTTCCAGGATCAGCACGCAGGCGCCCTCGGCGATCACGAAGCCGTCACGATCCGTGCAGAAGGGACGGCTGGCTCGCTGCGGCTCCTCATTGCGCGTCGAGAGCGCGTGCATGGCGCAGAAGCCTCCGACGCAAAGCTCCGTCAGCACGGCCTCGGCGCCGCCCGTGATCACGGCGCTGCATTCGCCGCGGCGGATCAGCTCCGCGCTCTCGCCGATCGCATGCGCACCGGAAGCGCACGCCGAGGTGAGCGTGAAGTTCGGCCCACCTGCGCCGTGGCGGATCGCCAGCAGGCCCGGCGCCGTGTTGGCCAGCATCAGCGGCACCATCAACGGCGCGAGCCGTTTCGGGCCTTTCTCCAGCAGGGCGACGTGGTTTTCCTCCAGGCTGCGCAGCCCGCCGAGCGCCACGCCGAGCAACACGCCCACCTCGTGCTCGCGGCCCTCCGGGACGCGATAGCCGGAATCCGCCATCGCCTCCTCGGCGGCTGCGATGGCCAGCTGCGAATAGCGATCGGTGCGCCGTTCGTCCGGTTTGCTGAGGTACTTGCTGGGGTCGAAGCCGCGCACTTCTCCGCCGAAACGCGTCCGCAGCCGCGAGGCGTCAAAGCTTTCGAAGGGACGAATCCCGTTTTTGCCGGCGAGCAGGGCACTCCACGAGCTCTCCCGATCGAGGCCCAGTGGTGTCACCATGCCAATTCCCGTGATGACGGCTCGGCGAGTCACACGGCCCGCATATTACGAACCATCCAGCCTGGCAAGGCGGCTGTGGTCAGTGCGGCGCTGTGGTAGGGTCTCGGTGCTCGGGCCGCTTCTTTTTCGGTGCTCGGGCACGGACAAACATGGTTCAAATCGAAATCGCGTATCTCGGCCAGTTGCGCTGCAGCGCGAAACACGGGCCGTCGGGAACGCAGGTGGTGACGGACGCACCCGTGGACAACAAGGGCCGCGGCGAGTCTTTTTCCCCGACCGACCTGGTGGCGACGGCCCTCGGCACGTGCATGCTGACCCTGATGGGCATCCGCGCTCAGGAGCGCGACTGGGCGCTCGACGGCACCCAGGTTTCGGTGAAGAAGCACATGCAGGCCTCGCCGCGCCGCATCCAGACCCTGGAGGTCGAGATCCGGGTGCCGGGCGCCGCGCGACTGTCGAGCGAGGCGCGCGAGGTTCTGGAGCACGCGGCGCACACCTGCCCGGTGCGGCTCAGCATCCTCGAGGCCATCTCCGTCCCGGTCCGCTTCGACTGGGCGGAGTCACCGCGTAGCCCGGGCTGACGTCGAACGGCGTAGTCGGGGTTCAGTGGTCTCCATACAGGTCGAACGAGTCAGCAAGCGCCTGGGCTCAACCCTGGCGGTCGACCGCGCCGAGCTCGAGGTGCGTGCGGGGGAGCTGTACTTCCTGCTCGGACCGAGCGGTTGCGGCAAGACCACGCTGCTGAATCTGATCGCCGGTTTGCTCGAGCCCAGCGAGGGGCGCATCCTGTTCGACGGTCGCGACGTCACGCGCTTGCCCACGCATGAGCGGAACGCGGTGATGTGCTTTCAGAGCTACGCGCTCTGGCCGCACCTGAGCGTCGCCGAGAACGTCCGCTTCGGGCTCGATGTGCGCAAGCTCGAGCCCAAGCAACGCGAAGCCCGCGTCCAGCAAGCGCTGGAGTTGGTGCGCATGAGCGGGTTTCGCGACCGCAAGCCGACCGAGCTCTCCGGGGGCCAGCAGCAACGCATCGCGATCGCGCGTGCGGTCGCGGTGCAACCCAGCTGCTTGCTCCTGGACGAACCGCTGAGCAACCTGGACGCACGCCTGCGCCAGCAGATGCGCGG
This sequence comes from Polyangiaceae bacterium, assembly GCA_025936205.1. Next base: position 4,163 of record JAICTU010000520.1, on the reverse strand, counting down.
CGAGATCCGCAGCATCTGCAAGGCCACGGGGCTGACCACGCTCTACGTGACTCACGATCAGAAGGAGGCTCTGAGCATCGCCGATCGTATCGCGCTGCTGGACGCAGGGCGCGTGGTGCAAGTGGGCACCCCGCGCGAGCTGTATACGCGGCCGTGCAGCCCTTTCGTCGCGGAGTTCCTGGGCCAGGCCAATCTGATCCCCGGCACGCTGCGGGAGCGAGCCCCGGCGCCGGGCTCCGCGCCGGGCGAGCGCCTGCGCGTCGAAACGCCGCTCGGCGAGCTGGTGGCGTTCTCCGACCGGCTGCCGGGGGCCGCCACGCGCGTGGTGCTCAGCATCCGGCCCGAGCAGCTGACGGTGCTGGAGCAGGGGACCGCGCCCGACGCCGCCAACCGCGTGCAGGCTCGACTGCTGGAGACGAACTTTCTCGGCGAGTCGAGCGAGCACCGTCTGAGCGCGGGTGGACTTTCATTGCGCATGCACAGCGTACCGCCGCGCCTCGATCTTCCGGAGCAAGTCAGCCTGCAACTGGCTCCGGAAGAGTTCGTCGTGCTGGCGGCGGCCGAATAGGAACGCGCCGTGCTGCGGCTGTACGTGTGCGTGGCGGCGTTCTTCGGGGTGCTGCTCGCGCCCTTCGTGCTGCAGCGTGTGGTCCAGAAACATCCCGCGGAGCGACCGGGGCAGAGCGAGGAGGTGCTCGAGCTGCGCATCATCACTCCCCACAACCAGGAGATCCGCAGGGCGTTCGAGCTGGCCTTCTCCGACTGGCATCGGCAACACTTTGGTCGCGGGGTCGCCATCACGTACCTCTCGCCGGGCGGCACCAACGACATCGTGCGCTACCTGCGCGATCTGTACGGCACGTATCGCGACGCGCGCGGCAAGCTGGTGCCCGAGGAGCAAGTCAGCTCGGGTATCGACCTGGTCTGGGGCGGAGGGGACTACACGTTCGAGCGCGACTTCAAGCCCATGTTGAAGCCGCTGCAGCTGAGCCCCGGCCTACTTCAGGCGGCATTCCCCCAGTCGGCTCTGGCAGGGGTGGCCCTCTACGATCCCGACACCATCGCCCACGGTTCCGCTCCGAGGTGGGTGGGTATCGCGGTCAGCAGCTTCGGGCTGATCTACTCGCCCGACTTCTATGCGGCGCTCCAGCTGCCCGCGCCCACTTCCTGGGACGACCTGGCGCGTCCCGAGCTGAAGGGGCTGCTCGCCCTGGCGGACCCCACGCGCAGCGGCTCGGCCGCCGTGGTCTACATGATGGTGTTGCAGCGCGCGATGGAGACCGCCGAGCGCGGCTGGCTGCGCGAGCATCCGGAGCTCGGCTATGGCGAGCAATCGGAGCTGCGCCCGGCGGATGAGAGCTCCCCCAGCTACCGCGAGGCGCTGGCACGTGGCTGGAAGAAGGGCATGCGCACGCTGCTCTTGATGGCCGCCAACGCCCGTTACTTTGGCGACAGCGCCAGCCGCCCCTGCGTGGACGTGGGCGACGCAGAAGCCGCTGCCGGCGTGGCCATCGACTTCTATGCGCGCGTGTTTCAGGACCAGATCGGCAGGCAGCGCATCACTTACCACGCGCCGCGTGGCGCCACCGCGATCACGCCGGATCCGATCGGGATCTTGTACGGCACGCGCGGCGAGCGCGAGCTGGTCGCCAATCGCTTCGTGGAATTCCTGCTCTCGCCGGAAGCGCAGCGGCTCTGGAACCTCGAAGGCGGGCAAAGCCCTTACGTGCCGCGCAGCTTGCGCCGCTTGCCGGTGCGGCAAGACGTATACCTCGATCGCAAGGGCTGGGCCGATGATGAGAACCCGTTCGAGATGGCGCAGGGCTTCAATCTGCGCCAGCGCTGGATGCGCCAGGTAGGCAGGCTGGTGCCGCTCTGGGCTGCCGCGTGGATCGACGACAAGCCGGAGCTGGACCGGGCGTACGCGGCCGTGCTCCGGCTGAGCGATCCCGCGCGCCGCCAGCAGCTGCTACAGCGCCTCGCCGATCTTCCGATCGAGCTCGAGGAGCTGACTCGCCCGAGCGCAGAGGGAGCGGCATCCGCGCAGGACGCGCGCCTGCGGGCCGCGCGCGAGCGCACGGGCTGGTCGACGCGCTTTCGCGACCACTATCTCGGCGTGCTGCAGGCCGCGGAGGAAGGGCGATGAACCACTCGCCTGGCTGCGCCGGAGCTCGCCGCATTTCGCTGCGCGAACGCATCCTGGGGCCGAACTGGAGGCACGCCGCGCTCGCCATCGGGCTGCTGCTGGTGCTCGGGGTGGTGTTGATCTGGCCGCTGCTGGAGGTGGTGATGGCGGGCTTCCAGCGCAGCGACGGGCGCTTCACCAGCGAATACCTGCGCCTGGTGCTGGCTAACCCCGTCGTCACCCGCGGCCTGCTCAAGGCGACGCTGATCGCCGCCAGCACCACCTCGGTGGCGCTCGCGCTGGCACTACCACTTGCCGTCCTGGCGTCTCGCTATGAGTTCCGGGGACGCGAGCTGCTGTCCTCGCTCGTGCTCGTGCCCATCGTGCTGCCGCCGTTCGTGGGCGCGATCGGTATGCGTTCACTGCTCGGTCGTTTCGGCCCCCTGACGCAGCTGCTGGGCGAGGGTGAGGGCAGCGGCGTGGACTGGCTGGGTACGCTGCGCGTGTTCGGCGTGGTCGGGGTGGAAGCGCTCGCGCTGTATCCGATCATCTTCTTGAACCTGCGTGCGGCGCTGGCCAATGTCGACCCGCTGCTGGAGCGCGCGGCCGCCAATCTCGGGGCCAGCCGCTGGACCGTGCTCCGTCGCGTGACGTTTCCGCTGGTGCGCCCCGGCCTGTTCGCGGGCTGCACGCTGGTCTTCATCTGGAGCTTCACGGAGCTCGGTACGCCGCTCATGTTCCACGTGTACGACGTCACGCCCGTGCAGGTGTTCATTCAGATCGTCGAGGTGGACAATCCGTTGCCGTACGCGCTCGTGGTGGTGATGCTCGTCGGTTCCAGCGTGCTCTATGTGCTGGGCAAGGTGCTGTTCGGGCGCAGCATCCGCGTGGGGGGGAGCAAGGCTGCGGCGCTCGGCGCGCTGCAGCCGCTACACGGAGCGCGGGCGCTGCTGGCGGCCTCGCCCCTGGTGTTCGTGACGCTGCTCGCGCTGTTGCCCCATGTCTCGGTGCTGCTCACCAGCATCAGCGCCACTGGCGCCTGGTATCGCTCGATCGTGCCGCGCCAATTCACGGGCGCGCACTACGTATCGGCGCTGCGCGAAGATCTCGTGATGCCGGTGGCCGGGCACGGTCCGCTGCAGCTCGGCGCCGTCGGCAATTCGATCGTCTACGCGGGATTGGCGACGCTGCTCGGCGCGTTGCTGGCTTGCTGCATCGCGCTGATCGTGGCGCGCTCGCGCGTGCCGTGGCGTGGCGTGCTGGACGTGCTCGGCGTGTTGCCACTGGCGGTGCCCGGGCTCGTGATGGCCTTCGGCTATCTCTCGATCAGCGTGCAATGTCGCCGGTTCTTCGGTGACGCAACGCCGGCGTGGCTCGACGTGCAGCGCTTTCCGGTCGTGCTATTGGTGGTCGCGTACGCCACGCGGCGCCTGCCCTATGTGGTGCGCAGCGCCGTGGCGGGCCTGCAGCAGGTGCCCGAAGACTATGAGCGCGCGGCCGCCAATCTGGGTGCGAGCTCGCTGCGCGTGCTCTGGCGCATCGTGCTGCCGCTGGTCTTCGCCAGCTTGCTGGCGGGGGCGCTGATGGCGTTCGTGTTCGCGATGCTGGAGGTCAGCGACTCGCTGATTCTGGCGCAGAGCGCGCGCTACTTCCCGATCACGCGGGCCATCTGGGAGCTCTCCCAGCGGCTCGGCGACGGCTTGTATGTCGCGAGCGCCCTGGGCGTCTGGGCCATGGCGCTGCTGATGCTCACGCTACTGCTGGCGAGCACGCTGCTCGGCAGGAAGCTCGGGGCGATGTTTCGCCAGTAGGCCGCCGGCATGACGCGCTGGGCAGCCCCTTTGCGAATTGCGCGTAAATAGTCGATGTGCTTGGAGATATTTTCGAGGCAACCGTGCGTCATAGGGCGGCAAATCTGTGACGGCAACGAGCATTCGCCCTATGGCTAGATCTTTGGGGGCGTGGTACCCTGGCGCGGCCTGCTATCGGACTAGAAGTGGCTGGCTGCTTCCAATGTATGGGGGCATTCGGATTGTGG
>JAICTU010000089.1 GCA_025936205.1 Polyangiaceae bacterium | reverse complement strand
GGCCGACGGTTTTCATCTGCGACGAGTGCGTTGAACTGTGCATGGATATCATCCGCGAGGAGAACAAGTCCTCGCTGGTCAAGTCGCGCGACGGCATTCCGACGCCGAAGGAGATCTGCAAGGTTCTCGACGACTACGTGATCGGCCAGAGCCACGCCAAGAAGGTGCTCTCGGTCGCGGTCCACAATCATTACAAGCGGCTCAACCACCAGACCAAGCACAACGACGTTGAGCTTGCGAAGTCGAACATCCTGCTGATCGGCCCGACCGGGTCGGGCAAGACGCTGCTTGCGCAGACGCTGGCCCCCATCCTCGACGTGCCGTTCACGATGGCCGATGCGACGACACTGACCGAAGCCGTCTATGTCGGCGAGGACGTCGAGAACATCATCCTCAAGCTGTTGCAGTCGGCCGATTACAATGTCGAGCGGGCGCAGCGCGGCATCGTCTATATCGATGAGATCGACAAGATTTCGCGCAAGTCCGACAACCCCTCAATCACGCGCGACGTATCGGGCGAGGGCGTGCAGCAGGCGCTGCTCAAGATCATCGAAGGCACGGTGGCCAACGTGCCGCCCAAGGGCGGCCGCAAGCACCCGCAGCAGGACTTCCTGCAGGTGGACACCACCAACATCCTGTTCATCTGCGGCGGCGCCTTCGTGGGCCTGGATGAGATCATCCAGCGTCGTATCGGTGAATCGCGTCTGGGCTTCGGCGCGGAGATCAAGAGCCGCGACGAGTTCAAGCTCGGAGAGCTGCTGCGCGAGGTGCAGCCGGAAGATCTGCTGAAGTTCGGGCTCATCCCGGAGTTCATCGGCCGCTTGCCGGTGCTCGCCACCCTGCACGAGCTGAACGAGGACGCGCTGATCGAGATCCTCACGGCGCCGCGCAACAGCCTGGTCAAGCAGTTCCAGAAGCTGTTTGAAATGGACGGCGTGCGCTGCAAGTTTACCAAGGGCGCGCTCAAAGCGGTCGCCAAGAAGGCGCTCGTCCGCGAGAGCGGCGCGCGCGGTCTGCGCGCGATCCTCGAGGAGTCGATGCTCGATATCTTCTACGAGGTGCCGTCGAAGACGGGCATCAAGGAAGTGGTGATCAACGAGGACGTGATCCGTCGCGGAGATCAACCGCTCATCGTGTACGAAAACGAGAAGGAAGAAGTCGCCGGGGCGTAAAGGGCACCGGAAATGTTCTTCAAACAAGACAGCGGCAAACCAGACGTGACAACCCGCCGAACGCTGCCGGCGTTGCCGCTGCGCGACATCATCGTTTTCCCACACATGTCCTCCCGGCTGTTTGTCGGCCGGGAGAAGAGCATCGCTGCGCTCGAAGAGGCGATGGGGCGAGACAAGGAGATCTTTCTCGCCGCCCAGAAAAACGCCAAGACCAACGATCCCACGCCCGAGGACATCTACCTCAGCGGCACGATCGGCGTGATCGTGCAGCTGCTGCGGCTGGCAGACGGCACTGTGAAGGTGCTGGTCGAGGGCCGTAAGCGCGCTCGGGTGAAGCGCTTCCACGAGACGCGCGACTACTTCCTGGTCGAGGTCGAGGAGTTCGCCGACGAGAACACCGATGACGCCGAGGTGGAGGCGCTCGTGCGCAGCTTGCAGAGCACCTTCGAGGTGTACGTCAAGCTGAACAAGAAGGTGCAGCCCGACGTCTTGATGAGCGTCCAGAGCATCGACGACATCTCGAAGCTCAGCGACACCATCGCGGCGCACCTGCCGACCATCAAGCTCGTCGATCGCCAGGGCTTGCTCGAGATGGCGGACGCCAAGCAGCGCCTCCAGCGCCTGTTCGAGCTGATGCAGGGCGAGATCGAGATCCTGCAGCTCGAGAGGAAGATCCGCTCCCGCGTCAAGAAGCAGATGGAGAAGACGCAGAAGGAGTACTACCTCAACGAGCAGATGCAGGCCATCCAGAAGGAACTGGGTGGCGGTGAGCGCGACGAGTTCAAGAACGAGCTGCAGGAGCTGGAAGAGCGTCTGCGCGCCAAGAAGCTCAGCGAGGAAGCGCGCACCAAGGTCGAGCGCGAGGTCAAGAAGCTGCGCATGATGCACCCCACCTCTGCGGAGGCCACGGTGGTGCGCAACTACGTGGACTGGGTGCTGGCGCTGCCCTGGTACGAGAAGACCGAGGAGCGCACCGACATCGAGGAGGCGATCAAGATCCTCGACCAGGACCACCACGGCCTGAAGAAGTGCAAGGAGCGCATCGTCGAGTACCTCGCGGTGCAGGCTCTGACCAAGAAGCTGAAGGGCCCGATCCTGTGCTTCGTGGGTCCGCCCGGCGTGGGCAAGACGAGCATCACGCGCAGCATTGCGCGCGCCACGGGGCGCAAGTTCGTGCGCATCTCGCTGGGCGGCGTGCGCGACGAAGCGGAGATCCGCGGCCACCGGCGCACGTACATCGGCGCGCTCCCCGGCAAGATCATCCAGAACCTGAAGCGGGTGGGCTCGAACAACCCGATCTTCTTGCTCGACGAGATCGACAAGATGAGCACGGACTTCCGGGGTGACCCGGCCTCCGCGCTGCTCGAGGTGCTCGACCCGGAGCAGAACCACAGCTTCAACGATCACTACCTCGATCTCGACTACGACCTGAGCGACGTGATGTTCGTCACCACGGCGAACAACCTGGGCTCGATCCCGATCCCGCTGCAGGACCGCATGGAGATCATCCAGCTCAGCGGTTACACGGAGTTCGAGAAGCTGAACATCGCGCAGCGCTACCTGATCCCGCGCCAGAAGCAGGAGTGCGGTCTCGACGAGGTGGACATCGCGCTGGGCGACAACGCCGTGCGCACGGTGATTCACCACTACACGAAGGAGTCGGGCGTGCGCTCGCTGGAGCGCGAGCTGGGCGGCATCTGCCGCAAGGTCGCGCTCGAGGTGGTGAAGGACAAGTCGAAGAAGAGCTTCGACATCGGCGCCGGCGATGTGCCCAAGTACCTGGGCGTGCCGCGCTACCGGCTGGACAAGCCCGAGGGGCAAGCCGAGATCGGGCTCGTCCACGGCCTGTCCGTGTCGGACTACGGCGGCGACATTCTCGATTGCGAGGTGTCGGTCGTGCCGGGGCGCGGCAAGCTCAAGATCACGGGTCTGCTCGAGCAGGGCATGTCCGAGAGCGGTTATGCCGCGATCAGCTACGTGCGTTCGCGCGCGGGCGTGCTGCAGCTGGAGACCGACTTCCACCAGAAGCTCGACATCCACGTGCACTTCCCGGACTTCGTGCGCAAAGACGGGCCGAGCGCGGGCGTGACCATGGCCACCGCGGTGACCAGCGCGCTCACGCGCATCCCGGTCCGCCACGACCTGTGCATGACGGGCGAGGTCACCCTGCGTGGCCGCGTGATGCCGATCGGCGGCGTGAAGGAGAAGCTGCTCGCGGCCGAACGCGGCGGCCTGACGACGGTGCTCCTGCCCAAGGCCAACCGCAAGGATCTGCGCGAGATCCCGCGCCGCGTGCTCAAGTCCCTGCGCGTGATCCTGGTCGATCACATGGACGACGTGCTCCGCCACGCCCTCGTGATCGACGACCCGCGCAAGTACTTCGGCGAGCGCCGCCTGTTCCTCGAGTACCGCAACGGCGAGCTCTGGGAGCGCAACGGCGACGGCGGTTCCGTGCGCCCGGGCGGCGCCGGCAGCGGCGGCGAGCTGCTCCCGGGCGGCGCGCCCGGCAGCGACGAAGACCGCCCCGGCGAGATCCAGTAAGCCTGCAGCCTGCGGCGGGGTTCGCGGCGCCGATTGCGGTAGTCCGGCGGAATCGGGCTTGCCACCCGCGTCGGGCGGTGCAAAACCGCTTTGCCCTATCGGGCGGGTAGCTCAGTCGGTAGAGCGCTGGCCTTACAAGCCGGATGTCGCAGGTTCGAGTCCTGTCCCGCCCACTCAGAACCACTGACGAATCTCCTCCGCCAGCGTCGCCACGGCGTTTCAGCTCGTGCACCGCACGGAACTCGTCGGCCTCGGCATTCCAGGCCTCGACACCAAGGCGCAGCGCTCGCGCAGTTCAGGTCAACGTCCGGGCGGCGCGGGTGCTCGCGCTGCACGGGCTCGACCTACTCCCCGGCGCCAGCATCCGTCAGAGCGCCGCATCTGGACCGACGTTTGGCTGCCCGGCGTCGAGTTCAGGGCCCGAATCCGCGGCCGTCGTAACCTCGCCGGCATCGGCCTCGGGCGGAACCGTGCAGCTCCCGAGATCCGCGTCGCAGAGCTCAACCGATGCGCAGACCCGAAGCCATTCCCAACCATCAGCCTCGCAGCGCTGGAGCTCTACGCCCAGGCAACGATTGGCGCCAAGCTCGCATGGCGGCTCCTCGATGACTTTCCGAATGCGGTCGACGCTGCCCGCGTCAGGCACCGGGCCCCAGTAGTCGCAATCGATACAAGCCAGCACCCGGCTACAGCCCTGCGCGGAGAGCGAGAGCAGCGCCGCGCCCACCACGATCGATCGCTTCATGCTCGCCACTCTCCATGCGATGTCGCGTCGAGTCCAGCTCGGCAGGCGCCTGCGCTCAGCACGCAACTCGACGGACCCCCCGCTCGTTGAGTCGCGTGTAAACTCGTTCACCTGATCGACACTGCGCAAAGGGCGCGTATTTGGAGCGGATTCCACTGCGTGCCTTGGCTGCGATGCCTATTCCGAACGAGCGCGAACGCTTTCGCAGGGTTGAGACGCGAACGCTCCGGCGTGAGTAGACGACGCTCAGCGTATCGCAGCAGATACTTGCTGAATCTCGCCCAGGACGCGCGCACCGATCGTGCTAGGGGACGCAGATGCGATGCGGAGTTGGGGCTCTTCTGTTGATGGCGCTGGCCTGTGGTGAGCGCGGGCGCGATGCCACGCAGGAATTGGTGGAGCACGCAGACACCGACAGCAGCTCCGCAACGGCCATGCCCGCTGAGCCCAGCGTAGAGACGACAGTTGCAGCTCGCGAGGTGAGCGAGCCCGCCGCCGCCGCTGAGGCCTGTCTCGGCGAAGAGAGATTCAACCAGGGATTGTACGTCCTTCGCTGCCGGGGTTGCCTTCCTGGAGCAATTCCGCACTGCGCCACTGTACCCATTCCCAAGCCCGGAAATGAGCCGGCAGCATGCGCGGCGCCCAGCTGCGAGATGCCAGATTCAAGCCTGCGAAGTCCGCTTTTTCTGGGCAGCGAATTCATGTCAGACGGCGAATGTTCAGACGGCAAAACATTTCAGGCCACGCTCGGCACGTTCGGCGGGGAGATCGTTTACTTTCGAGGCGGCGCGCAGGTGGGGAGGGCCACGTACATCGACATCATCACGGATTGCGCTTGCTCAGGCGAGGGCTTCACCGGCGACGTCCTGTGCGCCTCTCCAATCTTCGAAACTGCGCCACCCGAGGGTGAGCTCCGATTCCCGTTTGCGGATGGCCACCGCGCAGCGCCTTGCCTTTGCGCTGATTGAGCCCTGACGGGGCCGCACTCGTTCGAGCTCCTTCGTATCGTGATGGCGGTCTCGGCGGACATTTACGGGCTTGGTCGGATGGAAGATCATCAAAAGGGAGCACGTATTGCAGCATGTTTTTCGTGAGCTGGCTCGGTCCATGGACCTGGAGTCAGCTATGGACGCAACGCGGACAGCCCAGCGTCAACGTCGACATATGGCCCGCAAAGCATCGTCTCGCTCGGATCAGGGCACGATACGTCGCCAGCTGCCGCTCCCGCCGTGCACACTGGGGCGTGGCCCGGTTCGCACTCACATTGGATGAGATCACCCCAGTCGCTGAACCCAACCAGGCGCTCGCCGAGGAAGTAGGTCGTGCCGCCCGAGAGTCCGCCGTCGCGCGCGATATAGCGCTTGCCGTTGCTGCAAGTGGCAATGCTTACCCGGTACTCAGAGCAGTTCGCTCGAGCAGCTTCGAGGTCTTCGCTGTAGGAGGGCCACGGCTTACCAGTGCTATCGGTCTCCGTCAGCGGTATCGCGGCACTCTGGAAGCCGGCGTCTGCCTCGGTGCAGAGCCCGTCAGGCTTGTCTTCGCGGCAGGCAGAAAGGACGAGCAGACCCACGAGCAGGCTCTGCTTCGAGCGAGCGCCGCACTCGAACCCGGCATCCGCCAGCAGCGCCAACGCAGATGAAAGTCCTATTATCCCCATGCTGCCACTCTTACCACGGTCCGCGGAACGGAGCAGGGGGCTCGCAGCGGATTGGCGCGCGGCGCCCAGCTGCGGCACGGTCACGGAGAGCAGCCCGGACGCGGCGCGGGGCAAGTGCGAGTGCTCGGGTGAAGCGTTCAACGGCGACGTGCTCTGCCCTTCGCCCACCTTCGAGACCAAGCCCGCGGGGAGCTTCGACTCCCGTTCGCTGACGGTCGACCGTCTGGGCCCTGCATGTGCGCGGATTGAGCTTGCTGCTGAGCTCGCGGCAGCCAAGCCAGCACATCCGCCAGGATGAAGCGGGGCTCTCGCCAAGGTAGACCGTCCGGGAAGCCCTGTTTTTCTGAGCTTGTCGACCCGGACGCGAGCGTCGCCCAGCGGCTGGGCACCGGGCCTTGAACGGACGAGAAGCTCGGGCCTCGACGCGGCTCTGGAGAGCACCGCGCGCTGGGTAAGATCGATCCAGCTGGGTCAAGCTTACTCAGCCGTCGGGGCGCCTTCGGATGCGTCGGCCGTTGTGCTGCCGCCTCCAAATCGTGCCTGGGACCGATGCGGCGCGCTCGCGCTGACAGCTGCGCGGCTCGTGGAGCCGTGCGGCATACGGCTTGCAAATACGCAACTCGAGGCCGCGGTGACGGCCATCGGATGCGCAGCGCGTTCGCGCTGAATCCCGGCAGCCGCCGCCAGAGCCTTCGGCTCAGCGAGCCTGGAAAGTTGCTCCACATCGAGACGAGAGCCGAGCGCTCACTCGTGCTCCTCGTCTGTACCAGGCCCGCTGTGCCGTCTTTTGCTTGCTTTCAGAAAACGAGACCGGAGGACCTCATGATCCAAGACAAACCATCCTTCAGGACCGCTGGCGTCGGGCTCGCCGCCATGGTGCTCTTCACTGCTTGCGGAGCAGACGACAGTGGCAATTCTTCCTCGCAGACCGATGAGCTCGCCCGTGCACCCACCGACGTCGCTCCCGTGCGCCGCGAGACGTGCGACGACAATCCGCTTCTCGCGGAGTGCCGTCCTGCTCCTGCTGTCGACCCCGGCGGGATGAAGGCGCCGCCCGCACCGCCGCGCGCCGATGCGGCGGCCCTGGCCCGCGCGGCCGCGGAGAACGTGCTCGCCAGTAATTGCGGGCAATGCCACGGGCCCGCGCTCACGGAGCAGCAGGCGCAAGCGGGCATGAATTACATCGAAGACATCGAGCGATTGGTCGAGACGGGCAAGATCGTGCCGTTGAACAGCGCCGATTCGCGCGTCATCCAGCGCATGGTCCGCGGCGAAATGCCGCCGGCGGGCTCGGGGCTGCCGCCCGTCACCGGCGCCGATATCGACATCGTGGCCCAGTACATCGACAACCCACGCTTCTGGCCCCAGTACGTGTCCGCGGGCAGCTGCGCGGCCAGGGGCCAGGTCATCGATTTCGATGACCTCTTTCAGGCGATCGACCGTGACCTCGCGCGCGCTGACAAGAAGGACAGGCCGTTCCTTCGCTACATCTCGCTCAGCAACCGCATGATCGCCGGCGTGTGCCCGGACAAGGCGCTGGATCGGGACCGGCAGGGCCTGACCAAGATGCTGAATATGCTCTCGATCCGTGCCGCTGTCGGGCAGCCGGAGCCGGTCGATGGCAATCAGGTCATCTACCGAGTGGACCTGCGAGACTTCGATTGGGACCGAACTATCCGGGTCAACGGCAGGAACTTTGACGATGTGTGGGAAGCCATTGCCGCCAGCAATCCCTACGCGGTCGAGTTCTTCGGCGACGACGCAGACGACGTAAAAGAGGACGCCGAGACCGCGTTCCCCGTGATGTTCTCTGACCAGATGACGGACGTGGCCGTGATCGGCAATCTCTACTACGCGATCATCGGCGTGGACGTCGACCGCCCGCTCGGTGACTTCATCCAGGACCAGCTGGGAATCGACGTCGCGCAAGACATCGAGGATGGGGACGCCATCCGTGCAGGAACGACTCGCTCGCGGATCTCGAGACAGGACCGCGTGGTCGAGCGCCACGATCTGCAGGTGCGCAACGGTGTGCTGTGGCAGAGCTTCGACTTCGAGAACAATGCGAACGAAAGCATTTTCGAGGATCCCTTCGGCTTCTCGCCCGGCGGCACGGAGGCCATCTTCACTCTGCCGAACGGCATGCTGGGGTTCATCATTGCGAATGAGGACGACAACATCGTGGAGGATTCGGACATCCTGCTCGACACCAACCAGAACAATTTCCGCGCCATCACCTCCGTGTCTTGTTCGAATTGCCACGCGACGGGCTTCATCCCCGTGGTCGACGAGGTGGCGGATATAGCCCTGAAAAACGCCCGCCAAATTGGCTTGAATCGCGACGAGGTGGAGCAGTTGCGGGAGATCTACGTCTCGCCACAGGCCTTCGCACGACAGGTCCAGGACGACAGCGCCACTTTCTTCCAGCGCGCGCTGCAGCGCGCGGACCTGCCGATCCAGGGCGGTGACCCTGTCTCTGCCGTGTTCTTGCGCTTCGACGCGGACATGTCGCTGGCGGATGCTGCAGGCGATCTCGGCTTGGCGCCGGACGACCTGGAAGCCAACCTCAATCTGTTAGACCCCAGGTTGACCGTGTTGCGACGTGGCACCATTGATCGCGACGACTTCACGCAACTCTATGTCGCGAGCCTTTGCGTGCTCTCGACGCCGCTGGAAAATCAGCCGGATCCTGCCGTCTGCGACGCCTCGCTTCAGGCGCTTCGACGCTGAGTGGCTCGGAGAAGAGTCCGCAGGTATGCCGCTGGAGCGTCCCTGGCTGGGACATTGAGTCCCAGCCGGCGACGACTCTCTGGCCACATGGTCTAACTCGACGGCTGGTTGCGCGGCGCCGCGAGCAGGGTCTTGAACTCGCCGGCATCCACGAGCCGCTGCAGATCCTGATACCCGCCGATCAGGACGCCTTTCACGAAGATCATCGGGAACGTGGGCCAGCCCGTCCAGAGCTTGAGCTTCAGGCGTTCGCGCCACTGGCTGAAGTAGCTGCCGTACTCGATGTACCGATAGCGAACGTTCTGCTGATCGAGCAGCTTGCGGGCGCGGCGGGGGAATGGGTTCTGCCGCATGCCGACCACGACCACGTCTTCGGTGGCGATGGCGGCCTCCACCTGGTCCAGGATGGGACCACCCTGGCTCGCCACCCTGTCGTGAATGGCCGGGTGGATGCGGGGTGTTTCGAGGATTCGGCGCAGCATGCCGGACTCATAGGGCCGATCGGCTGAGAGGCAAGGGGCCGCGCTTGACGGCCGGCTCGGGACCCTTCACATGAGGCACGAACGAAGGAGTCCTCTTGCGAATTGAAGCCGTTTCTCTGGGCGCAGATCCCCCACACGAGATCAATGTCATCGTCGAGGTCCCGGTGGGGGGCGAGCCCATCAAGTACGAGATGGACAAGGAAGCCGGCACCCTGGTGGTGGATCGCTTCCTGTACACGTCGATGCGCTACCCGGGTAACTACGGGTTCATGCCGCACACGCTCTCGGGCGATGGGGATCCGCTCGATGTGTTGATCGCCAATCAGCGCGGCATCGTCCCGGGCGCGATCGTGGCCGTCCGTCCCATCGGGGTGCTGAAGATGCAGGACGAGGCCGGGGTCGATGAGAAGATCATCGCCGTGCCCGTCCCGCGACTGACCCGGCGCTACGAGCAGATCCACGATTACACGCAGCTGCCCGACATCACCGTCAAGCAGATCGAACATTTCTTCGAGCACTACAAGGACCTCGAGGAACGCAAGTGGGTGAAAGGACTCCGCTGGGGCGATGCGAATGAGGCCAAGCGCATCATCCTGGAGAGCATCGAGCGGGCGAAGTATCCTCCGGCCTGATGGCGCGGGTCCCGCAGTCTGGCAGCGAGGGGGGGCCCATCATCGAAGCCTCGGCGGTCTCCAAGTGCTTCCAGCAGCCCCGGCGCTTTCCGGGAGTGCTGGGCGGGCTGCGCGGTCTGTTCACGCGCGAGTTCACCCGCGTCGATGCGGTGAGCGATGTGTCGTTCGAGATCCGTCCGGGGGAGGCGGTGGGCTACCTGGGCCCGAACGGCGCGGGCAAGTCGACCATGATCAAGATGCTGACGGGCATCTTGCTGCCGACGAGCGGCAGCGTGCGGGTGCTGGGGCGGGTTCCGCACGCCGAGCGGCTGAAGAACGCACGCGAGATCGGCGTGGTGTTCGGGCAGCGCAGCCAGCTGTGGTGGGACTTGCCGGTGATCGATTCGTTCGAGCTGCACCGACGCATGTACCGCATCCCGGAGGCGCGCTACCGGCAGAATCTGGCGCGCTTTTCCGCGCTGCTGGGCCTCGGGTCGTTCCTGGAGCGCGCGGTGCGGCAGTTGAGCCTGGGGCAGCGCATGCGCGCGGAGCTGGTGATGGCGCTGCTGCACGACCCCAAGGTCTTGTTTCTCGATGAGCCGACCATCGGCCTCGACGTGGTCGCCAAGGATGCCGTGCGGCGCTTCCTGCGCGAGGTGAACCAGGAGCAGGGGGTCACCGTGATCTTGACCACGCACGATCTGCAGGACATCGAGCAGATCTGTCCGCGCCTGATCCTGGTCAACGAGGCCAAGCTGGCCTTCGATGGTCCGCTCTCGGAGTTGCGCTCCGCGCTGGGCTCGCGGCGGCGCCTGAAGCTGGAGTTTGCCGCCGACCCGGGGCCGATCACCTTGCCGTACGCGGAGCTGGTCAGCGACGCGGGAGCCGCGAAGCACTATCGGATCGATCGGGAGGATGTGTCGCTGGTCGGGGTGCTGGCGACGCTGCGCGATCGCGCCGATCTGGAGAATGTCTCGATCGACGTGCCCAGCATCGAGGAGTTGATCCGCAACCTGTACAGCGCCCGGAGCGGGGGGTGATGTATCGCGCCGTCGCCGTCAGCGCGTTTCAGACCCAGCTGGCCTATCGCAGCCAGATCTGGGCGCACATCTTCAGTCAGTTTTTGCAGGCCTTCTTCCGCATCGCCATCTGGACTTCCGTCTACGGGAGCCTGGCGCGCGTCGACGGGGTGTCGTTGCCGGAGATGATCACGTACACCGTGCTGGCGGGCACCGTGCTGTCCGCGTGGGAATGGCAGCGCCTGATCCAGAACATGGATGTGGCGATCACGAATGGGGACATCGCCGTGTTCCTGCTCAGGCCCCTCTCGTACCCGCTCTATTTGCTCGCTCAGGAGTGCGGCAATTTCGGCTTTCGGCTGCTGGCGGTGGTGGCTCCGGTGGTGCTGGCCGTGGGCGCCAGCTACGGGTTGTTGCCGCCCGCCAGCCTGTTTCACGGCGGCATGTGTCTGCTGTTCTGGCTGCTGTCGTTCGTGATCTTGTTCTTGCTCGCGCTGCTGTTCGGCCTGTGCGTGTTCTGGCTGCTGACCGGGCTGTCGCTGGAGTGGCTGCTGCAGGGCCTGTTGGCGCTGCTCTCGGGCAGCTTCATGCCGCTCTGGTTCTTTCCCGATGCCTGGTTGCCGGTGCTGCGCTACCTCCCGTTTGCCTGGGTCGGGTTCTATCCGGTGGCGGTGTACCTGGGAAAGCTGGCGCCGGCGCAGGTGCTCTCCCATTTTGCATTGGGCGTCGGCTGGGCCGGGCTCCTGGCGCTGAGCGTGCTCTGGGTCTGGCGCAAGGCGGCCCGGCGCATCAGCGTGCAGGGTGGCTGAGGAGCGGCTGAGATGTGGGCTGCGATCTGGTTCATGGTGCGCCTGCGCATCCGCATCATGACGGCCTACCGGGGCGCCTTCTTCGTGAACCGCCTGGCGCAGATCCTCGCCTATTGCTCTGCCTATGCGGCGATCTGGGTCATGGTTCACCGCTTCGACACGCTGGCGGGCTGGCGCTGGCCCGAGCTCGCGCTGCTGCTCAGCTTCCAGCTGCTGGCGTATGCGCTCGGCGCTTCAGTGACCTTCACGCAGATGCGCGATCTGGAGGACAAGATCCGCCTGGGCAGCCTCGAGCTGTTGCTGATCCAGCCGATCAGTCCCTGGGCGTACATGGTCTTCTCCGGTCTGAACCTCGGCTACCTGGGGCATATCGTGCTGGCCGTCGGCATGCTCGGTTGGTCGCTGGCGGTGCTGCCCCTGCACTGGACGCCGTTGCTGGCCCTGTACGCGCTGACCTCGCTGATCAGCTCCGCGCTGGTCGTCGCGGCGCTGCTGACCATGATCGGCTCGTGCGCGCTGCTGCTCACGCGCTCGCGCTACCTGTACACGATCTTCTTCGGCTTCGTGGAGCTCACGCGCTACCCGCTCAGCATCTTTCCGGCGCCCCTGCAGTGGCTGATGTTGACGGTACTGCCCATGGGCTTCATCAACTACGTGCCCGTCTGTCATCTGCTCGGCAAGGAGCCGGCGGTCGTCGGCGAGTGGGGCGGGGCGCTGGCGCCGCTCGCGGGGCCGCTGCTCGTGCTGCTCGCGATGGCGTACTGGCGCGTCTGCTTGCGCCACTATCAAGGCGCCGGCGGCTGAATTGCCGGCGGCTGAATTGAGGTTGAGCAGCGGGCTTTGTGCCGCATAGTTCGGCACAAAGCCCGCTTGCCCCAGCCATCCTCAGCGGCAGGTGGATTCTGGAATCAGAGTTTGATCAGGTCGCGCAGGGGAAAGGGAAACGGCCAGGGCTGGGGTGTGTGGGGGATCTGCGGTTTGGGCAGCTGTTCACTCCCATCGAGCTCGGCACCGGCTGGAGAGGGCTGAGAATTGGCTTTCATGTTTGCTCCTTCGGGCTCGGATCCGCTCAGGCGACCGCCGCCACGGCTTTGCGGATCCTGTCCCAGAGATCGTTGAACCACGGCTCCGAAGGCGGTTGCGGCGGGCGCGGATCGGGTAAAGGCCGAATCCTGGGCGGAGGCCACAAGATGCTCGAGGTCAAGCCGCCGCGCGCGGCGTCGAGAGCGGGCGGGGCGGGCGCGACGCCGGCGGAGGAGGGCTGGGCAGTGGTCTTCATGTCTCTCCTTCGGGCGTACGGGTCGTCGCCCAACATCTGCCGATCGGCAGCGCTGGGCGTTCAGTTTCGATCCGTCTCGAGGAAGGAGTAGCCAGCGCGCGACCTCGCCCGAGGTCACGCCGGCGCTGCTCACAGCGAGGCTGCGGACGCGCCCGTCAGTCGCTCAGGTAACGCCGGCGCAGGTGGCGTTCGAAGGCGCCGGTACCGAGCGCTGCGCCCGTGGCGGCCTGGATCAGCTCCGAGGTCTCGAGCAAGCAGCCGCGACCCCACACTTCGCGATTCAGCCAGGCGTCGAGCTCGCTCAGGTTGCCGCGGGCGATCTGCTCGGGCAGATCCGGCTGCGCGCGGCGGGCCGCGTCGAATAGTTGAGCCGCCGTGAGCGCCCCCAGGGTGTAGGTCGGGAAGTAGCCGAAGAGCCCTGCCGGCCAGTGCACGTCTTGCATGCAGCCGTTCTTGAAGTTGCCAGCCGTGGAGAGACCGAGCAGGCGGCGCATGCCGGCGTCCCACAGCTCCGGAAGGTCCGCGACCTGCGCTTGCCCTTCGATCAGCGCGCGTTCGATCTCGAAGCGCAGCACGATGTGGCACGGGTACGTGACCTCGTCGGCTTCGACGCGGATGAAGTCGGGCTGCACGTGCGCGAGGACGCGGGCCAGGTTGTCCGCGGAGAAGGCCGCGCCGGCGCGTTCCGGGAAGGTCGTCGCCAGCAGTGGCGCCAGAAAGCGCGCGAACTCGGCGCTGCGGCAGATCTGCATTTCGAGCAGCAGGCTCTGGCTTTCGTGCAGCGCCATGCTGCGCGCGCGCCCGACGGGTTGATCGAGAAACCGGGGCGGGCGGTGCTGTTCGTATTTGGCGTGGCCGGTCTCGTGCAACACGCCGAGCAAGCCCGACAGGCAGTCGCTCTCGTCGTAGCGGGTCGTGATGCGCACGTCTTCCGCCACGCCGCCGCAGAACGGGTGGTGGCTGGTGTCGAGGCGGCCGTGCTCGAAGTCGAAGCCCAGGCGGCGCATCAGCTCCAGCCCCAGCTTGCGCTGGCTCTCGGCGGGGAATGGGCCCTCGAGCGCCAGGGCAGGGCGCCGTGCCTGCCGCTCCAGTGCTTCGGCGATCAGCCCCGGCAAGAACCCGCCGAGCTCCTCGAACAAGGGCGCGATCTGGGCGCTGCGCGCGCCGGGTTCGTAGCCGTCGAGCAGGGCGTCGTAGCGCGAGAGCCCGAGCCGATCGGCGAGCGCCGCAGCGACCTCGCGCTGCAGCCGCACGACTTCCTCGAGCAGGGGGCGGAACGTCTGCCAGTCGTTCGCGGGGCGCAGCTTGCGCCAGGCCTGTTCGCTCCTGCTGTGAGCCGTCGCGGAGGCTTCCACGAGCGCGGTGGGGAGCGCGGTCGCGCGCACGTAGCCGCGCTGGATCTCGCGCAGGTTGGCTCGTTGCCAGGGGTCGAGCTCGGAGGAGCGGCTCTCCGCCGTGGCGATCCATTCCCCGACGCGCGGCGCGGACGATTCTTCGTGAATCAATCCTTTCAGCGTGGCGAGGGCCGCACCCCGTGCGGCCCCGCCTCCGGCGGGCATCATGGCCGCTTCGTCCCAGGAGGCGATGGCCTCGACATGCTCCAGCTGCGACAGGCGTCGGAAATGTGCCTCGAGTGCCGTGTAGCTCATGGCTCCGGGATGCCACCGGCGCCGAAGGCTGTCTATAGTGGGGTGCGGGGTGTCCTCGCATCACAGGGGGCGTGCTTCACGCGTGAGCGTTACGTCGTCGATGCACAGATCGCTGGAGCCGAAGGGGGTGGCGGGATTCGCGAGGGCGTTTGCGACGAAGGCCACTCCGGCATGGTCATCGTCCGCATGCGGCTCGAAGGCGATGCTGAACCTGTGCGCGAGCTGGGTGACCGGCACGGCCGCCACGAGCGCGGCGTCGTAAGGCTCGTCTTGGTGGCCTACCTTGAAGGTCAGCCCCACCTGCAGGGGGCCTTTGATCCAGGCCCGCAGCGAGACGCGATAGCGCTGGCCTCGCTCGAGCGCGAAGGAGTTGGGGCCGATGCTGCGCTCGTCCCAGGGCCAGCCGCCGATCACGATGGCGCCGGAGCGCAGCGTCGTGCAGAGCGCGCCCCGGACGACATCGTAGGGCGCGAGCTCCATCGCTGCCGGAGCGACGAAATCTTCCCAGCGCCGGACCGACCACAGCGCCGTGCCCTGCGCGAAGTCGCCATTGGTAATCAGGTTCGGGCCGATCGCGGCAGGCAGGGGGCCTTCGCTCATGACCGCGCGCGACGTGGGCGCGAAGCCGGGTAGCATCATCTCGCGCGCCGGGCGATCGCGATGCAGCCCGGGTTGCAGGTTCGGCGCGGGCTGCCTGATCGTGGAAGGGGCAGGGCGTGGCTCGGGCGCGGCCAGTCTCTTCGCGGCGACGGTGCTTCGAGCCTTCGCGGCAGGCGTGCTGGCGAGCGCTCGTGTCCGGTCAGCATCCCCGCTCGTAGCGACGGGCCGCTGCGGCGCTGCCGTGCCGCGTCGGGCCCCGGGAGCGGGCTCGGGCGCCAGCGTGAGCTCGGGCTCCCGGCTCTGTCGGGGCCGGTGCTGCTGCAACAGTAAAATGGGGAGCGCGACCGCGAGCGCTCCCAGCGCGAGCCATACTGGCCGCAGTGATAGAGCAAACCGCGCCGCGGGGCCCGGCTCGGTCACGCTGGCGTCCAGCGGCTCTACCGCCAGGCGCTCGAGCACGCGCCGCCGCAACGCCGCGGGCGCGTGCTCCTCGCGTTGCAGCGCGCGCAACTCATCGAGCGACGTGAGCCGTCTGCTCATCGCTCGCGCTCCTCGGCCCGCTCGGGGTCGGGCAGCGCGACGTCGGCGTCGGCGCAGCAGCGTCGAAAGATCACCCAGGCCCGGCGCACGCGCGAAAACACCGCCGACACCGGCACGCCCAGCTGCTCGGCGGTCTCACGGGCCGTGAGTTGCTCGAGCTCGAACAGGGTGAAGGCCACGCGCAGCGCCGGCGGCATCTGATCGAGCGCCTCGGCCAGCAGCGCGAGCTTCTCCGCGCGCTCGAGGGCCTGCTCGGGTCCCCGAAACCCGGCACGACCGGGCGGCACCTCGTAGACGCCGGAGACGTTGTCGATCGATTCCGTCAGCTCCACGGGGCGCCGGCGCCGCGCTCGCCGCCAGTTCGCCGCCAGGCGGGCGGTGGCGCCCAGCACGAAGGCGCGCTCCCGCTCCACCTCGATGTCTGCGAGCCGGCGCACCACGACCAGCATGACTTCTTGAACCACGTCGTCGACGTCACGCTCCGCCACCCCCAGATTGCGCGCCGTGCGCCAGGCCGCGTCCAGGTGCTGGCGCACCATGCGCTCGACCCGCTCCGATACATCGGGCAGCTCGGGGTTCGATTCGCCGGCGTCTGGGAACAACGCGCAGCGCAGCAGGGAAAGGGACGAAAGCAGCATGGGGGCGGCCGCCTCTGCGCAGGGGCCCGACCGTACAATGTCCCGCCGCGGGAAACTCAGACCGAGGCAGTGCGCGAAACATCGCCGGATCCGGCTCGGACGCAGGGCGCTCGGCGGGAGCGGGCGCAGCGCCGGCCGGGGGGCCATGATTCCGGGGGCGGGCCCCCCCGGGGCCTCTCAAGGACGGGCAGCCCCTGCCGATCAGCGATGTGGAAACGACAGACCCTGCGGGGGCCAGAAAGCGCTCATGGCGTCAGAACGCATACTTTTCGTCGATGATGATCCGGTGGCTCGCCGAGCTTTTGCCCGCGCGATGCGGCAGAGCGGCTTCATCGTGGACCTGGCGAAGGACGGGGACGAGGCCTGGGAGCTCGCCACGCACTTTCCCTATGCCGTGATCGCGACCGATCTGCGCATGCCCGGCATGGACGGCATGATGCTGATCGACCAGCTTCGGGAGCTGCAGCCCGATCCGGTGTGTCTGCTGGTGACGGGCGTGAAGCAGCTGGAATGGTACCGGGAACCCGGTGACGCCAAGGTCGACGTGATCCAGAAGCCCTGGAACGGCGACCAGCTCGCCGAGGCGCTGCGCGCGGCGCTGCGCGAGTATCGCAGCAAAGCGAGCGCCAGCTTGCCGCCCGAGTCCGAGCTCCCCGAGTCCGCCGAGCACCGCGAAGTGCTGGTGGTCGGCCTGGCCCCCGCGGCCAAGGCGCGAGTCGCCCAGGCCCTGCAGGGACACGGCACGGTCTTCTACGCCAGCGACGTGGCGGCAGGAGCCGACTTGTTGCGCCAGCGCCCGACCATCGCCTGCTGCCTGATCGCGGAGACGCTGGCGAGCGGCTCCGAGCTGCGGCGCCTGGGGGGCAATACGGGCCGCGTGCCGCTGATCGTGCTGGGCAACGGCGACCCGGAGCGGGCCGGCGTACGCGCGATCCGCAATGGCGCGCACGACTGGTTGTCGATCGAGGGGCTCGAGAACTCGGCGTTGCTGCGCGCCGTCGCCATCGCCACCGAGCGCAGCCGCGCTCCCCAGGGGCCCCTGCCGGTGTGCACCGAGCAGACCAATCCCAACTTGCTCTCCGATCGCTTTCGCCAGGCCACCTCCCGCGCCAAGCGCTTTCAGCGCCAGGCGGCCGTGTTGCTGGTGGACGTCGATCGCTTTGGCGACGTGAACGCCTCGCTGGGCTATGACGCCGGGGACGAGCTGCTCGGCCTCGTGGCGGAACGACTGAAGGCCTGCGTGCGCGAGAGCGATGCCGTGTTCCGGCTGCGCCAGGACGAGTTCGCGCTGGTGCTGGAGGATCTCGGCAGCGGCGACAGCCTCGACATCCCGGCCCAGCGCGTCCTGAACTCGTTCGCGACCCCGTTCCGCTGCCGGGGGCACGAGATCGTGCTGACCGCCAGCATCGGCGGGGCGGTGTTCCCGACGCACGGGCAGAAGCCGGCAGAGCTGATGCAGCGCGCGGAATCAGCGCTGGAGCAAGCCAAGCGCGACGGGCGCAACCGCTACTGCACGTTCAGCGAACCGAGCAGCGTGATTGGCCCCCAGGGAGGCGCCTCGCAGTTGAACTGAGGGGGCCCGGTCGCGGCGCCGGGTCGATCGATGCAAGTTGGCATCGTCTCGTCACTTTTCCTTTTGAGTCTGCGCAGAGGCCTGTGCTAAACGCCTCTCCGCACCGAGCGGCGGTAGTTAAGTTGGTTATAACGCCGGCCTGTCACGCCGGAGGCCGCGGGTTCAAGTCCCGTCCGCCGCGCTCGAATCAATAACAGAAAGCGAAGAACCCCCCCGAGAGACTGGGCGCTGACGCGGCAAACGCCGGGTGGCGCCGCCTCGGGGAGCTTCCACAACCTCATCATGGTGTCTGTGGAGCAGTCTGCGGAACAGTCTGCGGAACAGAGCGCTGAGCAGCCGGCGCTGACGCCGTTCAAGCCGCACTGGCAGGAGCCCTGCCGGCAGTTGCTGGCAGGGTTACCCGAGTGGTTCGCCCCCTCCGCGGTCGAGGGCTACGCGGCAGACCTGGGCCGCGTTCCCAGCTGGGTAGCGACCGTGCCGGGCGGCGGCTCTAGCCTTGCGCTCGGCTGCGTGAGCGTGACGGCGCCGCAGCCGTCGGCGTTCGAGGTGCACTTGCTGGCCGTGGCGCGCGAGGCGCAGCGGCGAGGGGTGGGGAGTCTGCTGCTCGAGGTCGCGGAGCGCTGGGCGCGGCGCTGTGGCGCGCGCTTTCTGCAGGTGAAGACCACGGGCCCGAGCTCTCCCGATCCGGCGTTCGCGAGCACGCGCGCGTTTTATCTCGCGCGGGGGTTCACAGCGCTCTTCGAGAGCGATCGCTTGTGGGGCCCGGAGAACCCGGCGCTGGTGCTGGTCAAGGTTCTCTAGGCCCGGAACGGACGGCGCTGGCCAGCGCCTCGAGGGCGGCGCGCAAGCGAGCGGCGGCTTCCGGGGCCGTGAGCGCACCGCGGGCGTCGAACCCGTCGCGCGGGAAGACCACGGTGACGCTCGCTTCCTCCACGAGCCGGACCTGTTGCGCCGAGAGCGTCTCCAGCAGGTGGCGCTGCGCTTTGGCGGGCGTGCGCTGGTTGGGCGCTGCCGTGATCACGGCCAGGGGCTTTTCGTAGAGTTCCCCGCTCGGGACCAGCCAGTCGAGGGCGTTCTTGAGCACGCCGGGCAGGCTGAAGGCGTACTCGGGGCTGCACACGATCACCGCGTTGGCGGCCGCGATCTCCTCGCGCCAGCGTGCGACCGCCTCGGGTGGAGGGTCGTCCAGGTCAGGGTTGAAGTGCGGCAGCCGATCCAGCGGCTCCGCGATGCGCAAGTCTACCCCCGGAGGCGCGACGAGCAACGCGGCCCGCAGCAGAGACAGGTTGGAAGAGACGCGGCGCAGACTCCCGCAAAGCGCCAGGAAATGTAGCGTTAAGCTCGTGTTGTCAGACACACGCCGGATCTAGCGCAAGCTCCGGAAAGCGGAAGCCTCTCTCCGGAGCTTGCAGGGAGCCCGGGGTGAACTACGGCCGACGGCGTCGGCGCTGGAATGAGCTCGCCTTCCGCGCGGCGCGCCGTCCCAGTGTCAGGTGTTTCACTGATGCATCGCGTTGGGAAAGTGTGCGCGTTGTTCTTGTGCCACACTGTGCCAGCGTCAGTGCGGGCTCGCTGTTGGTGAAACACTGGCAGCGATAAACAGCGAACAAATGCGCTTCTCATGCAACACACGGGCGTGGCGCGCAGCTTGCTAAGGCTTCCCTTCGTTTCCGAGATCCGCGCGGCTTCGCCGCCGAGAAGGGACCAGCATGCGATCATTGCGAGTATCGTCCGTCCATCTTTTTTTCGCTCTCGGGCTGGCTGCGATTGCGGCTGCGTCGAGCGCTTGCTCCAGCTCCAAGCACGGAAGGTCGGGGCCCGGGGAGCAAGAGCCGGGTGAATCCATCGGTGAGACGGGCAGTCTGGGCTTGGCGCTGACGGCGCGCAGCTCGACGGGAACGCTCTATCGCCTGCGGCAGGCCACCTTCGATGTTTTCCGGCTGGGAGACGTAGCGGGGCCGCCCATCCTTCCGCGCCCGCCGATCGACGTGCCGCCGCCCTTCGAGGCCGACGCGGGGCGTCCGGTACTGGTCGAGGATGAGCTTCCCCCCAGTCCCGGGCCCATTTTCGGGGCAGGCGGCTCCGCCACCACCGGCGGTGGTGCTGGCTCCGGTAGCTTCGGCGGATTCGCCGGCAGCGTGGCGGCCGGCGGCGCGGGGGGCAGCACCTCCTTCCCGCCATCCATCCCGCCCTCGTTCCCGGACGACTTCTTCGAGACCACGCTGTCGAGCGAGAACGATCCGCTCTCCAGCACGCTGGAGGCGACCATCCCGACCGGCGCCTACCAGATCAGCCTGTTTGACGGCTGGTTCCTGGAGAAGGTGGTGGACGGCAAGACCGAGCGCGTGAACGCGACCCTGAAGGGCTCGAGCTTCCAGAACTTCTCGATCAACGCCAACGAGCAGACCTTCGTCAGCTATCGCTTCCAGACCAATGGTGAGGTCGTGGAGTTCGGGCAGGGGCGCCTGATCGTGCAGATCGAGGTCGAAGAGAAGGAGAGCGCTGGAGCGAACGCGCGGCGCGGCGTGATCGAGACCAATCTGGACGCGCTGAGCGGCGTGTCCTTGCGCGGGACATTGGACGCCGCGCTGCAGAACTCCGGCGCGAACGCCAGCGGTGTCACGGCGACCGACGCGTACCATGCCATCATCGACAGCTACTCCAGCGCGGCCACGGGCCGTGACCCGGCGGGCGCGCACTGCGACGACCAGACCACGAACGGCGTGGCGAGCTTGAACGGTTTTCCGCTGATGTGTCCGCGGCTCGAAAGCGCGCAGTTCGACAACCTGGACAACTGGTTCCCGCTGGCCTTCGTCAACCGGCTCGATCTGGCGCCGGCGGACGGCGCGAACTGCGGCCAGCAGCGCATGATCTTCGCGAACAACACGCCCAACGGCAACAGCCGCATGTTCATCATCATGGAAGCGCAACTGCCCAATCCGAATCCCGGATGCGGAGTGGATGCGTGCCGGCCGATCGCCGAGTTCTGGTCCGCGCTGACCAACGTGGACGATCCGGCGCTGCGCGGTCAGATGCTGCAGGACGCGTTCCTGCGCAGCGGCGTGGGCCCCTTCCCAGCGTTCATGAACTCCAATCACCTGGGTCCGGATGGCGGCCAGGTCCGCAGCAACAACTTCAACGACTTCGTCTGGACGCTGCGCGAGTTCCACTTTCAGTCGGCGCCGGACGTCGTGCCGCTGCCCGCCCCGGTGGCGGACGCGCCCAACGGCGAGCTGTGGAACGATCTGTCCCCGCTGCCGCAGGGGGATGCGTGCCGCGAGAGCTTCCTGAACGCGCTGCCCGGTTTGCTCGGCGACAACCTCTCGGCGCTGAGCTTCCCGGTGGCAGAGCAGTGCAAGGACGCCGAGAGCCCGAACGACTTCTTTCGCCAGGACTACCAGACGCATCTCGCCAGTGGTTCGGGAGCCTTCATCGATCAGCTCCAGCAGGCCGTCGCAGGGACGGGGCTGAGCGCGTTCGATATCGCCAACCGTGCGCGCTTCGCTGGTTCCTGCATGGGTTGTCATCAGGAGGCGAGCGGCTCGTCGCTGGGCGGAGGACTGTCGGCGCCGTTCCAGGGTGACTTCGTGCACGTGAGCGAGCTGTCGATCGAGAACTGCGGGGACGGCACGGCCTGCCGCGCCCTGTCGACGGCGTTGCGCGACGAGTTCATCCCGCACCGTCTGGAGGTCCAGGCCCGCTTGCTCGCCACACCCTCGAGCTGCGACAGCGGGGGAGGCACCGGTGGCGCCACGGGCACGGGTGGCGGCAGCGCGGGTGGCGGCAGCACCGGCGTGGGCGGAGGCAGCACCGGCGTGGGCGGAGGCAGCACGGGCGGCGCGGGGCCCATCCCGCTTCCTCTTCCGGACCGGCCCATCTCCAGCGAGCTCGGCGCGCTGAAGGCGTCGCCGGCGCTCGGATCGGGCATGCGGCTCACGATCGGTGGGCAGGCCGTCACGGAGCACGGTCACTGAGCGCCCGAGAGCCATGAAAAAAGCGGGGCAGCCACTCAGGGCTGCCCCGCCGCTCTCTCTCACTCCACGTTCAGAACTGCTGACTCAGGCGTAACCTTCGATCACGCCCAGGCTCGTGCCCGACCGGTCCGGCTTGGTTGCAGGCCGAGCCGCGTCCCAGTCCCGCAACGCCGCCGCGGGGAGCAGCGCCACCTGCAGCACGTCGTCCAGCGTCCGGGCGAAATGCACCTGGAGGTCCTTCAACACTTCCTCGGGCACGTCGACCAGATCGGCCGCGTTGCGCTCGGGCAGGATCACGTCGCGCACGCCCGCCCGGTGAGCACCGAGCACCTTCTCCTTCACGCCGCCGATGGGCAGCACGCGACCGGTCAGCGTGATCTCGCCGGTCATCGACACGTCGCGCCGCACGGGGCGACCCGACATCGCGGAGACCAGGGCCGTGGC
Source organism: Polyangiaceae bacterium (assembly GCA_025936205.1). Next base: position 477 of record JAICTU010000089.1, on the reverse strand, counting down.
GATGGTCACACCCGCGCTCGGCCCGTCCTTGGGAATGGCGCCCGCCGGCACGTGAACGTGGACCTCGCTGGCGTTGGCGCGCGAGCGCGGGATGCCGAGCTGCGCCGCGTGGGTCGTGGCGTAGGTGAGAGCCGCCCGCGCGCTCTCGCGCATCACGTCACCGAGCTGACCCGTCAGGATCAAGGCGATGTTGCCCATGTTCTGCGCTTCGGCGTCGGATTCCCCGTCTTTGGGGCGAGGAGCTGAGCCGACGTGGCGCAGGGCGGCCTCGACGAACATGATGTCGCCGCCCATCGGCGTGTAATACATGCCCGTCACGACACCGACCTGGTCCTGAGCGGCGATCTGCTCGGGATGCACGCGCGGCCGTCCGAGCAGCTCGCGCACCCGATCCGGCGTGATCACCGGGTTCGGCTGCTGCTCGCTCGCGTAGGCGCGGGCGAGCTTGCGCGAGATGGCCGAGATCTGGCTCTCCAG
>JAICTU010000002.1 GCA_025936205.1 Polyangiaceae bacterium | reverse complement strand
TGCATCGAACAGGTGTAGTGATCGATGGCGTCCGGGTCCTGCTCTCCACCGGCCGTAGCCGCTAGCGCCGAGGGCTCGACAGCAGCTCCCGGCGGCGCGCCCTCAGGTCCTGGGTTGCCCGCAAACCACGCGCGCAACGGAGCACGAAAGACCAGCCCCAGCGCGACCAGCAGCAGTGCAAAGGCGAGTGTTGGGAGCGAACGCCGCCAGCGCTCGCTGAACAGCAGGGCCATCACGGGCTTCCTGCTTTCGCGTCCAGGCCGGGGACATCGCCCAGCGCGCGCTCCAGCTCTGCACGGCGCGCTGCCTGCTCGGCGCGCGCCTTCTGGTACTCGAGCTCGAGCGCGCGCTGCGCGCGCTCGGCGTCGATCACGACCGTGAATGGATTTTGCGAGGCCACAAAGCCAGCGCGTGCAGCCTCGATGCGCTGCTTGGCGATCGGCAGCAGCCGCGTCTCGTACAGTCCCAGCACGTGCTCGGACTCCGCGAGCTGTTTGCGGGCCACGAAGACCTGCGTGCGAGCCGTGTCACGTAGCCGCGCCGCCTCTTGCCCGAGCTGCGCCCCCAGGGCGCGCGCCTCTTCCGCTGCGCCCGCTCGCACCCCGATCTGAAGCGGCAGCTCGAGACTCAACCCGACCATCCAGCGATGGGCAGGCATGTCCCACATCGAGTTGTACGAGGCCGACAGCGTGAGGTCGGGATAGCGTTCACGTTCCGCACGCTCGGCTCGCGCCTGCTGTGCCTTCGCGCGCTGCTCGACGGCCGCGATGTCCGGGCGCGTCGCCGGCGCAGCCTTCCGCACAGCATCCTGTCCCGGCGCCGGCGGCAGCTCCGGTGGCGGCGGCGGCAACGGCAGCTCCGGCGCGCGATGGAGCAGCTCATTCATCTGAGCCGTGGTGACCTCCCGCTCCGTGGCCAGGACCACCGCATCGTGCTCCATGTGGGCCAGCTCCACCTCGGCTTGCAGGGCATCTTGCGCCGAGCCGCGAGCAGATGAAAATTGTGCCACGGCCGCGTCTCGCATCGCGCCCATCAGCTGCAGGTGCGCGGCGTTGATCTCGAGCGCCCGCGTGGCAACGAAATATTGCTCGTAGAGCAAGACCGCCGTGAGCGCGAGCTCGCGCCGCAGGGACTCGTAGTCGAGCTTGGCGCCTTCGGCCTCGGCGGAACTGGCGGCCTTCTCCAGCGCTCGCTTGCCAAACCAGGGCACCTTCTGGCTCAGCGCTGCTTCGAAGCCGAACGGTGCTTCACGGGAGGCGATCGAGAGCGGCGCGATGGCCACCTCGATCATCGGGTCCGCGAAGGCGCCCGCCTGCTCCACGCGCGCGAGCGCCGCGCGAATGCCGTGACGGGCAGCCTCCAGCGTCGGATTTCGTTCCAGCACTGCGCGCACGAACGCAGACCGCTCGAGCACTTCTCCTGCGAAGGGCGCGTCCGGCTGCGTCGTCGGGGCCGCGCGTGGCACCGTCTCCGAGGCATACAAATGGCTCGCGCTCAGAGCCAGGCTGACCCCGAGCAACGCGGCTCGAGGCGCGCTCCCGGACCGAGCTCGCGCCGTACCGCGGGCGTGCCCTGGGCGCGCCCAAAACATGGAAAGCTGCATGAGCATTCACCGAACCGAAATGCAGATTCAGGACGTAGCGTGTGGACGCTCGCGCCCTGCGTCCGCGAGCGGACGTGACACGAGGCGAGCGCCGATCGATCGGTCTACCTGTGCAGACCGGACACGGGCGGAACGCCAGCTCCGCCTCGGGCCTGTGAGCAGGGCCCTCTCACGTGACGCAAATCGGGCTCAAATCAAGAGTGCGCAGTGCTGCAAGAACAGCGGTGGCCCGCGCGTGGGCAGCACGCGCTGGGCCAGGCGGCCTATGTTCGGAAGCTCCAGCTCGGGAGCCGCGACCAGCAGCGGTGGCCCCACGTGCACGAGGGCCGGCGAAGACGGCAACGGGACGAGATCGCGGCGCGCCTCCGCGGCGGGCAGCGTGCCTCGCGTCAACCGTACGCAGCAGTCGGGAGCCTTCAGCTCGGCACGGCAGTCATCGACCACGGCAGTGGAGGACTCGCAACAACACGAGTCCACCACGCGTTCCATCATGCGACAGAAATAGTGCGCGCGCGCCGGCACGGCGACTGCCACCAGGGACAGCAGGGCCGTCAGTAAGGCCAGGAGCCGTACGCGAAGCCTATTCATGTCGAGTACCGCATCAAAACACTACCGCGCGTGCCGGGCTCCGTCCAGGTCCAGGGCCCCATTTGCGCCCCTCCTACCACATTAACGCCTGCCCAGTTGCGACCGTTCCCCGAACGTTGACCGCCCCCATTCAGCCCGGAGACATCCTGTGCGATCGCTACCGCGTCGACCGCGTGCTCGGCGCCGGCGGCATGGGCGTGGTCGTGCTGGCCGAGCACATCGAGCTGCGCGAGCGGGTCGCGATCAAGTTCTTGCTCGACTCCAGCGCGGAGGACACGGAGCTCTCCGAGCGCTTCCTGCGCGAGGCGCGCGCGGCGGTGAAGATCCGCAGTGAGCACGTGGTGCGCGTGAGCGACGTCGGACGCCTGCCCTCGGGCGCGCCGTACCTGGTGATGGAGTACCTGGAGGGCGAAGACCTCGGGCAGCGCCTGGAGCGCGGCCCCGTGCCGATCGAGGACGCCGTCGACTACGTGATCCAGTGCTGCGAAGCCATGCATGTGGCACACCGCTCGGGCATCGTGCATCGCGACCTCAAGCCGGCGAACCTGTTTCTCACCCAGCGCCCCGACGGCTCGCCGATCATCAAGGTGCTCGACTTCGGCATCTCCAAGGTGGCCGGCCCCGAAGCACAGCAGCTCAGCCTGACGCGCACTCAGGCCATGATGGGCTCGCCGCTGTACATGTCGCCGGAGCAGATGCGCTCCAGCAAGGACGTGGGACCCAGCACCGACATCTGGGCGCTCGGCGTGATCTTGCACGAGCTGATCAGCGGCGACGTACCCTTCACCGGTACGGCCGTCACCGAGGTGCTGGTCAAGGTCATGCAGGACACGCCGCCCCGCCTGCGCGCGCTGCGACCGGACGTCCCCGAGGGGCTGGAGGCCGCGGTGCTGCGCTGCCTGGCGAAGTCGCCCGCCGACCGCTTTCCCAGCGTGGCCGCGCTCGCGGTGGCGCTCACGCCCTTCGCCTCGGGTCACACCCTCGGCCTGCAGCGCCGCCTGCAGGCCGCGAGCCTGAACGATCCCGCGCCGGCGGCGCCGGCGGGTGAGGAACGGCGCTTCGCGGCGACGCGCGTGGAAGGAGCTCCCCCTTCGCCTCCCGCGGCATCTGCCGCCCGTCCCGGCGCCACGCGCATCGAGCCTGTCGCTGCGACAGCCGGGCCCGCCGTCCCCGCGCAAACCAACACGGGCTGGGAAGGCGAGTCCCCGGCGCGCCCTCCGGTCACGCCGAACCGTAGCCGGCGGCTTCCCGTGCTCGCCGGAGCTGCGGGCCTCGCGCTGTTCGCAATCTTGTTGTGGGCTCGGCTCCACAAGACCCCTGTGGCCCACCAGGAGGGCCCACCGCCCGCCCCCGCGCTCGCCGCCGCGCCTACCCCAGCTGCCGTCAGTGTCCCCGCTGCCTCCGACCCTACTTCCGCTGCGCTCGCTGCTGCGCCGGTGAGCAACGGGGAGGCACCCAGCCCAGGCCAGGTCACACCTCCGGCTTCCGCAGCCAGCCCAGCCGCAGGGACTCGCCCGCCCAAAGCCGCAACCAGCGCCCGCAAGGCCACTGGTGGAGACGCTCCCCAGCCAGCTCCCGCGAGCGCAACCGCCCCGGCGCCCGCTGTTGCGCCTCGCGCTCTGCGCGCCTCCGGCGCACTTCCGCGCCACCCCACAGCGGTGCGCCGCGAGCCCACACCCGCCGAGAATTCGAGCGCTCCCGCCGCTCCCGCCACTCCCGCCCCGACCCGCCCCAAGTCGTTGAGCATCGACTTCAAGTGATGCGCCGCTGAGGGTCACGGCGCGCTGCGCGTCGCGGTCGAGACGCAGCGAGTCACGTTTCTCCCCGACGAGAAACGTCCATGACGATGGACGAATCCGGGTTCCTTTGCTCGCGGACACCACGAAGTGAGCGCGTCCGCGCCTTGTCGCTTGCTGGCACACGCAGGGGTTGGGGATGGAATCGCTACCATCTTGCCCTTACTCCGTCGGGGTCCACCATCGCCCGCGACGCAATTCTGCGCGGCACCCCGCTACTTCTGCGGGGCCACCCCGCACCCGCTCTGGGAGGCACACATGTTCGCAGGACGCTCTTCCCCTCACCGCCCTGACCGAAAGCTGCACAGCGCCGCACCAGCAGCGCGCTCCTTGAAGGCTGCCGCGCTGCTGGCCCTTGGAGTCAGCGCCTGCGGCAGCGACAAGGGCAGCGATGTCGAAACGGTCGTTGGGCATGCCCAGTGGACCGACACGAGCCCGATCATCGTGCAAGCCGAAGACGGCACGCTCGGTGCCGGCGTCATGCGTGTCACGGATGCAATGGACAGTTCGATCACGTACGTCACGGCCAGCGCGAACTTGACGGATGTCCCGGCGGATCTGAGCGACCCGCGCGTGTCGAGCCAGGTGATCCAATTCCCCCGGGCGGGGACGTATCAGTTCTATGCCCGCGTGCGCATCGGTCCCGGCGGCGGCAACGACGACAGTTTCTTCGTCAACACCGCGCCCAGTGGTGGCGCGCCCACCTGGGCCAACATCAACGGCATCAACGGCTGGGACGTGGCCGGCGCGCCGCGCTATCAGCAGGGCGCTCTGGTGAGCTCGCGCGGGGGCAACAACGCCCCGGGCGTCTGGCGCTGGGCGCTCTTCGACACTCCGCAGCTGGTCATCCCCGAAGGCCAGCTGACTCAGACCTTCAGCTTTGCCACCCGCGAGGACGGGCTGGACATCGACCGGTTCGCCTTCGCGCTGATGGGCGAAGACTACACGGTGGGCTTCACGACGGCGCAGCTCGATGCGGGTGAGGCGGGAGAGAAGGTCCCCTTGCCGGTGATCCCCCCTCCCTTCACGCCGCCGGCGGATCAACCACCCCTGGCCATGGGTGCGACCAAGTACCTGGGCTCGGTGTGCTGCGGCAGCCAGCGCGACTACCTGGAGAACTACTTCAATCAGGTGGTGCCCGAGAATGGCGGCAAGTGGGGTTCCGTCGAGGCGGTGCGCGGCACGTTCGACTGGACCGCTGCTGACGAGGCCCTGGCCGTGGCGGAAGCCAATGGCTTCCCCTTCCGCTTTCACGTGCTGGTCTGGGGCAGCCAGCAGCCCGCGTGGATCGCGACCTTGCCCCCCGAGGAGCAGCTGCAGGAGATCCGCACCTGGTTTCAAGCCGTGGCTGACCGCTACGGCGAGCGCATCAACTTCCTCGAGGTGGTCAACGAGTTCAGCCACCAGCCTCCCACGGCGGCGAACTCCGGCAACTACATCGATGCCCTCGGAGGAACCGGCGAGAGCGGCTTCGACTGGGTGCTGAACGCGTTCCGGATGGCGCGGGAAATCTTCCCGCCCAGCGTCAAGCTGATGATCAACGAATACAGCATCATCAACGATGACCAGGCGACGCAGCTCTATCTCCAGGTGATCCAGCGCCTGCAAGCAGAGAATCTGATCGACGCCGTCGCGGAGCAGGCCCACGCCTTCACCACGACGGGACCGATCGAGCCGCTGGTGGATCGGCTCAACCAGCTGGGCGCGACCGGCCTCCCGCTGTACCTCAACGAGTTCGATCTCGACGGGCCTCCCCCCCAGCAGCTGGTCAACTACCAGCGCGTGTTCCGCGCCTTCTGGGAGAACCCGAACGTGCACGGCATCACGCTCTGGGGCTATCGCGACGGCATGTGGCGCACCCAGCAGGACGCGACGCTCGTCTACCCCAACGGGGCCGAAAAGCCCGCGCTCCGCTGGCTCAAGGGCTACCTGCGCGGGACGGCCCCGGTCGTGACGGGACCGACCACCGCTTCGCTGTCGGCGAGCGCTTCCAAGGGCACCGAGGTGGCCACGTTCGGCGCCACCGGTCCCGACGGCGCCGCCTACCCGGCTGACGCCGAGGTCTCCTGGGGCTTCGTGGAGGGCGGTCCCGACCAAGCTGTGCTCGTTCAGGCGCTCGGCTTTGCAGCGGGCACGGGGCGGCTGGAAGTCGTCAAGCCACTCGCCCCGGGCAGCTACCGAGCCCGCGTCTACGCGGACGTGAACGCGACCGTCAGCGACCTGTACGACGTCGACATCACCGTGCAGTGACGTCTTGCCGGGGAGGTGGGGGTCTGTACCACCTCCCCCGGCGCCCTGCCGCTAACCATCGAGCGAGGTTGGGCCGTCCTGAGCGGACGTGTTCCCCTATCTGCGGCCTGAGCAGCGCCTCTCTGCCCACTCTTTGCCTGCCGCCCGCGGGGTATCGCGCTGGCGGTCCGCCACTGCAGGCGCGCTGAGCCTCTGCCTGGCACTCGGCTCGCTGCCGGGCACCGCGTTCGCTCAGAACAAGGCCGCGGCTGCGACCAGAGCCGCTGCCCCCAAAGCCGCCAGCCCCGCGACACCGCCCGCCGCTCCTCCGCCGGCGCCAGCCGCACCCGCTCCCCTCGCCGAGTCCCTGCGCGGCATGGCCCGCGCCGACTACGCCGCCGCGCGCATCCTGTACGAGGACGGCGACTACGCGGGCGCGCTCACCAAGCTGCAGTCGGCTTACGACGCCTCGAAGGATCCGCGGCTGCTCTGGAACATGGCCGCCTGCGAGAAGGCGCTGCGCCACTACGTCAGCGTGCTCGACCTGCTGGAGCGTTACGCGAGCGAGGGCGCTGGGCTGATCAGCGACGAGGAGCGGCAGGCGACGGCGGAGCTGGTCGAGACCGTGCAGGCGTTCGTGAACCAGCTGACGGTGGAGGTATCGCCCGACGGCGCGGAGCTGCTGGTGGACGGGGTCAAGCTCGGCACGACCCCGCTGTCCAGGCCGCTGCGCCTCGACATGGGCAAGCGCCAGCTGCGCGTCGAGAAGTCCGGTTACGTGCCCCACGAAGAAGAGGTCGACCTGCCTGGCGGCAAGAGCGCCTCGCTGAGCGTGAAGCTGGCCCCGGAGGTGCACGAAGGCATCCTGCGCGTGGTCTCCGATCCCAGCGCGGTGATCAGCATCGACGGGCACGTGATGGGCACCGCCACCTGGTCCGGAACGCTGCCGAGCGGCGCGCACAGCGTGCACGTGAGCGCCACCGGCAAGCTGCCGCACCAGACGGAGGTCGTGATCAAGGACCACGATACGAGCTCGCTGCTGGTGAACCTGGTGTCCGAAGCCCCCGCGCCCATGGCCCACCCGTCCAGCACGGTCTGGTGGATCCTGGGTGGGGTGGCACTCGCCGGCGCGGGACTGAGCACCTACTTGCTGCTGCGCCCCGGCGATCCGCCGCGGCAGCCGGATCTCGGCAGCTGGGGAGGCTTCGAGCTGTGAGCGCACGCTACGGGTGGCGCTCGCTCGGCGCAGTGCTGCTCGGCCTGGTTGCGGCCGGCTGCAGCAGCGAGACGCCGCGCGGCAGCGTGATGCTCGCGATCTCGACGGACATGTACGTCGACAAGGACGTGAGCCGCGTCGACATCCTGGTGCAGCCGGAGCACGGGCCCGCACAGTCGACGCAGGTCAACCTGTTCCCGGCGCTCGAGGGGCAGTACCTGCCCGGCACGTTCGCGATCATCGAGGGCAGCGAGCCCGGCGAATTCGTGCGCGTGCGGCTGATCGCACGCCAGGGGGATCGCACGCGCGTGGTGCGCGAATCGGCGCTCAAGGTGCCGCGCGAGCGCACCGCGCTCTTGACGATGCCCATCCAGTGGCTGTGCGATGGCCAGGTGAAGCAGGACGGGCAGCAGACGCGCTCGGACTGCGACGAGGGCTATACCTGCATCGCCGGCAGCTGCAAGCTGGACGAGGTCCAGGAAGCCCTCCTGCCCACCTATCAGAGCGCCGCCGTGTACGGCGGCGGCAACGCCACCGGCGGCGGCACCTGCTTCGACACCTTGCCCTGTTTCGAGCAGAGCGAGCAGCCCGCGCTCGACCTCGACAGCTGCGTGCTGGCCACGCCCGCGAGCGACGATTTGAACATCGCAGCCGTGCTGCCGCCAGGCGGTGATGGCCACTGCACGGACAGCGCTTGCTGGATCCCGCTCGACGCCTCCGACCTCTCCGGCTGGGCACCGGCCGCGAGCGGCGGCGGTGTGCAGCTGCCCGATGCACTCTGCGCCCGCGTGCGGGCCGGCACGGCCAGCGTGCGCGCGAGCCACTCGTGCGCCTCGAAGGCCCCCTCGACCCCCACCTGTGGCCCCTGGACGCTGGTCGGCACCGAGCCCGGCGACGAACCTGCAGCTACTCCGCCCAAGAAGCCGCCCGCATCCACGCCCGACGGCAGCAACAGCAGCGCCGGCAGCCCCGATCTCGGCAAAGCGCTGGACTCGACCAGCGCCCAGCTGGCCGTGGACGTGGCCCGCGCCTGCGCCAACCTGGTGCAAGCGAGCCCCCCTGCGGCTCCAAGCGCCGCGGATCTGAACCAGCTCTGTCAACAAGCGACCGGTGCCCTGCCCGCGGCCTCGCTCACCTGGTACCATCTGCCCGCGCGCTGCTGGCCCGACGTGGATCGCCAGCTCCAGTGCGAGGCGGCGTGCGCGACGAGCTGCAATCCGGGCACGCTCGCGGATCGCTGTGAAGCAAACTCGGTGGCGGGGAGCTGCAGCGGCAGCTGCGACTCGCGGCAGTGCCTGGGCAGCGCCGGCGCGCCCACCGCGTGCAAGGGCGCGTGCGACGGCAACTTCACCGGCGTCTGTCAGGGCAGCTGCCTCGGGCGCTGCGACGGTACCTGCGACGCGGCAACCCCCGACGGCTGTGACGGGCTGTGCGACGGCACCTGCACCGGCTTGTGCAACGGGCGCGGCGACGGCAGCTGCGAGGGCCGGTGCGACGCAGATCCGATGCTGTCCGCTCCGAACTGCACCGGCGGCGCGCTGTGTCTGGGCCAGTGCAGCACGGAGCTCGGCAGCCCGCGCTGCGCCTCCGCGCTCGGCACGAGCCCCTGCGCAGCGAGCGGCTGCATCAGCGACTGCGGCGCCATCGGGCGCTTCGATCTGCGCTGCGACACGGCCACGGCCTGGGTGTTCTCGCGCGCGGACGCCGATCCGACCCTGACCGCCCAGCTGTCGGGCTCCCTCGCGGATCTGGTCACCATCCGCGACGCCCGCCTGGCGCCGGCGCTCGAGGAGGCATCGCGGCTGCGCGATCGGCTGGCGGGCAATCCGGCTGCATCCTCGACCGCGCTCGCCAGCGCCCTCGCCGATGTCGCGCTGCTGAACGCGGTGAAGGACAACGTCGCGAGCGTGCTCGGCAGCATGGGCGCACCCCGCCAGGGTCCGGGCACCGGCTCAGCACCGCAGACGCCCTTCTGCGACATCTTGAAGGCGTCGGGGCAGGCGCCGCTGATCGATGATTTCGAGGACGGCGACTCCTCCGTGTTGCCCAATGACGGGCGCAGCGGCTCGTGGCACGCCGGGTCAGACCAGAGCGGTTTCCTCAGCACCAGCGATCCACCGGTGCCCGAGCTCGGCGGCGTCGATGGCTCCGGCAGCTCGCTGCACCTTTCGGGCGGTGGCTTCACCGGCTGGGGCGCTAACCTGACCCTCGAGCTGCGCAATGGTGCGTTCCCCTACGACGCCAGCGCCTACCGGGGCATCACCTTCTGGGCGCGCGGTAGCGGCACCCGGCTGAAGGTGATCTTCATGCAGCAGAACCTGGCGCCCGGCCACCCCTGCTCGACGTGCGATACGGCGACCGGCGAGTGCGGTCTGCTCTATTCCACGGAAGTCGCGATCAACGACGCCTGGAACCCGTACACGGTGGACTGGACCAGCCTGCTGCCGCCGACGGTGATCGACACGCCCTTCGCCCCGGACCAGCTGATGACGATCCAGTTCGAGGTGCCGGCCGCCGCAGCCCTGGATCTGTGGCTCGACGACGTCTCCTTCGAGTAGGTCGAGTTCAACCGAGGCTGAACAAACAGACCTGCAGATAGCGATCGAGCGGCTGCGCCAGCACCGTCGGATAGTCCGGAGGCAAGCCGCCGACCTCGAGCAACTGCGCGGGGCGCTGCACCTTCTCCAGCGCCTCCTGCGCGATCTCGGACAGGGGCGGTAGGTCCCGGCGATTCGAAGAGAGCCAGAGCAGACCGCCCGGGGGCAACAGCGCAGCGCTCAGCCGGATCAGCTCCGGATAGTCCTTGCGCATCGACCAGGCGGAGGCCCGCGCGGCGGAGTACGTGGGTGGATCGGCGATGATCAGATCGAATTGCTCGCCCGCGCGCGCGGCCTTTTTCAGGAACGCCGAGCACTCCTGGGTCTCGAAGCGGTGCGCGTCGGCGGGCAAGCCGCTGAGCGTGAAGTTCTCGCGCGCCCAGCGCTGCACACCGTTGGCCATATCGACGCTCGTCACCTGGCGCGCTCCCGCGCGCGCGGCCGCCACCGAGAGGCTACCCGTATAGGAGAAGAGGTTGAGCACCGAGCGGTCGCGTGCGAAGCGCTTCAGACGTGCGCGGTGCTCGCGCATGTCCGTGAACAAGCCCACGTTGAGCCCGGAACCGAGATGCACCTCATACGGGATGCCCTCTTCCTGCACCACCAGGCGCTCGGGCGGTCCATTGCCGACCACCTCCTGTTTCACCGTGCCCCCCGCGGCGGCGTCGGCGCTGCGCAGCTTGAGCACGACTCCGGAGAGCCCGCTCTCCTCGAGCAGCGCGCTCGCCAGCACGCGGCCCAGGGTGAGCAGGCCGCGCGAATACACGTAGAGCACCGCGTGCTCGCCGTAGACGTCAGCGCACAAGCCAGGCAAGCCATCGCCGGCGCCGTGGAGGAGTCGGTGGCTGGTGTCGCTGCGGCGCAAGCCGAAGGCAGCCCGCAGGGCCAGCGCCTGGCGCACCCGCCCCCGCAAGAACGCCGCATCCAGGGCGCTCACGCCCTCGCTCGCGCGCGCGAACACGCGCACCAGCTGGTTCTCGGGATCGGCGACCGCGAGCGCTTCCAGACCTCCCGCCGGCCCTACCAGCCGCAAGGGTTGTCCCGGCTCACAGCGCTCCGCGCCCGGCACGCTCTCCAGAGGCAACTCCAGCACGCCGCGCTGCAGCTCCCGGGAGAGCTGCGCCGTCAAGGTCAACGCATGATACGCCACGACCCTGCCAGCCTAGCGAGACGCACTCGTCCGGTCGACTGCTTCGACGAGCGGAATCTGGCCCGTCAACCCATCCAGCGGCTGAGCTGGGATCGAAGTTTGTGGCGCTGTGGCGGCCTGGCACGCCCAGCGTTGCAGAAACCCCGGCGACGTCGCGCGCGAGGCGCTGGAACAGTTCTGGAATGCGGAGGCCCATGTCGATCCGACGCCTGCGCGCTAGGTGGTGGGGGGGCACATTGACAGCCGCGGGTCTCACTGTGGCTTTTGCCGGCCTGGCAGGTTTGCTCGCGCTGGTCGTGGAACGGCCGCTGGTGACGCAGATGGCGAACGCAGCCGCGTTCTCGAGCGTCGGCTGGATGACCTTGCAGCTCCGACGGCGCGCCCACGTGCTGCAGCCGGCACTCGGCGCTGGCGGCGCCGTGTTCCTCCTCGGCGTGCTGCAGATCCTGCTGATGCCGGCGCTCCAGCACAGCTACAGCCTTCGTCAGCTCTGGCTCTCCGTGCTGCTCTCGGCAACTTGCGCCTTCTCGCTCGCCTGGCTCGGCGCTCTGTTCGCCAGCGGCGGTCGTGTCATCATGCCCAGGCTGCGCGCGGCGGTCGTGGCACGGCCCCTGCAGGAGCCGAGCGGTGGCGCGCCGGGAGACGGGGTCCGAGGACTCGAAGGAGAGCTCGCTGACGGTCTACGGCGCGATGGCCGCCAACCTGCTCATCGCCGCGGCCAAGTTCGTGGCAGCGAGCGTCTCGGGAAGCTCAGCCATGCTCGCCGAGGGCATCCACTCGCTGGTTGATACCGGCAATGAGGTCCTGCTCTTGGTCGGCCTGCACCGCAGCCGCCGCAGCGCCGATGCGACTCACCCGATGGGCTACGGCCTGGAGCTCTATTTCTGGAGCCTGATCGTCGCCGGGCTGCTGTTCGGGGTCGGTGGAGGGTTCTCGATCTACGAGGGCATCCATCGCCTCAGTCACCCGAGCAAGGAGGGCTCGCCGGTCTGGAACTACGCGGTGCTCGGCATCTCGTTCGTGTCGGAAGCCGCCTCCTGGACCATCGCGGCGCGCGCAGTGCGGCGAGGCGCGCGCGGCGGTTCGTTCTGGGAGAAGCTGCACCGGAGCAAGGATCCGAGCAGCTTCATGGTCTTCGGAGAGGACACGGCGGCGCTGATCGGTATTCTGGTGGCGTTCACCGGCGTGTTCCTGGGCCAACGCCTGAATGCGACCTGGCCCGATGCGGTCGCGTCGATCGTGATCGGCGGCATCTTGTGCTGCGTGGCGATCTACCTCGTGTATGAAACCAAGCACCTGTTGATCGGTGAAAGCGCCGATCCAGAAGTCGTGCGGCGGGTCCGCGAGCTCGCCGTTGCCCAACCCGGAGTGCTGGAAGCCTGGAGGCCCGCCAGCGTGTACCTGAGCCCGCACGAGGTCTTGCTGATTCTCAACGTTCGCTTCCAGCCACAGCTCAGCGCAGAGCTCGTGGCCCGCTCCATCGACGGCATCCAGCACGCGATCCGCAGCGAGTATCCGGAGATGAAGCACATCTTCGTCGAGGCCGAGCCCGCCGGCGCGACCCCGGGCTCGGGCGGCTGACTCGAGCACCAGCTCACGCTCGCGTTTTCAGTACCAGGAGGCGCGCAGCCCGTGCGATGTTCGGCGAATGTCGATCAAAACTCACCGGTTCCTCATCGCCAATGCTTTGCTGGCAGCCCTGAGCGGGTCTGCTTGTCAGCAGCCCGAGGCAAAGTCTCCCGATCCGGCAAGCAGCAGCGCGGCTCCAGCGCAAGCGCCTGCCGCCAGTACCCCCGAAGCGAGTCCGCATCAAGCAGACGAGCAAGCCGCGCACGCCAGCGCCGACGCCTGGCTGGCGTTGATCGATCAAAAACAATACGCGCAGAGCTGGGATGCCACCGCCCCGATCTTCCAGTCGTCGGTAACGAAAGAAAAATGGGAGCAAGCCGCCAGTGCCGCCCGTGAGCCCCTGGGAGAGCTGTCGTCGCGGAAATTCCACGCCACCGAGTACAAGACGACCGTCCCCGGTGCGCCAGACGGCGAGTACGTGACCGTCTACTACGACACTACCTTTGCGAACAAGGCAGCTGCGATGGAGAGCGTGACGCTGATGAAGAGCGACGGTGCCTATAAAGTAGCGGGCTACTTTATCAAGTAGGCGCCTTGATCGAGTAGGGTCCTTGATCCAGTAGGGCTCAGAAGGCAACGTGCCGGTCACATCCAGCGTGGCAGGTTCTGCCAGATGACGATGCGCCCCGCCCCTGTTTCATCGTTCAACACACGGGGGCGGACCGCATCGGCACAGGCGAGCCCCGGAGTGTTCACTCGGCGGCGTCGGCCTCTGGACCGAGTAGCACGATCACCCCTGAAGGTGCTGCGATGCACCGGGGCAGCACGGAGAGCGACCATGAGCGCGCAACGTACAGCCCCAGTACGTCTGAAGGGGGAACAATTGTGCCAGTCGAGCGCGGTCGTGCTGTGCTGCGGAGCTCGCTCGGTTGATCACCGCGCCTTCCGCTGCCACAACTGTTGGCCTGCCCTTTCAGGCCTTACTTACTGCCGCCGGCAGCTCACCGGCTCGTTCCTCGAGGATCTCTACCATGATGCGTTCCAGTCCCCCTCGCCGGCGCGCCGCGCTCGGCATCTCCCGCCCCGGTCTGTCCGCACTCCGCAACTCGGCCCTGAGCCTTCTCCCCGGCTTGCTGCTGTTCGCGGCAGCCTGCTCGGATAGCTCTCCCGCTCAGCCCGATCCGGGCAGCGCTGGCTCGACCGACGTGCCCGGGGGGGAGGACAACGGCGGCGCGGGCGGCAGCGGGGGCGGAGGCGGCAACGGCGGCACAGCTGGAGCGGCGGCGGACTCCGCGCCGGCTCTGCGCGGCAATGTGACCCTGACGGACGATGCGCTCGCGCACCAGGCGCTCGACCTGCTGGGGGCCTCCTCCGTCAACGGCACCGGCGTCTGCAAGAACTGCCACTCCCTGGGCCGCCCGACGCTCACCCAGTGGGCGCAGTACACCCAGGCCTTCAGCGACGCCTGCCTGAAGGACGCCGATCTCGATCAGCAAGCTGCCGTGGACGCGATGTACGCCTGCTTTCACAAACAGGCCGGCACCGGCAAACCGCTCGCGCCCAAGAACTTCGGCATCTACGCGGCCGCAGGCCGCTTGCCGTGGTTCAGCTACGTGTTCGACCACGCCTCGGGCATCAGCAACCGCACGAAGGAAAAGAGCGACTTCGTCGACGACGTGGCCATGCCGCAATCCGGCACCCCCTGGACCCAGCAGCAGTTCGACATCGTCGCCGAGTGGTTCGCGCGCAAGACCCCGCTGCTGCTGGACCTGGTCCCCGCCGATCAAGGAGACGTGTGCGTGGACGGCCTCGATCAGGCCACGCTGAGCGCGCACGTCCAGCAGATGGCGACCGCCGGCTGGCGCGCGAAGAACGCGCAGGCACCGATGCTCAACTTCGGCTGCACCGGCAACCAGAGTGGCTCGGCCTGCCTCGCGAGCTTCCCGCTCGCCAGCTCCGGTACCGTGCCCGGCACGAACGACTGGCAAGCGCTGGGCGGCGCGCAGATCCGCGTCCTGTATGACAACTCGGACTCGCTCAGCACCTACTGGTCCCGCGTCTCCCCCGACGGACGCTACCTCGCCTCCGGCTTGCTCCACACGGACGACGACGGCCACAACGGTCAGATCATCGACCTGACCGACACTCACGTGATCCCCGGCAACTTCCGCTACGACGCCACCTTCTTCCCGGACGGCTCCGGCTTCGTCTTCCAGCAGGAGGAAGGCGCCACGACCAGCAGCTCCGATACCGAGCCAACCGACGGCACGGTGTCCGCCGGGGCGCAGGCTCTCACCTGCAACTACTCCGTGCTCAGCGACGGCCTGACGGAGCTGACGGGCGAGGGCGATCAGGCCGCGCAATGCAGCCAGGTCAGCGGGAAGCTGGGCCTGTACCAGCAGCTCGCGGCGTCCATCGACGGCTCCGACTACTGGGTCGTGCACGGCTCGTACACCAGCGACAACGGCGGCTTCGAGCCCGTGCTGAACAACCCGTCCGCGGCCTACGAGGCCACCAGCAAGGTCACGCTGACCCCGATGGTCAACAACGGCAACGGCTACAGCGCGGGCACCCCTCAGCAACTCGCCCTGCCGCGCCAGGGCGATCCCATGCTCTCGCCCTCGGGCACGTTGCTGGCCACGCGCATCAAAGGGCGCGAAACCACGAGTGCGGACGAGAGCGTGATCGCCGCCGAGCAAGCGGGCTATGCGCTGTACGCGCTGACCGCCAGCAGCAGCGCGTCCCCCACCATCAAGGACCTGGGCCGCATCTGCGTGCAAGGCGGCAAGCCCACGTTCTCCTTTGACGAACGCTGGATGGTGTTCCACCGCTACGTCACCGACTCCGACGCGACGGATCTCGGCTTTACCGACGCCGACGACGCGGCCTTCCAGGACTACAAGGACAGCGGCTCCTCCAACCTGTACCTGCTCGACCTGAAGAACGGTGGCATCACGCGCCTCACCAACATGCCACCCGGCAAGTTTGCGCTGTTCCCGCACTTCCGTTCCGACGGCTGGATCTACTTCGTGGTGCGCACTGTCGGCCAGAAGGAGTACTTCGCCGCGACGGACGCCGCCATCCTGCGCGAGTGAGCCGTGGCCGGTCTGGCTCGACCGCTCCCCCGGCGCTGCCACCGCGCGCCGGGGGTGGGGGCCGCGCTGGACCTCACGCCGCTCTCCGTGTCAAAAAACAACAATGAGTTCCCGTCCCTACCGGCGCAGCGCCAGCGGCACCTCCCCCCGCGGCCGCGCCACCTTCCTTCACGCTGTCCTGAGGCTGCTGCCCGGGGGGCTGCTGCTCGGCTCGGCCTGCTCGGAGGGCTCGCCTGCCCGGGGGCCCGACGGCTCGGCCCAGGGAGCGACGGGCGGCGGGACGGGCACGATTCCAGTGCTGCGCGGTCCGGTGGCCCTGGAGGACGATGCACTGGCGAACCAGGCGCTCGATCTGCTGGGCGCCTCCGCCGTCAACGGCAGCGGCGTGTGCAAGAACTGCCACACCCTCGGTCGCCCCACGCTCACCCGCTGGGCGCAGCTCACGCAGGCCTTCGCCAACGAGTGCCTCGGTGATGCCGACCTCGATGATCAGGCGGCGCTGGACCAGATGTTCGCGTGCTTTCGACAACAGGCCGACGACGGTGAGCCGCTCGCGCCCGAACACTTCGGCATCTACGCCGCGGCTTCTCACCTACCGTGGTTCTCCCACGTGTTCGAGCGGGCCTCGGGCGTCGGCGATCGCCAGAAAGAAAAAACCAGCTTCATCACCAACGTCGGCATGCCGCGCGCCGGCACTCCCTGGACCCAGGCCGAGTTCGACATCGTGGCCGAATGGTTTGCGCGCAAGACCCCGAAGCTATTCGACCTGGTGCCTGCCGATGAGGGAGCAGCCTGCACCGACGGGCTCGATCTGGGCACTCTGAGCGAGCACGTGCAGGAGATGGCAACCTCGGGCTGGCGCGCGAAGAACGCGCAGCTCCCGCTGCTCGACTTTGGCTGCGAGAACGGCCAGAGCGGGTCCGCTTGCCTCGGCGACTTTCCGCTCGCGAGCTCCAACGGTACGACCAGCGACTGGCAGGCGCTCGGCGGCGCGCAGATTCGCGTGCTCTACGACAACTCGAACACGCCCAGCACCTACTGGTCGCGTGTTTCCCCCGACGGCCGCTACATCGCGTCCGGCTTGCTTCAGCCCCTCGCGGAGAACCGCTACGGCCAGATCATCGACCTGGCGGGTGGTCGCGTGATCCCCGCCAACTTCCGTTACGACGCCACCTTCTTCCCCGACGGCTCGGGATTCATCCTGCAACAGAATGATGGGGAAGCCAGCGGCGAGATGATCACGGAACCCACGGATGGCTCCGTCTCGCCGCGCGAACAGGCGCTCACCTGCGACTATTCCGTGCTCAGCAGCGGCCTCACCGAGCTGACGGGAAGCGAGCTGGAATGCCACCAGGTCCTCGGCCGCGTCGGCCTCTACCAGCAGCTGGCCAGCTCGGTCGGCGGCAGTGACTACTGGGTCGTGCACGGTTCGTATACCAGCGACAATGGCGGCTTCGAGAAGGTGCTCAACAACCCGTCCGCCGCCTACGAGGCCACCAGCAAAGTCACGCTGACGGCCGTGGTTCACGTCGGAGACGGGTACGACGCCGGGGACTCCGTTCAGGTCGCGCTGGCGCACCAGGGCGACCCGATGCTGTCCCCCTCGGGCAACCTGCTGGCCACGCGCATCAAGGGGCGCGAGCTCGACCTGGAGAACAGCGTGATCGCAGCGGAGCACGCCGGCTACGCGCTCTACAAGCTCACCAAGGCCAATGTTCGCGGCACGTCCAGCGCCTCCGTCGAGGACCTGGGTCGCTTGTGCGTCCAGGGCGGCAAACCCACCTTCTCGTACGACGAACGCTGGCTGGTGTTCCACCGCTACGTCACCGCATCCGACGCGCAGGAGCTCGGCTTCGCCAGCGCGGACGAGCCTGGCTTCCAGGGCTACCTGGCGAACGGCTCGTCCAACCTGTATCTGGTCGACCTGACGACGGGGAACATCGCGCGCCTGACCGACATGCCGCCCGGCAAGTTCGCGCTCTTCCCCCATTTCCGCTCCGACGGCTGGATCTACTTCGCCGTCCGCACGCTGGCGAAGCAGGAGTTCTTCGCCGCGACCGACGCCGCCCTCCTGCGCGAGTGAACATGGCCGCCCGCCTCCAGCTCCTCGGTGCACTGCTGCTCGCCAGCGCGAGCCTCGCCTGCGGAGCCCGCGACACGACCGAGCTGAGCCCAGCCGGAGGCGCTGGCGCCGGCAACGACACGCCCGGGCCCAGCCCCGCGCTCGACTGCTCCACGTCGAGCACGGATGACATCGGACAGAACCGCGCGGCGCTCAGCGTCGTCGATCGCTCGACAGTGGGTGAGCCGGCAGACTACCACGCCGACACCACGCTCGAAGCGCGCGCCCTCGAGCTCATCACCTCCCAGCGCTTGCGCCGCGAAGTCGCGTGGCAGATCGCCGAACGCGTGCTCGCCCCGATGCCCGTGGCCGCAGCGCTCGGCACCAGCCCCGCGACGCTGCCCGCCTGGCAAACCTGGCACGCCAAAGATGACCTGACCCGCATCTTCCGCCACGTCTACCCCCAGCTCTCGCCCGCCGAACGCGCCGCGCGCGCGCCCCTGCCGGGCAACACGCTCGACGCTGCCTGGCTCTGGAACGACGGCGCCGCCAGCGACTTCCCCGAGTGGACTGCCGAACGCCTCGCCAGCTACCGCGCCGCCATCAGCGACGCCAGCGCAGTCGCGGGGCTCGCTGGCATCTACCGTGTCGCCTACTCGCCGGCGGCGAGCCGTGAGCTGCTGGAGAGCTACGCGCCGGTGCTGCGGTGCCGGGATGGGGCCGTGGATGCGGCACCTGCTGCCGGGGCGACAGCGGGCCCTCCTGGAGACGTCCGCTGCGGCCTGCCGCCGAGCCCTCCCCCGGATTGCCTCCAGACACAGTTCCCCGCAGACGCGAGCATCATCAAGGCCAGCTGGCGCCGCAGCGAGATCGGCAACGCACTGCCCAGCTACGACACCTCTGCCGCCGGCCTCGCCCGACGCCTCGCTCCCGACGGCAAGTTCGCCTGGACCGAGCCCGACGGCGAAGCAGACCCTGGCCCCGACGACATCTACACCCTGCGCCTGCCGAACGGTAACACCTTCCGCCTCGCTGCGTTGCACATCATGACCAAAGAGCTGAACCACTGGTTCTGGCTCACCCTCTGGTGGTCACCCGACGCGGACAGCGACTTCGGCGCCGACCGCCCCTCGACCCTGCCGGGCCCCTGGCAACACTACAAGATGTGCAGCTCCGTCGCCTTCGCGGAAGGCGATGCAGATCCCCGGGGCGGCTTCGACGGCAGCCTCGGCGACTCGCTCGAAGCCGCCTACGCCGGGATGGGCGGCCCCAGCTGGTGCTCCAACCCGTACCTCGAAGAAGGCGACGGCAACGTCGCCTCCAACTGCATCGGTTGCCACCAGCACGCCGGCACCGGCCTGCGCACGGAGACCATCCTGGCCGACCCCGACGCCTTCCCCGAACACAGCCGGCAGCTCGTGCGCGACACCTTCCCGTCCGACTACGTCTTCGGCGTCAGCGTCGGTGATGATCTGGGCGCGATGTACCGCGAAACCGTGCAGTTCTACGACCCATAGCCGCGCGCTCTGCTAGCGACACAGTGTGCGAGTGGGCTCGGCGCGACAAGGCATCGAGCGACGCCAGGACCGCCCACTGCGCGCGCGGGGCTCGCATGCTCGAGCGTGGCTTGTATCCAATCAGCCGCTCCACATACTCGCCGAAGCCGCCCATTCCTAGCCCTAGCAGGATGATGCAAGACCCCGGTGCGGGCCTGGACAGGTCCTGCGGGACCTCCGCGAATTGCGCGCGCAACGAGGCATCGGCGTCAGGTGCATCGACTCGCAGTTGAGGTTTCCATGGGAATCTCAGCGCGTCGCCGCGAAAGGCCCCCTTCCCGGTGCGCCAGCTCCAGGCGCCCGTCCCCGTGCTCATACCCGCACGGGAGGGGATCGACGCGTTCGAGGCGCCGTTCGCGTTGAATTGTGGGGCTCAGCGCTTGCCAGCGCCGAGTTCACAAAAAGCCGTCAAGGGAAATCGCCGTTCTCGAGCTGCTGGGGACGAGCATCGTCAGGGGTAGCGGCACCCCCGGCGGCCCCACTTCTCAGCGGGCTCATCCTGGCGTCTCTGAACGTCGTTCGGTTCCGAGCCCTTCTTCTGACGCCCCCGCGCCGACCCACATTGCGCGCGAACACATCGCGCATCCCGGCTCCGTTCGGGGGCTTGCCTGCGGCCGCGCCGGGCTCCATGCCTGCGCTCTGCTTCCGCGCCAGCGTTGCCGGCTGGCCCTACCCAGCGTCCTCGGGCACACTGGCGCGCATGTTCCAGGGCAGCTACCCCGTTCTGATGGCCGAATACAATCACTGGATGAATCGTCGCATGTACGCGGCCTGCGCCACGCTGAAGGACGAGGAGCGGCGGCGGGATCATGGGCTGTTCTTCAAGTCCATCCATTCCACTTTGAATCACTTGCTCTGGGGAGATCGCGCGTGGATGCGCCGTTTTACGAGCAAGGCTCATCCGCTGGGCAGGCTGGGGCAAGAGTTGTACGCGGATTTCGCGGAGCTGAGCGCGGCCCGCGAGGAGCTGGACGGCGATATCCTGGATTTCGCCCGGGGTGTGACGGCGGAGTGGCTGGAGGAGCCCCTGACCTGGACGAGCCAGCTCTACGGCTTTACACAGACGGCGCCCCGGCTGGCCCTCGTCACGCAAATGTTCAATCACCAGACTCACCATCGCGGACAGGTGCACGCCGTCTTGACGCGGCTCGGCGTGGAGATGGGTCCGACGGATATCCCGCTGCTGCCCGCGCTGAACGACACCACCGCCCCGCCCTCATCCCACGCCTAGCCGGCTCGAAAACGCATGCCACCCATCATCTCCATCTCCAATCTGAGCAAGACCTATGCCTCGGGTTTCCGGGCGCTCGACCACGTCGATCTCGAGATCGAGCGGGGTGAGGTCTTCGCGTTGCTCGGCCCCAACGGCGCCGGCAAGACCACGCTGATCAGCATCATGTGCGGCATCGTCACGCCCAGCACCGGCGTGCTGACGGTCGACGGACATGATATCCAGAAGGAGTATCGCGCGGCGCGCACCAAGATCGGTCTCGTGCCTCAGGAGCTGTACACGGACGCGTTCGAGTCCGTGTGGGCCACGGTGAACTTCAGCCGAGGTCTGTTCGGCCTCGGGCCGAACCCTGCGTACGTGGAGCAGGTGCTGAGGGATCTGGCACTCTGGGAGAAGCGCAAGGACCGCATCATGACGCTGTCTGGCGGTATGAAGCGGCGCACGATGATCGCCAAGGCGCTCGCGCACGAGCCGAAGATCTTGTTCCTCGACGAGCCGACGGCCGGCGTGGACGTGGAGCTGCGGCGCAGCATGTGGACTCTGATGCGGCGGCTGCGCGAGAACGGCATGACCATCATCTTGACCACGCACTACATCGAAGAGGCGGAAGAGATGGCGGACCGCGTGGGCGTGATCCACAAGGGTAAGCTGATTCTGGCGCAGGAAAAGACGGCGCTGATGAGCAAGCTGGGCAAGAAGCAGCTCACGCTGCAGCTGTCGAGCCCGCTGTCAACGCTGCCGCGCGAGCTCGGCGAGCTGGGCATGACGCTGAAGGCAGGCGGCACGGAGCTGGAATATACGCTGGAGTCCAACGACCAGAGCATCCCCGCGCTGCTCTCGCGCGTCACGGGGCTGGGCATCGGTTTCAAGGACATCCAGACGCAGAAGAGCTCGCTGGAGGACATCTTCGTACGCCTGGTGAGCGAGCAGAGCTCGTCTCGGCTCTCCCTGCCCAACGTCCCCAATCCGCCCGCAAACGCGCCGGCTCGAGGCGCCCGCGCGCAGAACGGAGCAGCGCAGTGAGTTCAGCAGCCCTCGGCTTCAACCATCACGGCGTACGCGCCATCTATCGCTTCGAGATGGCGCGCGCGCTGCGCACGCTGTGGCAAAGCGTGGCCGCGCCGGTGATCTCCACCTCCCTGTATTTCGTGGTCTTCGGCTCGGCCATCGGCTCGCACATGGGGCACGTCGACGGGGTCAGCTACGGCTCATTCATCGTGCCGGGCTTGATCATGCTCTCGCTGTTCACGCAGAGCATCTCCAACGCCTCGTTCGGCATCTATTTCCCGAAGTTCACCGGCACCATCTACGAGATCCTGTCGGCCCCCGTCTCGCAGTTCGAGATCACGCTCGGTTACGTGGGCGCCGCGGCGACCAAGTCGGTGTTGCTCGGGGGGATCATCCTGGGCACTGCCGCGTTGTTCGTGCCCGTGCAGATCTTGCACCCGTTCTGGATGCTCGCCTTCCTCGTGCTCACCGCCGTCACTTTCAGTCTGTTCGGCTTCATCATCGGCATCTGGGCGAATGGCTTCGAGCAGTTGCAGTTCATTCCGACGCTGGTCGTCACGCCGCTCACGTTTCTCGGTGGGGCATTTTACTCCATCGACATGTTGCCGCCCGCCTGGCGCACCGCCACGCTCTTCAACCCCGTCGTGTACCTGATCAGCGGCTTTCGCTGGAGCTTCTACGAGACCTCCGATGTGGGTGTCGGTCTCAGCCTGGGGATGACCTGCGGCTTCCTCGCCATCTGTCTCGCGCTGGTGTTCTGGACCTTCAAGACGGGTTACCGCCTGAAGCGCTGACATTTCACGTTTCTGACAGCGCCGACGGAGGTACGCTCCGTCTTCGTGACGAGTCCCCTGCGTCGCCTCGGACTGGCGTGCGCTCTGCTGCTGGCGGGCTGCACTCCCATCCGCCTGCTGCCGCAGTCGGGCGAGGGAGAGTCCTGCGAGGAGAGCGCCTGCGCCGAAGGCCTCGCGTGCGTACCCGACGTGGGGGGCGATTACGGCATCGAGGCCTCGACCGACGTGTGCGAGCTACCGCGCGCGGTGTACGGCTTCTTGCACTTCGGCGAGCCGGGGGAGATCGCCCGGGTCGACGCGGCGATGGACATGATCGAGGGCGTGTACCGGCTGCCGCGCATGTCCGACAGCGATCCGAGCCTGGCGACGAAGCCTCACCCGCAGCAGCTGCGCGACGGCAGCAGTGTGGGCTGCCTCGGGTTCGCTCCGGGCGCGGTCGAGCATGAGTGCGAGGCGCCCGACTGGCGCGCCTACCTCGGCAATGAGCTCTCCGTCTACAACCAGTACATCCTGTTCGGCCTGCGCATGACGGGCGAGCTGCTGTTCACGGCGCTGCACGCCTCCGACGACCGGCTTCGCGAGCGGCTCGAGGCTCGCACGGGTCACGGCGCCTCGCGCTCCGCGCTCGCGCGCCTGCGGCTCGATGCGCGCAACGCCGGGCTGGCAGTGTTCGACAGCTTCATGAGCGAGGGTCACCTGCCCTACGCGCTGGAGCAGCTGCCGACCTGCGAGGCGCCCGGCAGCGGTTATCCCAACCCGAATCGCAGCTGGTCCCCGTCGCTCGCGCAATGGGACCCGGGCTCCACCATCGATGGCCTCGGGCGCGTCGTCCCCGCCGCCGAGGGGAGCACGCCGGTCGAGTGCGCGGGGCCGAGCCGCTGGAGTTATACCCAGCTGCGGCTCTCGCTCTGGGATCCGCACGCCACGGCGTATCGCGCCCAGGTGCTCGCGGACGCTTACCAGATGTTCCGCGGCATCCTCTCCATCGAGAGCCGCAATGCCTGGCTCACGGCCATCCGCCAGACGGGCGACGCCCTGGCGCTGCCGAGCGGCTATGAGCCCGGCAACAATCACGGCATCAGCGAATCCATCGCACTCCTGCAGCTCGCGCACGACTTCGCGCGCACCGACCGAGTGCGGCTGCCGCGCGAGCTGACCGACGCCTGGCTGCGCCTCGGTCGCCACCGCCTGAACGATCTGTTGGTCGACACGGTGTTCCCCGACGGCGTGCAGATCGAGCAATCGCCCTTCTATCACGACTACCAGCTGAACCTGCTGCTCGACGCCACCAGCTGGCTGGCGCGAGCCGGCATCGATCTGACCGAGGACATCGATTCCCGCTACGGCAGTGATCCCGACGCCGTACCCCCCGCGCAGCGCCTCGACTTCGACGCCGAGCACCCCCAGCTCGCTTCGCCCGATCTCAACCGGCTCAATCCCTCGACGGCGCTCGACGTGCCCGGGCTGATCGACGGCATGGTACGCGCCGCGATCCACGTCGGCTTGCCGAGCGGCTGGATCCCCATGATCGGATCGAGCCTGCCGCAGCGCTTCTCCGGCTATGCCGAGCCCGAATTCGAGGGCTACGAGCGGCAGGAGCGGCCCTTCTCCGAGCAGCTGCGCTACTACCGCTCGGGCGGCGTAGAGGGCGCTCCGCCCGGCGATGAGGAGCTGCTCACGGTGTTCGAGAACTCCGGCTTCGTCACCCTGCACTCGGCGTTTGCCCCCAATTTCACGCAGCAGACGCACATCGTCTTCAACGCCGGCGTGCCCTTTCACCGCCACTCCCATCCCGACGCGCTCTCCGTGCACCTGTTCGGTCCGGATCCGGGCACGCCCGGCGGCCCCGGCATTCCGCTGCTCGTCGACTCGGGCTGGTTCTCGTATACCGCCGAGGGCCGGCACTACTTCGAGAGCACCAGCGCGCACAACACCGTGAACGTCGACGGGGATAACCAGTGCGCGCGAGATGCCTTGCGCAAGCGCGCCAATCCGTACATCGACGCGCCGCTGGTCAGCTGCGAAAAGCTGGCAGCAGCCGCGCGCTCGTCGAGCGAGCCTGCTCTCGCACCGCCCGGGGAGGTCCAGCTCGGGCTCACGGCTCGCGGCGTGTACGGCAGCGACTCCTGGCTCTATGCCTCGGCGCTGCACGGCCTGTACTCGGGCGTGGCGCACCGTCGCGGCTTGCTGCTGCTCGGCCGCGACGTGTTGCTCGTGCTCGACGACCTGTCCAGCCGCGAGCCGCATGCCTTCTCGCTCACCTGGCACCTCGCTCCCGACGTGCCTGCCTTGGTTCCGGCGGGTGCAGGCGACGGCGGCGTGCACATCATCGCGCCCCGCAGCGCAGCAGACAGCACGCCGCTGCTCTCGTTACACGCCGCCAGCAACACGGCCGCGGAGCTGCAGCTGCACTACGGTGAGCCCGACGTGGCCGGCGTACCGGGCCAAGGCTGGTATTCCACCGCGGAAGATCAGCTCCAGCCCGCGGCGGTGGTGGAGCTGAGTCAACGTGCGCAGCTGCGCGCCGTGTTCGCGTCGCTGTTCTTGCTCGGCGCGCGCGCCGGGCAAGGCGCCCAGCTCGGCCTCACGGAAAGCGGCGTGGGCCAGCTGACCCTGGAGCTCGATATCGAGGGCATCCCGTTGCACGTCGCCGTACAAAATCTGGGGTCCGGAGCCGCCAGCGAGCGAATCACGTTGGAATGACCGGCGCCACTGTCCAGCGCCACGCCGGACACGCCGTCCGGCTTACACCATCACGGCACCGCCCGCGACATCGAGCACCACACCGGTGATCCACGCCGAGCCCCCGGACGCGAGGAACAGCGCGGCGTCCGCGATGTCGTCGGGCGTGCCCAGCCGCCGGATGGGATGCGCATCGACCAGCATCGCCTGCTGCGCGTCCGGGATGCGCTGTTGATTGCGCTCCGTCAGGATGGTCTC
This sequence comes from Polyangiaceae bacterium, assembly GCA_025936205.1. The sequence continues at coordinate 42,862 of JAICTU010000002.1, read as the reverse complement.
CGGCGCGATGCAGTTGACGCGGATCCCGAACTCGCCGACCTGCAGAGCGACGTCCTGCGTGAACCGACACAGCCCGGCCTTGGCGGCCGCATACGCGATCGGTGAGCGCGCATGGGGGCGCCGCCCGGCGGCGGAAGAGACCGTGATGATGTTGCCCGCTCGCCGCTGTTTCATGCCCGGTAACACGCTCTTCAGCGTCAGGAACGTGGAGGTCAGATTGCCGTCGATGGACGTGCGCCAGCCTGCTTCCGACAGCTCCTCGATCGGACCGGGCGGAGCGTGCCCGCCGCCCGCGTTGGCCACCACAACCTCGATCGGGCCGAGCTCGCGCTCCACACGCCCGCGCAGCGCGTCCACCTCGGCGAAGCTCGTCAGCTCACCGAGCACCGCGAACGCGCGCCCGCCGTCTTCCTCGATCTGCCGGCAGACGGCCCTGGCGGCTTCGGCATCTCGCCCGTGCACCGCCACCCGGGCTCCGTGCCGCGCAAATGCGCGCGCGATGGCCGCGCCGATCCCGCGCGAGCTGCCGGTGACCCATACCACTCGATCGCTGAACTCTCGGTACTGGATGTCTTGCATGCATCCAGTCTGGGCTCGAGCGCATGAGGGGCTGCCATTTCTTTCATGAAGAAGTGTTACGCGCCTCGGCAATCTCGTCATAGCCCCGCCCCACCAGCTCCAGCAAACAGAAGCCATTTCCCCACGGATCCGCGAGCAAGGCCAGCTTGCCCCAGGCGTGCTGCTCCACCTGGCCTTCGCGGATCGCCCCCGCCGCCTGGGCACGAACCAGCGCCTGCTCGAGATCCTGAACCACGAAGTCGAGATGCACCGGGGTCCAGTGCCGCCGGTAAATGCGAGCCGCTGGCGCGGCCGCAAACGGCGTCGTGCCCTCGGCCTTGACCAACAAGTACAGCGGCACCGGCGCACCGAGCAGTTCGATGGCGCCTTCGCCGAACCGGCGCCCGACGCGCAGCTCGAAGGCCTCCGTGTAAAACTTGGTGGCTCGCCCCAGATCCTCCACGTCGATGTTCACCAGCAGGTCCAGCATGGGGCCAGTATATCCGATTGACGATCCGGGTCGGCCGTGCCACCGTCCGCGGGCTTCTGCGGCATGTCCGAAACGAATCGCCCCACGCTTTCCGTCGTGGTCCCGGTCTACGGCAGCCAAGATTGCGTGGCCGAGCTGGCGGAGCGTGTCGCGAGCGCGTGCCAGGAGCATGCGCTGCGCTACGAGCTGGTGCTGGTCTATGACTTCAGCCCCGACCGTTCCTGGGAAGCCATTCAGGAGGTCGTGGCGCGAGACCCGGCGGTCATCGGCGTCCGGCTGCGCAAGAACTTTGGTCAGGACAACGCCATCATGGCGGGCATGAACGCCGCGCGCGGTGAGGCCATCGTGATCATGGACGATGACCTGCAGCACGACCCGGCGGACATGCCGGCGCTGCTCGCCAAGCTGCGCGAAGGCTACGACGTCGTCTACGCCAGATACCGCCGCACCCACCAGAAGGGCTGGAAGAACCTGGGCAGCTGGTTCAACGGCAAGGTCGCGGAGATCGTCCTGCACAAGCCGCCGGAGATCAACATTTCCCCGTACAAGATCGTGGCGGCAGACGTGGTGTCCACGCTGATCCAGTATCGTGGCCCATATCCTTACGTGGACGGCCTGCTGTTCCGGACCACCGCCAGCATCGCCGAGATCGTGGTGCAACACCACCCGCGCCTGCGCGGCCGCAGCAACTATACGTTCTGGAAGTCTGTGGCCGTCTGGGCGCGCCTGGCGACCAACTTCTCGGTGGTGCCGCTGCGTATCGCCACCTTCGCAGGGCTGTTCATCGCCAGCGTGGGCCTGCTGCTCGCGCTGGGCTTCCTGGTCTGGCGCCTGAACGACCCGACGCTCGGCGCCACGGCCATCGGCTGGGCGTCGCTGATCGTCAGCATCCTGGTGCTGGGCGGTTTTCAGCTGATGACGCTCGGTGTGCTCGGCGAGTACGTGGGCCGCACGCACCTCAACGTAAATCAAGGTCCGCAGTACGTGGTGGGCGAGCGCATCGTCCATCCCGGCGTGCCTGCGCCCCAGGCGCCAGTGTCGGTCGACAAGTGGGGCCCGCGATGAGCAGCCTGATCTACTCGCATCCCGCCATTTATCAGCTGCTGATGCGCCTGATTTACGGCGGCGGCTACGCGGCGCGCTACCAGGCTCTCTCGGAACTGATCCCCGACGGCGCCGATGTGTTCGAGGCCTGCGCCGGTGACGCCTACCTGTACCAGCACCACTTGAAGGCGCGCGGCGTCCGTTACCGCGCGGGCGAGTACAACGACGGCTTCATCGCCCACGCTCGGGCGCGCGGCATCGCGATGGAGCGCTTCGACCTGCGCAAGGACCCGGTGCCTGCCGCCGACATCGTGCTCCTGCACGCCAGCCTGTACCAGTTCATGCCCGACCACCCGGCGATCGTCGGGCGCCTGCTGGCTTCCGCGCGCCACACGCTGATCGTCGCGGAGCCGGTGCGCAATCTCTCGAGCTCCCCCAACCCGCTGATCCGCTGGCTCGCGCAGCGCAGCGCCGATCCCGGCAGCGGCCACGCCCAGCACCGCTTCGACGAGGCCAGCCTCGACGCCTTCTTTGCCCAGCACTACCCGGGCGCGATCGAGCACAGCGCGCTGATCCCGGGCGGTCGCGAAAAGATCTACTGCCTGCGGGGGATGGCTCCGTAACGGGGTTCGCCAACACTGCCAGCTCCAATTGGCCCAGTGACCGCTCACCCCCTCCGAGGCTGATAGGGCACCGAACTAGACCGAGGCAAGAGGACACACTAAAAGATCAGCCCATCCAAATGGCTGGCCCTTTCGTCTTCGAGGCGACCTAGTGCTCATCACGCGCACGCCGTTGCGAATCTCCCTGGGCGGGGGTGGCACCGATCTCCCGTCTTATTACCAGCGCTTCGGCGGCTTCGTGATCTCGGCGGCGATCCGCCAGTACATCTATATCACCATCCACCGGGCTTTCGTGCCGAGCTACATGATCAAGTACTCGCACATGGAAACGGTGGATTCCATCGAGCAGATCAAGCATCCGATCTTCCGCACCGCGCTGCGCCTGCACGACATCCAGCCCAACATCGAGATCGCCAGCATGGCCGACATCCCCGCGGGAACTGGTCTGGGGTCGTCGGGGACGTTCACGGTCGGGTTACTGCGCGCGCTGTACGCGCTGAAGCGCGAGCCCATCGCCACCAAGGATCTGGCGGAAGAGGCCTGTCATATCGAGATCGAGCTGCTGCAGGAGCCGGTGGGCAAGCAGGACCAGTACATCGCTGCGTTCGGCGGTGTGATGTGCCTGGAGTTTGACCGCAGCGGCTCCGTGACGGTCACTCCGCTGCGCATGCATCCCGACACGCTGCACGATCTCGAAGACAACCTGCTGATGTTCTTCACCGGCTACTCGCGCAGCGCGGGCTCGGTGCTCGAGGACCAGGCGAAGCGCACCGTGCAGTCTGACAGCTCCATGCTCGAAAACCTGCACTTCACCAAGCAACTCGGCCTGGCCAGCAAGGCCGCGCTGGAGGGCGGGCGCCTGCGTGACTACGCGGAGATCTTGAACCAGCACTGGGAGCACAAGCGGCGCCGCTCCCAGGGCATGAGCAACGACTCGATCAACCGCTGGTACGACGCGGCGCGGGAAAACGGCGCGCTGGGCGGCAAGCTGGTGGGCGCAGGCGGCGGCGGCTTCTTGCTCTTTTATGCGGAAGACCGGGCGCGCTTGCGCAGGGCCATGGCCGATCAGGGGCTCACCGAGGTGCGGTTCGGGTTCGATCACGAAGGCTCGAAGGTGCTGGTGCAGGATTGAGCGGCGCCGAGGACTCCAGCATGCGGGTTCAGTGCCTGATCCTCGCGGGCGGCCTCGGTACGCGGGTGCGGCACTTGAACGCCGGTGTGCCCAAGGCGTTGCTGCCGGTGAACGGCACGCCCTTCATCGATCATCAGCTCGGCTGGCTCGGGGCCCACGGGGTCGAGGAAGTCGTGCTTTCGATCGGTTACCTGGGCTCGCAGCTGCGCGAACACGTCGGCAGCGGGGAGCAATATGGGCTGCGGGTGCGCTGCGTAGATGAGGGCGAGGTATTGCGCGGCACAGGCGGCGCGCTGCGCTTCGCGCTGGATGCCGGCGCCTTGCGCGAGCGTTTTCTGCTCACCTACGGCGATTCCTACCTGCCCATCGACTTCGGCGCTTTCGCTCGGGCCTTCGAGCACGCCGGGGCGCCGGCGATGATGAGCGTGGTCCGCAATCAGGGCCGCTGGGACAAGAGTAACACCATCGTCGATGGCGGGGTGATCCAGCTGTACGACAAGCGGCCGAGCGCGGCCGACGCTGCGCGCATGCAGCACATCGACTACGGCTTGCTGGCTTTCGAGCGGCGCGTGATCGAGGAGCGCGTCCCCGCGGGCGCTCGCGCCGACCTCGCCGACGTGCTACACGCGCTCTCCCGCGAAGGCGCTCTCGCCGCCTACGAGGTAGCAGAGCGCTTCTACGAGATCGGCTCGGTGCAAGGCCTGGCGGATCTGGAGGCCTTCCTCGGGAAGGCCAGCTCGACGACACAGCAGCTCGAGAGGGAGGAACGCGGATGACTTCAGCAGCAGCAGCCATACAACCCAAGGCGCCCGAGCTGCGTATCGCCATCTTCGCGGACGGCGCGGACGTCGGCGCGATGCTGAGCCGCTATCGCGAAGGCTTCGTGCATGGTTTCACCACCAACCCCACGCTGATGGCCAAGGCCGGCATCCGCGACTACGCGGCCTTTGCGCGTGAAGTGCTGGAGGTGATCCGGGAGCTGCCCGTCTCCTTCGAGGTCTTCTCCGATGACTTCGCGGAGATGGATCGGCAGGCGCGGCTCATCGCGTCGTGGGGTCACAACGTCAACGTCAAGATCCCGATCACCAACACGCGCGGTGAGCCCGCGCTAGGCGTGATCCGGACGCTGCTCGAGCAACGGGTGAAACTGAACGTCACGGCCATCCTGACGCGAGAGCAGTGGCTGTCGGTCCAGGCGCTCATGCGGCCTGCCGACGACGTGATCATCTCCGTGTTCGCCGGGCGCATTGCCGATACCGGCGTAGATCCGGTTCCGGTGATGGCCCAGGCGGTGCAGGATTTCAGCGAGCTGCCCGGCGCTCGCGTGCTGTGGGCTAGCCCGCGCGAAGTACTGAACATCTACCAGGCGGACGCCTGCGGCTGTCACATCATCACGGTGACCGACGATCTACTGGCAAAGCTGCAGCGGCTGCGCGCCAAGAATCTGACCGAGCTCTCTCTGGACACGGTGAAGATGTTCCACGACGACGCAAAGAAAGCGGGCTTCCAGCTATGAACGGCGGCGACCATTCTGCGGGGCCCGCCCCCACGGCGGGCCTCATCCTGTTGGACCGGGATGGCGTATTGAATGCGCTCGTGGTGGATGCCGAGCACGGGACGGCGGACAGCCCGCTCCACCCGAACCAGGTGCAGCTCTTGCCCGGCGTCTCCTCGGCGCTGGCGCACCTGACCCGCGCTGGATTCGTGTTGCGCATCGTCTCCAACCAGCCGGCGGCCGCCAAGGGCAAGACCACGCGCGCCAACCTCGAAGCCGTCCATGAGAAGGTGATCGCTGCGGCGCAGATCGAGGGCGCCGTGATCGCGAGCTCGCACCTGTGCCTGCACCGCGCAGAGGACCAGTGCTCTTGCCGCAAGCCGCGCACGGGGCTGCTCGAGCAAGCGCTGGCAGCGCACGGCTCCGCGCCCGCCCGTACCTGGATGGTGGGCGACGGCATCACCGATGTCCAGGCAGGCGCTGCCCTGGGCCTGGAGACGGTGCTGCTCGCCGCGCGCAAGCCCGATGTGGCGAACCTGCTCGCCGAGCGCGGGGTCTCCCCTTCCCTGTGGCTCGGCTCGCTCTCCGAGTTCGTGGAACGAGTCACGGCGCCGGGGCCCGCGGACAGCTTCGCGCGGCACTTCTTCGCAGAAACGGTCACCCTGGTACACGCCCTGGATGCGGCGGCCGTCGAGCGCGTGGCGAGCGGGCTCGCCGCCGTGCGCGAACGCGGCGGTCGCCTCTTCATCCTGGGCGTGGGAGGCTCGGCAGGGCACGCCAGCCACGCCGTCAACGACTTCCGCAAGCTGTGCGGCATCGAAGCGTACGCGCCCACGGATAACGTGTCCGAGCTGACCGCGCGCACCAACGACGAGGGCTGGGAGACGGTGTTTGCGGCCTGGCTCGACGTGTCGCGACTGAGCGCCAAGGACGGCCTGCTGGTGTTTTCGGTCGGCGGAGGCAGCCGCGAGAAGAACGTGTCCGCGAACCTGGTCCATGCCATCGATCGCGCGCGCGAGCGCGGCGCCCCGGTTTTCGGCATCGTGGGCCGAGACGGTGGCTACACGGCGCGCTGCGCCGAAGCGGCGGTGGTGATCCCGCCCCTGTTCGCGGATCGCATCACGCCTCACACGGAGGGGCTGTGCGCCGTGGTCTGGCACCTGCTCGTGAGCCACCCGCAGCTGCAGCGGGTCTCGACCAAGTGGGAAGCGGTGGCTGCACCGGCATCGATCCCCAGGTCAGACGGGGTCTGACCCTTCGCTCTCAGTGCCGGGGCTCCTGAAGGCCCAGAATTTCTGCCCCAGGTAGCTCCAGATCGTGCTCAGCGCGATGGCCCCCATCTGAACTGCGGGGGCCCACCAGTGCTCGACTTCGACCCCCAGCCAGAGCACGGCGGAATTGATGGCCAACCCGCCGAGCTGAACGACCACGTGGCGCGGCCCCGCGTGCGCGTGCTGCCGCACGCTGCGGAACGTGAAGGAACGCTGCACGAGATAGTTGAAGATGATGCCGATGCCGTACGCCAGCGTGGCGCGCAGCGTGAGCGACAGGCGGGTGATCAGCGCGAGGAGCCCGAGCAGCGCAAAGTAGAGGCCGGCGGACGCCGTGCCGACGGTGGCGAAGCGGAGCGCCTCGGGCAGCGCAGCGCGGATCGACTGCCAGCTCCAACGCCGGACGGGGGTGGTGGCAGTGACCTCTTCACTCCTCGGCACGATAGATCCACCAGGGGCCGGAGTGCAGCACGAGCCGGACCGGCTGCGGGCTGGACTGGAACAGGTCCGCGTAGGCATCCCAGCTGGCGCGCGCGATGAAGTAGTCGTACTTCGGCACCTCGACGGCCGCCTCGAAGCGGCTCGGATTCCACTCCATGTCCTCTCCCATGCCGATGTCGACCGCGGGTTGATAGCGCACGAAGCACGTATAATAGCGCGCGAACGAGTACCCGAGGTAGCCACCCTTGGCTGCCTGATAGTAGGCCGGAAAGTGCAGGAACAGCGCCGCCCCCGGGAAGGCAGCTCCGCCATTTTCGAAGATCAGCGGGCGGATGCGCTGCCGCGGCGGGAGCTGCTGGATGATGGCCGGGAAGTTCCCGGCCTCCAGATTGAATTCCTGCATCCGGTGCCCGAAGATCCAGAGCCAGCTCGCGCTGAACAGCACGATCGCAGGACGGCGCAGCCACGTCGGCAGCAGGGCGCGTGCGCCAGCCGCCGCGAGCATCAGGCCCGGGATGAGCAGAGCCGCAAAGCGCTCGAACAAGAAGGAAACGCCTCTCAGCTCGAAGGGAAAGACGAAGTAGGCGACCAGGCCCAGCGCGAGCAGCCCGTAGCGGCCCCAGCTCCGCGAAGGCACCCCCAGCGAGAGCACCACCAGGCCCAAGACCACGAGGCCCAGCCGGTGCGCGACCCGGTCTGCGCCGCTCGCCGCGAACAGGGTCGAGGGCAGCGCATAGAGGCGCGCGATGCCGAGGTTCCATTGCTCCGGGTGCGCGGAGATATCCGGGCTGTTCGCGAAGCCGGGGATCCAGGGCACGACGAACAACACCCCGCCGATCAGAGGCCAATAGTCGCGCAGCAGGCCGCGCCAGCCCCGGATCTTGCGCGCGGTGAGCGCGAAGGCGCAAGCGCTCGAGATGGCGAAGGCGATCACGTGCGCCAGAAACGTGGTGCCCAGCACCAGCGCGAACGGCACTCCCAGCTTGGCCGTGGGATTTTCCGCATACTTCAGCGCGAGCACGATCGAGACCAGCATGCAGGGCGTGCCGATCAGAAAATTGGTGAAACCAAAGTAGAAGCTGAACCCAAAGCTCAATGGCAGCCCGAGCAGGCACAGCCACTCGTCTTGCCTAACGGTCCGCAGCAACCACCAGTACGCCGCGGTGGTCCCGAATACGGACAGCAGCACCACCAGTTTCAAGGCGCCCGCCACCCCCAGCAACGCCACGAAGGGGCGCGCCAGCAGGTACGAAAGCAAGTACGGCGTATACCAGTTCAGCTCGAACTGATCGGCGAAGCCGTAGCTCGGATCGTGCAGGTGCACCCATTCCGACAGGGCCGCCGCGTGCTGAGGCAGGTCCACCATCGGCAGGTACTCGAAGTGAAAGAACACCCACGCGAGCACGGCAGCGAGGGCGACGGCGATCGAAAGCAGCCGGAGATCGAAGCGCTGGGTCATTTCTTCGTGGGCTGCCTGGACGAGTGCGGCGGATCGGCGCCAATGCCGGGATTTTGCTGGCTTTGGGTGGCGCCTTGTAACACGGATGAGAAAAGCGTTTGCCTCGAAAATTCGCCGAGGCCGGTCCGTCGAGGCTCGATAGTATGCTACAGCCCCCCGCGCATACTGCGCATGCTGGGGCGCCAATGGACACCGTAAAGGACGACTCGACGAGCACGCCTCTGCAGCTCCGCCTGGAGCAGCTGCTGTCGCGCGTCGCTCCCGAAGATTGGTTTTGGGTTCTCGCGAGCGGCGTCGCGGCGTTCTACGGACTGCGCTCGGCGTGGTTCTTCTTCCACATGAACGCGCCGCTGCACTTCGACGACGGCTACGTGACCAGCGTCGGCGAGCGCCTGCTCGATGGTCAGTGGCTGCCCTACGTCGATGCGGCGAGCCATCGTGGCCCAGTCATGTACTGGCTGGCGGCGCTGGCTCAAACGATCGGCGGGCGCATGGAGTGGTACGGAGTGCGGGCGCTGTGCAGCCTGGCCTTCCTGACATCCCTGGCCGGTGTATGGGGCTCCGCATTCTGCCGCGGGCGCCGCTTCGTTGCCGCCTTCGGCGCGCTCGGCTTCGTCTTCATCAACATCGCCCTGCTGGAGCTGCAGACCGTCTTCGGACTGGTGGGCGAGGCGATGGCGACGCCCTGGCTGATGATGGCGTTTCTCGCGACGAGCCTGGCGCTCCGCTCCGGCGAGCCTTCGGGCAAGGCGCTGGGCAAGCTGGAGAGGGCGCGTGCTCTGCGCGTGCGCTGCGCGCTGCTGGCTACGGCGGGCGTGCTGAGCGCCCTCTCCGGCCTCACCAAGCAGACGTACTTGATCGTGGTCGGGCCGCTGCTGCTCTGGACGCTGTCCGTCGCGCTCAGTGGACCTGCGGAAGGTGACCCCGCGGAAGGCCGACCTGCGGAATCCCGAATGCAGCGCTGGGCGCCGGTGGCGGCGCTGACGATCGGCTGGATCGTTCCGCCGCTGCTGGTTGTGCTGTTGTACGTGGCCAAGGGCCACTGGAGCACGTTTTACTACTGGTTCTATCGCTACAACGTCGACGTCTACATGGCTCCGTTCCAGGGCGTCCGCGTGGGTATGACGCTGTACCACTGGGCGCGCGACAACGGCTATCTCAGCTTCGGCATGGTGCTGCTCCTGACCGGCATGGCAAGCCAATACGCAGCCCCCTTACTGAGCTCCAAGAACCCCCTGGCAAAGACGTACGCGCGCTACGGCTTCGAGCTCACCGTGCTGCTCCAGGCCCTGCTCAGCCTGGCCATCGGCTTCAGCACCCTGCGCTTCTGGCCTCAATATTTCCTGCCGCCGGTGCCCTGGTTTGCCTTGCTGGTGGGGCTCAGCCTGGAGCACAGCCTGGGCAAGAGCCCCTATCAGGCGCGCCCTGCCGGCGAGTCCTGGCTGCCGTTGCTGGTGACCACGCTGGGGCTGGCGGGCTTTGCCGTGTGCATGCTGGAGCAAAGCATGTACACGCTGGTACACGCACGCCAAAACGGTCAGTTCATCGACGCGCGGCCCGAGCGGCTGTGCGCGGACATCGACCGGCTCGCGCCGGCAGGCAAGCCCATCTACATCTGGGGTTTCGACGCCGAGTATTACGTCACCTGCCGGCGGCACCCCGTCAGCCGCTATGTGTACAGCACGCTGATCGCTGGCCAGGTCCCCCCGGATTGGGGGATTCACCCCGAGTGGTCGGCACGCAACTCCGTCGACACGCTGCTCACCGAGCTGGAAGCGGCTGACCCCCCGCTGATCCTGGACAGCCCGCAGCGCGCGCGCGGCGTCTCGATGACCGACATCGAGCCCTTGAACGCCTATTTGCGCGAACACTACTGCGACACGGGCGCCGTGCGCACCACCGACGGTCGCCGCATGAACGCCTGGCAGCGGCGCGACCTGTGCTCGAAGGGCAAGTGACTGCCCGGTGGGATGCTGCTCAGCGCGCTTTGGCCGCAGCGTCCGGCGTATGGCGCATGGACACCGAATTGATGCAGTAACGCTGATACGTGGGCGCCGGACCATCTGGAAAGACGTGGCCCAGATGCCCATCGCAGCGCCCGCAGCGCACCTCGACCCGGTGCATCCCGTACGAGCGGTCCTCGATCTCCACCACGGCATCCTCCGTGATCGGCTGCGTAAACGAAGGCCAACCCGTTCCCGACTCGAACTTGTCGCCCGAGCGGAACAGCGGCAGCCCGCAGCCCGCGCAGCCATACACGCCGGGCGTCTTCGTACCAACGAAGCAGCCCGTATGAGGACGCTCGGTGCCGTGGCCGCGCAGCACGGCGAACTCCTCCGGAGTGAGCCGCGCCCGCCACTCCGCCTCACTGAGCACCAGTTTCTCCACCATGCACGGCATGGTTGAGCCAACTGGCGCGGATCGCAAGGCGTTTTGCGGAGGCGCGGCTAGGCTCCTCAGTAGGGCAGGCCCGGAATGTTCAGCTCGACGGAGAACACCCCGCCTTCCGTGCCCTGAGTCAGTGACGTGACAAAGAGCGTCGTCCGATTCGGGCCGCCGAAGGCCATATTGGTGATGTCGCGATCGAATGACTGAGGTCCGCCAAAGCGGCCCAGCTCGACCCCGTTGGGATCGAACGCTCGAATCAAGCGCCTCGAATGCTCGATCGTGTAGACATTGCCGGCACAATCCACCGCCATCCCGTCCGGCGTCTGCAGGGCGTCCGAGAGATTGATGGTCGTCCCGGAACCGGTGGATCCATCAGCCGCAACGGCATAGCGGCGGAAACCGCTGGCCGAAGTGACGTACAGCGTGTTGCCGTCGGGCGATAGCGTAATGCCATTCGGATTGCTGAGCGTATCGTCGACAACGGTCGCGGCTCCTTGCGGGGGAATCCGGTAGACGCGCGTTTGCCCTTGCGGATTGCCTGGTGCCTGGAACGACGGATCCGTGAAGTAGACGTTACCATCGAGCCGCTGAACGACATCGTTGGGAGAGTTGAACCGCGTTCCGTTGAACGTCTGCGCGCCCAGCTGCCCGCGCGCGCCGCCGGGCAACGCAAACGTCGAGATGGCGCCGACGTCATGCGTGGCGGCGATCAGGTTACCCTGGGCATCGACAGCCAGACCATTGCTGCCTGTGTTCTCGATGACGCCACGCTCGAACATGCCACCTGGCACAAAACGATTGATGCGAGAGGGCGGCGGGTTATTTCCGCCGCTGATCTCGGAGAAGTAGAGCGCGCCGTTCACCCAGACCGCGCCTTCAAAGTTGAAAAAGTTGTTCTCGCCTACCGAGAACAGTTTCGTAACGGTCGGTGACGCGGGCAACGGAGCGCCGAACGGCCCGGCCGGGCAGAGCTCCGCCCCTACTCGTCCGACGCGCGGCTGGGTCGTCACTGGCGGCATGCTGGGCATCCCACCCATCCCGGCACTGCCGCCTGAAGTGCCCGCTTGGGCGGGGCTTTGTGCGGCACCGCTGGCGCCGCCCGCGTTCCCCGCGTTCCCAGGCGGAGGCGCTAGCATGTTGGCGTTTCCCCCCGGGACCTCGATAGCGCCGCTGCCCCCGGCGCCGTTCGGCGCGGGATTCGACGCCACGCTGGTGGCGGCCCCTCCAGCCGAGCCCGTCTGCATGGGTGCAGAAGACGTCGAGCCACCGGACCCGGGACTGCCAAACGTGGGGAACGTCGAGGAGTCCGAATCGTCGGAACCTTCACCAGCGCTACAGCCCCCGAAAAGTACGAGCCCGACGGCGAGGAGGCCGCACGAAACAGCTGGCGCGAGGAAGCGACGAGTCACGGTCGCGTCCGATGAAGGCAGAACAGAATTCATGGCGGGAGAATGACGGGAAACGAGTGGCGACGTCGAGTGTGTCCCGGGAGATCGCGGCTGGAATGCTCATCGCCGCCTGGGTTCAGCCCGTCGCGGTACACGCGCGCATCTGCATTTCCCTCGGGGCCGCCCTCGTGCGCTTCGCCTCCCGTCCTGACGCGCGGCTCGTTCACCGCGTCGTTCGCTCAAAACAGTCTCCGGAAGATTCGGCTCTGAGCGGATGTGTTCTCTGTCGAGCCAGTGTCCCATGCGGAGCCGCCTGAGCGCCCCTTTCCCGAGGAAGTCACGTTCCCTGCGCACATGACTTCGCGCCGGACGCCCCGGTGACACGGCCTGCAGCAGCGGCCTGGCGCGTAAGACCTGCAACGGAGGAGGCAACGAGTGCACGGCCGCCGCCCAGTGCTGCGGCGGCTGTCCGGGAAATCAGGCCTGCAAAGAGTGTCTGCAGGACAGTCAGTGCACGAGTGGGTCCACGCACTGCGGGAGCGTGCACAACAACACCTGTCGCTATTCCTGCAATCGGCAGGCTGGGTTCAAAGACAGGTGGCAACACGCGCTGTGTGTCTTCGGCCGGATGCTGCGGCGACAACGAGTGCGGCCGCACTGCAGCAGTTGTTCAGCGGGGACGTGCCGACCGCTAGCTGCCGGACAACCCGATCGCTGCCCGGGGGCTCAGGACGCCTGTGATGGTCAACAGCGCTGGTCTCTCAATTGACGCTCGCCGGCGCCACCTTTCAGAACGGCAACTGCCGCTCGCCGAACGGCTTCGTGCAGAACGACGATGACTGTTGCGACGAGAACCAGCAGGCGCAGAGCTGCCAGCAGTGCGAAACATGACGACGCGCCGGGAACATGATCGCGGGGGCCGGAGCCCGGCTCGGGCGGCTGAGCCCGGCTGTTGCATGCGTGATGTGCTGGGGCGAGCTGGCCTCGCCGATCGCGACCGGCCCGGTTTGGAGCGCTGACGGCAGCCCAACTGATCTCAGAGCGACCACTTCGTCCGGATTCAGTGAACTGTTTCACCGACATTCGCTCCGGGGGCCACCTGTTCGGCCTGGCAGCGAAAACTTGTCGAAAATTCCCAGTTTCTGCGCGACGCGAGTCCGCGCTCCTCGTCCTTTTCGACCAGATGAAGGCGAGAGAGTTGGCTCCGGGCATCGCACGCAGCCTGTCGAAGCGAGACCTCCTGCGCGTCGTCGATGCAGCCTACGCAGCAGCCCCCGATGAGGAGCGCTGGCTCTCCGGGGTGCTCGAGGCGGCGGCTCCGGCGCTCGACTGGGGCCTTGGTCTTTGCGCTACCACCTTCTCGCTGCGCGAGGCCGTGCTCTGCGAGAAGCCGATCATCACCGGCTTCGCGGAGACCGGCGGAGGTAACGTCCTACGTGAAGCGACCCGCGAGCTACATGCCCGGGCGCCCGCTGCGGAGTTGCGAAACGCGCACGCTTGCAATTTGGTGTCCACGCTGTCCGACTTCGTGGGCGGTGACCTGGCAGGCCGGCCCTGTCTCGCCACACCGCTCGAGCGTCTCGGTGCGCGCGACGTGATGGGGATCGTCGGGTTCGATCCTTCGGGTTTCGGCGTCGTGCTGAGCCCGCTGCTGCCCAACACGGGGAGTCTGCCGCCGGCAGTGCGGCGGGCCTGGCTACGAGTGGTGATGCATCTGAACGCGGGCCTGCGCCTTCGGAGGCTGGATCGCGACCCGGAGGCCACGCTCGATCTGTCCGGTAAGGTTCACGATGCCCGAGGCGCCGCGCTGGACAAGAGCGCTCGGGCTGCCCTGCGCCAGGCCGCGCGCGCCATTGATCGAACCCGCAGCCGACTGGTCGCGAGCGCCGCAGAGGCGCTGGAGCTGCGGCGCGCGGTGGTCGCCGGTCAGTGGTCTCTCGTCGACCAGTTCGACGCCGATGGGCGCCACTTCCTCGTGGCATGCCGCAATCCGATCGGCGCCGGCGAGCCGGCGGCGCTCTCCCAGCGCGAAGACCAGGCCACCGCGCTCGCCGCTCAGGGCTACTCGAACAAGCGCATCGCCGCCGTGCTCGGGCTCTCGACAGGCAGCGTGTCGACCCTGCTCTACCGCGCGTCCCGCAAATGGGGTGCGGGCTCACGCACCCGACTGATTCAGGAGTGGCAGAAGCGCAAGAGCGCCGCGTCGCTCATGCAGGAACCGGCCCTCGCGTAGGAGACCACCGTGGCTGACGATAGCGTCAGGTCTCGTCGGCCCCAGCCAGCAACGCCGCCGCCTCATGCCGGGACGAAACCCCGAGCTTGCGCCAGGCGGCCGCCAGCTGATTCTGGATCGTGAAGATCGACCGACCACGCGTGACGGCGATCTCCTCGTTGGTGAGCCCAGCCAGAGCTGCACGCACCACCTCTGTTTCGGCCTTGGACAAGCCCGCGAGCCGTGGCGGCTGCCCCCCCTCGAAGCTCAACACGGCGTACTGCTGACCGTCGAGCTCGAAGACGTGGCTGCGCAAGTCGCGAAGCGGCTCGTCCCGCAGGAGCACCTGGCCGCGGGACAATTCGCTGCCGGGTCTGCGCAGCGATCGTTCCTGTTTTGGGGGACGCTGAACCACGGTGGAACTGACGGGAGGTGAGTAGGCAAGGCTACCTGGGATCGACATCTAAATTCCAGCTTTCATGATCTCACTGTCGCCGCTGCCTATTCGATCCGCCTACCAGTATCAGGTCCATCCCGAATCATCCCACCCGCGCCGGGGTGCGGGGCGCCCCGCGCGGGAGATCAGCGCTGGGCCGCTAAATAGCCGTCGACTGCCGCTGCACATTCGCGGCCTTCATGGATCGCCCACACCACGAGCGACGCACCCCGCCGCGCATCGCCACAGGCAAATACGCGCGGCCGCGAGGTTGCGAAGTGATCGGCGCGCACGTTGCCGCGTTCATCCTCCTGTACAGACGCTTGTAACAAGCAAGCGTCTCGCTCGGGACGTGAAAAACCGATGGCGACGAGCACCAGATCGGCGGGCAGCGTCCGCTCGCTTCCGGGCAGTGGCTCGAAATCGGGTGGCCTACCGCGGGCGATGCGTACCCCCGTGACCTGACCGCGGTGGCCCACGAGTTCCTGGGTGAGGGCCTCCCACACGCGCTCCCCGCCTTCTTCGAGCGCGTAGGAGGAGAGCTCGCGACGGGGGGCGTTGGGCCAGCCGACGGTGTCCCGCGGTCGGCTGCCCCGGGGGGCCGGGTAACGGTCGAGTTGCATCACGGAACGGGCCCCCTCGCGATGCGCGTTGGCGATGCAATCGGCCGCCGTATCTCCACCGCCGATCACGACCACGTGCTTGGCCCGCGCGCTGATGCGGGCGTACGAGTCCACCACCCCGGCCGCCACCGCGCGGTTGCGCTCATACAGGTAGTCCATCGCCAGGTGCACGCCGCTCAGCCACGATCCGGGCACGCCCAGCTCCCGGTGCAGGCGCGCCCCCACGGCGATCACCAGGGCATCGTGCTCGGCGAGCAGGTCGTCCACGCCGACCGTGACGCCCACGTTGACACCGGTCTGAAACACGATGCCTTCTTGCTCCAGGATGTTCACGCGCCGATCGATGACCTGCTTCTCCAGCTTGAAGTCCGGGATCCCGAAACGGAGCAGCCCGCCCGGCGCCTCGTCCCGCTCCAGCACCACCGTGCGATGGCCGGCGCGGTTCAACTGCGCGGCCGCCGCGAGCCCGGCGGGGCCCGAGCCGACGATGGCCACACTCTGCCCGGTGCGCTGCGCGGGCGGCCTGGCTACCACCCAGCCCTGTTGAAAGGCGTGCTCGATGATCGAGAGCTCCGTGTGCTTGATCATCACCGGGTCGTCGTTGATCTCGAGCGTGCAGGCGGGCTCGCAGGGCGCGGGGCACGTGAAGCCCGTGAACTCCGGAAAGTTGTTGGTCGCGTGCAGGCGATCGATGGCCTCGCGCATGCGCCCCTGGTAGACGAGCTCGTTCCACTCGGGGATCAGGTTGCCGAGGGGGCAGCCCCGGTGGCAGAAGGGCACCCCGCACTGCATGCAGCGGCGTGCCTGCTGCCGGACGCTGTCCACCGGCAACAGCCGGATCACCTCATGGTAATCGCGGACGCGCTCCCTGGCGTCGCGGCGAGGGTCTCCGGGCAGCGCCCTCCTCACCTGTAGAAATCCGCTTGGGTCTCCCATCTTCTCATGCGCTCGCGAGGGTGGGCGCCGGGCGCGGCGCGCGCTCGGCGTTGTGGTTCGGGGCCGCGGCGCGCTCGGCCAGTTCACTGAGGGCCTTCTTGTAGACGCGCGGCATCACCTTCACGAAGCCCGCGAGCGCCGCCGGGAAGGCACCGAGCAGGCGCCGGGCCCGCTCCGAGCCCGTGCGCTCGGCGTGTTCCCGCAGCAGCGCGAGCAGGCGCTCGGCGTCCGCCTCATCCAGCGGCTCCAGCTCGATCAGCTCGAAGTTGCAGCGCTCCGGCAGGCCTCGCTCCGGGTCCTGCACATAGGCCACCCCGCCGCTCATGCCAGCCGCGAAGTTGTGCCCGGTCGGGCCCAGCACGACGACGACTCCGCCGGTCATGTACTCGCAGCCGTGGTCCCCAACTCCCTCGACCACGGCGCTCGCGCCCGAGTTGCGCACGGCGAAGCGCTCGCCGGCGAGGCCGGCGAAGAAAGCACGCCCGCTGGTCGCGCCATACAGCACGGTGTTGCCCACGATCACATTGTCCGAGGCCACGAAGCGCGCGCTCTGCGCAGGCCGCACGGCGATCACACCACCGGACAGCCCCTTGCCCACGTAGTCATTGGCCTCACCCCAGAGCGTGAGCTCGACTCCCGGTGCCAGCCAGGCGCCAAAGCTCTGTCCGGCGGAGCCGTTGAGCGAGATGCGCAGCGTGCCCTCCGGCAACCCCGCCGGCCCTCTCGCTCGGGCGATGCGCGACGAGAGCAACCCGCCCACG
This sequence comes from Polyangiaceae bacterium, assembly GCA_025936205.1. The sequence goes on along the minus strand of JAICTU010000002.1, from coordinate 25,605 downwards.
CTGCGGTTGCGGTTCCTCACCTCGTAGCTGAGGTGCAACGGCTGGCTGCTCGCGAGCGCCGGCTCGGCGTCGGCCAGGATGCGGTGGTCGAGCGCGTCGCTCAGCACCGGGTCGGGCTCACGCACCTTGCGCCGTGGCCGATCCGGGGGCGCGATCGGACGCGCCAGGATCGACGACAGGTCGAGGTAGCGCGCCTTGGGATGCTCGATCGCTGGATCGAGCCGCAGCAGGTCGACGTTACCGATCAGCTCCGCATAGCGGCATACACCCAGCTTCGCCATGATCTCGCGCGCCTCCCCGGCCACCAGGAAGAAGTAGTTGATCACGTGCTCCGGCGTGCCCAGGAAGCGGCGCCGTAGCTCCGGGTCCTGCGTGGCGATCCCCACCGGGCAGGTGTTGAGGTGACAGACACGCATCATGATGCAACCGGTGGCGATCAGCGGCGCCGTGGAGAAGCCCACCTCCTCGGCGCCGAGCAGCGCGGCGATCACCACATCGCGGCCGGTCTTCATCTGGCCGTCTGCTTGCAGCGTGACTCGCGAGCGCAAGTCGTGGTGCACCAGCGTTTGCTGCACCTCCGCCAGCCCGAGCTCCCAGGGTACGCCGGCATGCTGGATCGAGCTCAGCGGTGAGGAGCCCGTGCCCCCTTCGTGGCCCGCGATCACGATGTGGTCGGCGTTGGCCTTGGCCACACCGGCGGCCACCGTGCCCACGCCGACCTCCGCGACCAGCTTGACGGAGATGCTCGCCTCGGGGTTCGCGGCGCGCAGGTCGTAGATGAGCTGCTTCAGGTCTTCGATCGAGTAGATATCGTGGTGCGGGGGTGGGCTGATCAGCTCGATGCCGGGCGTCGAGTGCCGCAAGCTGGCGATCTGCCGGCTCACCTTGTGCCCAGGCAGCTGCCCGCCCTCGCCGGGCTTGGCGCCCTGCGCCACTTTGATCTGCAGCTGATCGGCGTTGACCAGATAGTGGATGGTCACGCCGAAGCGCGCCGATGCCACCTGCTTGATCGCCGATCGACGTTCGTCGCCGAAGCGCGCTGCGTCTTCCCCACCCTCGCCCGTGTTGCTCTTGCCGCCCAGGCGGTTCATCGCCACCGCCAGCGCTTCGTGTACCTCGGGCGAGATCGAGCCCAGGCTCATCGCGCCCGTGGCGAAGCGCTTGACGATCTCGCTGGCGGGCTCCACCTCGTGCAGCGGCACCGGCGACTCTGCTTCCACGAAGCCGAGCAACCCGCGCAGCGTCGAGCGCCGGGCAGCATCGGAGTTCATCGCCTCCGCAAAGCGCCGGTAGGCGTCGCGCCCGTCCTGATCGGGCCGCACTGCCTGCTGCAGCAGCGGAATCGTCTCCGGGTTCCACATGTGCAGCTCCCCGCTGCGGCGCCAGGCGTAGACGCCACCCGTCGGCAACGCCGGGCCGCCGGCGTTCTGCGCCCCGCGGGCGTAGGCGCGCGCGTGCCGCGCCAAGGCCTCCTGTGCCAACAGGCTCAGGCTCACGCCGCGGATGCGCGACGGGGTGCCGGTAAAATGCGGCTCGATCACGTCCCGATCGAGCCCGATCGCCTCGAATGCCTGCGCGCCGACGTAGGAGTGCAGAGTGGAGATGCCGATCTTGGACAAGATCTTGAGCAAGCCGTGGTTCACGCCCTCGATCACGGCGCGCGAAGCAGCGCCGAGATCGCTATTTTTGCCCAGCTCACCGCGCGCGGCGAGCAACGGCAAGCTCTCGAACATCAGGTAGGGGTTGACCGCGCCTGCGCCGTAGCCGAGCAGGCAAGCCACGTGGTGCACCTCGCGCGGCTCCCCGGACTCGACGATCAGTCCGATCCGTAGGCGCTGGCCTCGCCGCACCAGGTGCTGGTGCACCGCACCCACCGCCAGGAGCGACGGGATCGCTACGCGCTCGGCGCATAGCGCGCGGTCGGACAGCACGAGCAACGCCGCGCCGGAGGCGATGGCGGCGTCCGCTTCGCTGCACAGTTGATCGAGTGCCGCCGAAAGCCCCGGCGCTCCAGCACTCTTGGCCCAGGTCATGTCCAACGTGTGGGTGGGCAGCAGCTTTTGCTCGGGATGGCGCAGCCGTGCCAGGTCGCGATGCTCGAGCAGAGGTTGCTCCAGAATCAGCTTGCGGCAGTGCTGGGCCGTTTCCTCCAGCAGGTTCAGCTCCGGACCCAGCGCGGACTCCAGGCTCATCACGATCGCTTCGCGCACAGGATCGATCGCGGGGTTCGTCACCTGCGCAAAGCGCTGCTTGAAGTAGTGAAACAACGGCGGGGCCTGGTCGGAGAGCACCGCGAGCGGGACGTCGGTGCCCATGGATCCGTTGGGCTCCTTGCCGGTCGCCGCCAACGGGGACACCAGCACGCGCAAGTCTTCCTCGGACCAGCCGAAGGCCAGGTGCTGCAGCTCGAGGGGTTGGCTCGGCGGCACGAGCGGCTCCGCTTCCGGCAGCTGCGAGAGGTGGATCGCCGATTCGCGGTACCACTTGCCGTACGGATGGCGTGAGGCGATCTCGCGCTCGACCTCGCCATCGGCGAAGACGGAGTGCCGCTCCAGATCGACCACGAACAGCTTGCCGGGCTCGAGCCGGCCCTTGCGCACCACCAGCGACTCGTCCGCGGGCAACGTTCCCGCCTCCGAGGCGAGCAGCACCCAACCATCGCGCGTGACCAGCCAGCGCCCCGGGCGCAGGCCATTGCGGTCGAGCGTGGCCCCGATCAGGCGACCATCGGTGAAGCTGACACACGCCGGCCCATCCCAGGGCTCCATCAAGCAGGCGTGATAGCGATAGAAGTCGACGACCTCCTGCGGCAGATCCTTGCGCCCCTGAAATGCCTGGGGCACCAGCATCATCAGGGCATGCGGTAAGGAGCGACCGGCGCGCACCAGCAGCTCGAGCACGTTGTCGAGCGTCGCGGAGTCCGAGCCGCGCGGGCGGATCACGGGCAGTACCTTGCTCAGATCGGAGCCCAAGAGCTCGCTCGCCAGCTGCGCCTCGCGCGCGCGCATCCAGTTGATGTTGCCCTTCAGCGTGTTCACCTCGCCGTTGTGCGCCATCAGCCGGAACGGGTGCGCCAGCCGCCAGTTGGGGAAGGTGTTGGTCGAAAATCGCGAGTGGACGAGCGCCAGCGCCGACTCCATGCGCTCGTCCTGCAAGTCCGGATAGAAGCCCGCGACCTGGGTGGCGGTGAGCATTCCCTTGTAGACGACGGTGCGCGCCGAACAGCTGGGGACGGTCAGCTCCTCCTGGGAGGCGATCTCCGCCGAGCGATGGATGACGTACAGCTTGCGCTCGAGGGCGTCCGTATCCTGCACGTCGGCGCCGGCGCCCACGAACAACTGGCGGATCACGGGCGCCGCGTCGCGCGCCACGCGCCCGATCTGCTCGAAGGCGACCGGCACGTCGCGCCAGCCGAGCGCGTCTTGCCCCTCGCGCTCGACCCGGGCCACGAGCAGCTGCTCGAGCTCGGCACGGCGCCGCGCGTCTCGCGGCAGGAAGCAGACCGCCACGCCGTAGCGGCCCGGCTCCGGCAGCTCGAAGCCGACCCGCTCCCGGAACAGCCGATCGGGCATCTGTACGGTGATGCCGGCGCCGTCTCCGGTCAGCGCGTCTGCCCCCTCGCCACCGCGGTGCTCCAGGTTGCAGAGAGACGTCAAGGCGCGCCGCACGGTCTCGTGCGAGGGGACACCGCTCAGGCGGGCCACCAGCGCAACACCGCAGCCGTCGTGCTCGTTCTCCTCGTCGTACAGGCCAGAAGCTGGGGAATTCAGGAGCGACTCCCGCGAATGATGGGTGAGAGGACCACCGAGCGCATCGGCGCCGGGCCGATGCGTCCGTATGCGAGCCAGAATGCCGGGCCCTTGTTTCCGCGTGGTAAACGCCAGGCGAAGGGCAGAGGTCGAGCCGCTCGAACTAGCGTTTCGGTCGAGCTGCCTCGAGCCGTGCCTGATAGGTGACGAGGCCGGGCGACAGACTGCGAACCAGCGACGCATCCGCTTCGCTCAGCATGGCGAGCAGCCCGTACAGTGCAGCATCGGCGAGCGTCGGGCTCGCGCCGAAGACGAAGGGCTGCTGCTCCAGCGTTGCCAGCGTGGGCGCCAGCAGATGGCGCGCCCGCTCCAGCAGCACGTGCTGGTCCTTCAACCAGGCATCGACACAGCCGGCGCCGAACTTGCGCTCCTTGGTCAGGTTGTACAGCGCCTTTTCCCAGGGCGTGGGCCACGCCTCTCGGACTGCGGGCGAGGCGACGCGGAACAAAATGTCCTCGAGCGGCCCGGCGTGGCGCTCGCGCGCTGGTCCATCGCGGTCGACGAGCTGATGTGCGCCCCGCGGTGGCCTTCCGCGATTGGATCCCGGCCGAGGCGCAGAGCTTGCGCGAGCGGACACTCGTCCGCGAACGGACACCAGCGCTGCCCTGATCGGACAGGAGCGCGGACAATCGGCGTCCGAACTGCGCCCGACAGGCGATTTTCGGCTATTTCGCTCCTGGCACGCAGCGTGCTGAGCAGGGGGCAAACACTCCACAATGGAGCTTCCCTCATGACACGCATGTTCTCCCCTGTGAACTTCGCCCTGGTCGGCCTGCTCGCTTCTCTGTCCGTGCCTGCTCTCGCAGCAGAGGCCGCGGTCAGCGCGAACGCCTCCGGCAGCGTGAGCGGTGCCGCCAGCGCGAACGCTGCCAGCGCGAACACCGCCCCCGCAGACGAAGCCGCGAGCACGGACGAGGAAGCCGCCGAGGACGACCAAGGCCCCCCGCTGTTGTTCGGCAAGAGCCTGGACGTCGGCGGCTACGGCGGGCTCGACGTGGCCTACAGCCGCATGTTCGGTCGCGATGGCGTGGTCGCCGGCGCGCAGGGCGCCGTGCTGATCAACCACCGCCTGGCGCTCGGCATCGCCGGCTACGGCTGGAGCAATCCGCTGGACGGCCCCGCCGCGCCGAACGGCGACGCCCGGCGCTTCGAGACCGGCTATGGCGGCTTCACCGCGCACTACTCGGTCTACTTCGACCAGCTGCCGATCTACTTCACCGTCGGCGCGCTGGTGGGCGCGGGGGCCATCGACCTCACGGACGAGAACCACGACGATGGCTTCAGTGGCTTCGAGGATCGCCCGAGCGAGGACGTGTTCGCGGTGTTCCAGCCCGACGTCGCCGTGCACGCCAACCTGACCAAGTGGATGCGCGTCGGGCTGACCGCCGGCTATCGACTGACCAGCGGCGTGGACCACCTCGGGTTCAAGGAGTCTGACGTCAATGGCCTGATGGTCGGCGGCCAGATCCAGTTCGGCGCATTCTGAGCGGCGCAGGAACGGGCCTCGCCTCCGCTAGCACCCGGGGCTGCTAGCGGAGGCCCACCCGCAGCCGAGCGCACCGATTCGACACCGGCGACCTGCATCCGCGCGTTGCACCGGGCAACAGTGAGCCCGCACGGCACGCGCCCTGAGCGAGCCGGCTGCAGCTTTCGCGCTGGGGCGTGGCCACACGCGTTTTGTGTGGCGCACTCGTTTGCACGACTGCGTTGCGACTGTTAAACCTGTGGGGACGACGCGCGACCCGGCTCGAGCAACGCCACCCTCGAAGTCAGCAAGTTGCAGCTGCTTCGGGTCTACCAGCGCAGCAGCGTGCGGCCCCTCCGGCACGCCTGCCCTGCTCCCCGAGCGGGGGCGTTGGCAGGCCGTACTCCGGCGCGTCTCAGGATTGCACATGACGAATCAGGCATTCCGCCCCTCCCCGGCACGGCCCGTCTCGCCCGAAGGCGTGGCTTCAGCGGGGACCCCCCGCGCCCCGGCGCCCGAGTGGGGTGAGGTAGGGGAACTGATCCGGCACTTTTGCGCCGACCAGGGGCGTCACGGCTTTCGCCTCGGCGGGCACGAGCTCAATGGTCACCTGTTCATCGATCAGGGGCACGTGGTCCACGCCGAGTACGGAGAGGACTTCGGGCTGAACGCGATCCTGAAGCTGCTGCGCGCCGGCCCGATGCGGCTGGAGGACTGGCGGGGCGCGTGGCCGCGCCAGGTCAGCATTCACCTGCCGCCCGAACGTCTGCTCGACAAGGTGGCACCGCTCGGCTCCCTGCTCGACACACGCGTGGTACGCAAGGTGCTACTGCCCCGAGAGCCCGAGCCTCCACCAACGGCGCCGCCTCGCCGCCCGTCTCCAGCGAAGTCGCAGTCAAACTCGTCCACCGCCGCGTCGCCCCTGCGGGCCGCGCTCGGCCCCCCCACCACGATGGTTCGGCTCACCACTCGCGGCAAAGTGCTGACCGCGCGCGGCAAAGATGCGCGCCGGGTCGCCGACGCCGCGACGTTGATCCACTCGCTCGCGCAGCTGATCGCGGCCGACCTCGGGCGGCGCGGCACACCGGCCGTGCACGTGCGCGGCCGCGAGAAGAGCCTGCTCGTGGTGCGCTCCGAGGTGAACGACATCGCCGCCGCGTGCGGCGCAACCCGTCGCTTGGCCTCGTTGATCGACAGGGCAGGTCTGGGATGACGAGAGAAGGCGTGCTCCAGCTGTTGCACGACGTGGAGGGCGTCGTGGGCACCTTCATCGCCGACGCACACGGTGAGCTCCTGGCGCAGCTCTGCCCGCCGGAGATCACGGAGCCCGCGCTGCGCCGGACGGCGCTGCGGGTGGCTCGCATCATGCGCTGCGCGGACCTGTGCGAGCTCGATGTGCGGCGCTGCGACCTGCGCTTCGACCGCTATCAGCTCTTGGTCTGGCGCTTCGCCGGCGGGGTGCTCGGCGTGCTGGCAAAAGCGCCGGTCAGGAAGCGCGCGCTGGGCATCGCCGCGCGGCTCGTCGTGCGCGAGATCCAGCCGGTCCTGTTCGGCGCCGCCGCAGAGGCCGAGGACGAGGTGACGACGCAGTATCCGTCCACGCGGAGGTCGAGGGATGTCTCCTGAAGCCTCTCTGCTGGTCAGCCACGGCGCCGCCAGCGATGCGGCCGAGCCGCCAGCAGATGCCGCGCGCGCGGCGCAGTTCGCGGGCGCGCTCCATGAGCTGTCCGTCGCTGACTTGATCCAGATCCTGCAGCTCGCCGCCAAGAGCGCCGCCGTCGTGGTGACGCACGACGGCGGCGAGAGCCGGCTGTGGTGCAGCGCCGGCGAGATCGTGGACGCCGAGAGCGGGCGGCTGCAGGGCGAGGCTGCCGTGTATCGCATCCTGGGCTTCGAGCAGGGCTACATGAGCGCACACCTGCGCCCAGCGGCGCGACCGCGCAGCATCTTCGCCGGCACGCAGCGACTGCTGCTGGAAGCAGCGAGGCGCAAGGATGAGTCGGTCGCGTTGCTGCAGAAGCTCGGCGAGCCCGACCGGGCCTATCGCTTGCCGGACGGTCACAAGGCAGATCCGCTCGGTCTGAGCGCGCAGCAGCTCGGTCTGCTGCACTCGTTCATCGAGCCGCGCAGCCTGGCAGAGGTGCTCGAGTCGAGCCAGCTCGGTGACTTCGAGACGTTGACGGCGCTCGCGAGCTGGGTGGACAGCGGACATCTGGTCGACGCGGGCCTGCGCCCCACCCTGCCCCGCGATCCGCGGCCCCCGCTGCTGCCAGCCGGCCGTGTAGAGGGCACGCTGCGCCCGCTGGTCGCCAGCACCACCCCGCCCGCTCGCGCGGCCGCCAGCACAGGCTTCCCGTCCTGGGCCTGGGTCGCCGCGGCGGTGCTGGCGCTGACGCCCGCCGGCTACTTGCTGGGCTCGCAGACCCGGCGCGCGCCCGAGGTGGCCGCGCCCGCACCGTTGCTGCCCGGCTTGGCGGTGGCGGCCCCGATCAGCGATCCCTCCGTCTTCGAGCTCGATCTGCGCGTCGAGCCTGCGGGAGCCGAGATCTGGTTGGATCGAGATCAGGCCAGCATCGGCCAGCTTCACGCGGAACTGGCTCGCGACGGCAGACCACATGAGCTGCGCGTGGAGGCGCCCGGATTCCAGCCTGTCACCATCCTGTTCGTCGATACGCCTCCGCCGCGGGAACTGCAGCTCGAGCCCGACGGCGCTGCCGCCGCGCGCGAGCCGGCGACGCCGGGCGCCCCCGCTGCGGCGGCGCCGTCGGATCCCGAAGCGCCTGCGTCCGTGGATGGCGGCAAGGCTCGCAAGCGCGCCGTCCCGCTCCGCCCGCAACGGCGCGAGGCGCCACGACCGGCCCCTCGCGCTCGTCCCCATGCGCTGATGGGGAATCTACGGGAAGCGAACGCGCGCCAGGGCCCGCCGCTCAGCGCCAGCGAGCCCATCATCCGCGTGCTCGACTGAACGGCTCACTCGGCGGTCTCCAGGCTGCCGCTCGGCGCGTCGTTCAGAATGCGGGCCAGCTCTCGTTCCCCGCGATCGCGCGGAGCACGCCTGCGACCGACCAGCTGCCGCAGGTCGTCGAACAGCGAGTAGACCACCGGCACGGCCACCAGCGTCAGCAGGAGCGAGAAGCTCTGCCCGCCGATCACGATGCCGGAGATATTGCGGTTGCTGCCCGAACCGATGCCACGCGACAGGGCCAGCGGGATCATGCCCGCCACGAACGCCAGCGTCGTCATCAGGATGGGCCGCAGACGCTCGCGGTTGGCGGTGAGGATCGCCTCCAGCCGCGGCAAGCCCTGCGCGCGCAGCTGGTTGGTGTGATCGATCTGCAAGATCGAGTTCTTCTTGACCACGCCGAACAGCACCAGCAAGCCCAGGGCGGACATCAGATTGAGCCCCTGCCCGAACAGCACCAGCGAGAGCAGCGCAAATGGCACGGTCAGCGGCAGCGAGATCAGGATGATCACCGGGTACAGCCAGGACTCGAACTGCGCCGCCAGGATCAGGTACATGAACACGAACGACAAACCGAAGGCGAGCGCAAAGCCCGCGCCCAGCTCGGAGGAAGACTTGGAGCGCCCCGTCGGCACCAGCCGGTACTCCGCCGGTGCATGCACGCTGGCGAAGGCGTCTTTCATCACCTTGACCACGTCGCTCTCGCCGAAGCCCGGAGCGACATTGGCCATGAACGTCACCTGGCGCTGGCGGCCGAGGCGGTTGACCTGAGAAGGCCCGGTGCCTTCGCTGGTTCGCACCACGGAGGCCAGCGGCACCGTGCCGTACTTGCGCGAAGGGACGGTCATCAGGGCGATGCCGCTCGCGTCACGCCGGTAGGCGGCGTCGGCGCGCAGCCGGATGTCGTACTCCTCGCCGCGCTCCGCGTAGGTGGACGCCTTCACGCCGGCGACCAACATGCGCAGCGTATCGGCCACGTCCGACACGCTGACGCCGAGATCCGCCGCGCGATCGCGGTCGATCGAGACCTTGATCTCCGGCTTGCCGACGATCAGGTTGGTGTCGAAGTCGACCACGGCGGGGTTCTTCTTGATCTCCGGTCCCATCGCCGCCGCGTATTCCTCCAGCTTGCGCAGATCGGGGCCGGCGAGCACGTACTGCACGGCCGAGGTGGCCGCACCCGTGCTGATCGCCGCGACCTCGGCCACACTCACGCGCAACTCCGGCGGCAGCTTGGCCAGCACCTGTTTGCGGGTGATATCCATCAGCTGATACTGGGAGATCTTGCGCTGGCGCGGGTCCGTCAGCGCCACGTAGATAGAGGCCAGGTTCTGCACCTTCGCGTCACCGCCGGCGACCGTGACCACGGTGTGCTGCACGCCGGGCAGCTTGCGCACTTCCTGGCTCACGCGCTCGGCGATCAACGCCGTCTCGGCGGCGCTGGTGCCCTCCGGCGCGCGCAGGCTGACCTCGTACTGCGCCTGGTCATCCTGGGGCACGAAGCCCGTGGGGATGTGCTTCATCAGCGGGCCACACGAGCCGAGCGAGCCCACGCAGGCCAGCACCACCAGCCAGCGATGGCGCATGCACCAGCCGAGCAGGGCCATGTAGACGCGCTCGATCGGGCGATAGAACACATCCACGATCCGGCTCAGGCCCTTGCCGTGCCCCGCGCTGTGCGAGGCCAGCAGGCGCGCGCTCAGCGTGGGGGTGAGCACGAAGCTGACGAACAACGACACGCCCACGGCGAAGGCCATGGTGTAGCCGAAGTTTTTGAGGAAGCGCCCGGGCACGCCACCCACGAACGCCACCGGCACGAACACCGCCATCAGCGACAACGTGGTCGCGAGCACCGGCAGACCGATCTCGCGCGTGGCCAGCACCGCGGCCGGGAACGGCTTCATGCCCTTCTCTTCGATGAAGCGCACGATGTTCTCCAGCACCACGATCGCGTCGTCGATCACGATGCCCACCGCCAGCGCCAGCGCCAGCAAGGTCAGCATGTTGAGCGAGAAGTTCTGCATCCACATCAGCGCGAAGGTGCCGATGATCGAGATCGGGATCGAGATGGCCGCGATCAGCGTGCTGCGCGCGTTGCCCAGGAACAGCAGCACCACCGCCGCCGCCAGAAACGCGCCAAGCACCAGGTGTTCCTTCACGGCGTCCACGCCGGTGCGGATCGAGGCCGAGTTGTCGCGCACCACCTCCAGCTGGATGCGCTGCGGCAGCGTGCGCCGCACATCGTTCAGGCGCTTCAGCACCGAGTTCACCACCTCGACGGTGTTGGTACCCGACTGCTTGCGGATCGAGAGCACGACGGTCTGCTCCCCGTCGTAGCTGGCCAGGCTGCTCAGCTCCTCCTGGCCGTCCTCCACGCGCGCCACGTCAGAAATGCGCACATTGTGGTCGCGGTCGCTGGCGAGCACGATGCGCGAAATCGCGTCCACGTCGCTCACCCGGCCCTGAATGCGCAGGGTGATCGCCTGCGGACCTGTGTCGACGCTGCCGCCCGGCGTGCTCAGGTTCTGCGAGGCCAGCGCGCGCTGCACATCGACCGCCGTCAAGTTGAAGGCGCGCAGCTTCATCGGATCCATGCGCACATGGATCTGGCGCGCCCGGCCGCCGATGATCGTCACCTGGCCGACGCCCGGGGTACTCTCGATCTGGCGGCGCACGCGCTTGTCGGCGACCTCCGTGACCTCGCGGATCGGCAGATCGGAACGCAAGGCGACCAGCAATACGGGGGCTGCCTGCGGATCGACCTTGCTCACGATCGGCGCGTCGATGCCGCGGGGCAGGTCGCGCAGCACGTTGCTGACCTTGTCGCGCACGTCCTGCGCCGCCACGTCGGTCGGCTTGTCCAGCTTGAAGGCGATCGCCACCTGTGAGAAGCCCTCGCTGGAGGTCGAGCGCAGCTCATCGATGCCGTCGATGGTGTTGACCGCGCCTTCGATCTTGTCACTGATGTCGGTCTCCACCTCTTCGGGGGCGGCACCCTCCAGCGTGGTGGTCACGAGTACGAAGGGCAGATCGACGTTGGGGAACTGGTCGAGGCCGAGGCGCGTGTAGCCCACCGCCCCGAGCACGACCACGACCAACATCAGCACGCCGGCAAACACCGGCCGGCGCACACAGATTTGAGCCAGCCACTGCATGGCTTATTCTTTCCCTGGTTGGTTCATGGCCACGCGCTGGCCGTTCTTCAGATCATCGAGCTTGCCCAGGGCGACGCGCTCTCCATCGCTCGCGCCGCGGATCACCGATACCCGGCCGCCCAGATCGGGCCCCAGAGCGAGCACGCGCTCCTCCAGACGGTCTGCCGTGACGATGAAGGCGTGCGACTCGTCATCGCGGGTGAAGACCGCCGAGCGCGGAATGGTGGGCAGCCGCTGCTGGCCGACCACCAGCTCCACGTCGGCGAACATGCCCGGCATGAGCAGGCGATCCTTGTTCGGCACCACCGCCTCCACGATCAGGTCGCGGGTGGTGGAGCGCACCACGCCGGAGACGAAGCGCACGGTGCCGGTGAAGCGCTGGTCCGGGTATGCGGCCACGACGAAGCTGACGGCGCCACCCTGGTTCACGTTCTTCACCTCCGCCTCGGGCACGGAGAGCTGGAGCCGGATCGGGTCAGCGGAGACGAGGCTCACGACCCTCGTATCCTGGCGCACGTATTGCCCCACCTCGAGGTAACGTTCTGCCACGATGCCGGCGAAGGGCGCCCGGATCACGCCGTCGCCCACGTTCTGGGCGGCGAGCTCCGCTCGCGCGGTGGCCGCCTCCGCCGTCAGCGGCAGCGTGCGGCACTGGGTCATCTTCTGCAGGTACTCGAGGTCGGTGATGGCCGCCTTCTGCTTCAGGCGCTCGTAGCGCTCACACTCGCTCTGCGCCTGCTCCTGCTGAGCGCGCGCGCTCGCGGCCTGGGCCTTGGCTTCCGTCTCGGAGAACGCGGCGGCCCGTGTGTCGAGCTTGGCGATCACCTGGTTCGCGCTGACGCGCTCGCCGCGTTCCACCGCGGTCGACAGCACGCGGCCGCTGGCGTTTGCCGCCAGGTCCACCTCGCGGTCACCGCGCAGGGTGCCAGTGAGGCGCAACACGCGCGGCACATCGGCCAGCGTGACCGGCTCACTCTGCACGGCGATCGCTGCCGCCTCGCGGGGCGGTTCCGCCGCCTCGCTCTCCTTCTTGCAGCCCAGCCCGAGCGCAGTCAGCAGCAGAGCGGGCGCCACGGCCGCTCGGGACAGGGCCGCTCGGGAACGTCGGGAGAAAGCCGGATTGCGATGGATGCTGGTCATGGGTTCTTTTCCGGCGCCGACGGCGCCCCGCTGGTGACGCTGGCACCGACGGCCAGGCGTAGACTCGCTCGCGCATACGCGAGGTCAGAATCGGACTGGATGCGCGCCGCGGACGCCAGGAACGCGTCGCGTTGCGCTTGCGTCACGTCCAACTGCGTGGCAACGCCCGCCTCGTAGCGCGCCTCGGAGAGCTCGGCGGCGCGCGCGGCGGCCTGCGCCTGCACGCGAGCGGCGCGGCTCTTGGCGATGCCGGCCTCGACGCGGCGGTACGCCTCGTAGGTGGCGTCCTGGGCAGCGCGCTCCGTGCGCTCCACCCGCACCAGCTGCGCGTCGAGCGCGGCGGATTGCGCATCGCGCGTGGCGAGCAGCCCGTAGTCGAAGCGCCAGGACAGCGTGAGCTGCAGGGTGTAGGAATTGGAGCGACCGGCGAAGCCAGTGGCGTTGGTGACGCGCTCCTGCGCCGAGCCCGCCAGGGTCGGCAGCAAGCTCTGCCCGGCGGCCTTGCGGTTCTCATCGGCGGCGTGCTCTTGGCGGCGCGCGGCGCGCACGAGCGGCGTGTCGCTGGCGCGCGACATCCAGCCCTCCAGGGGACCCTCGAGGTGCAGGTCGTCCTCGGGGAACTCCTCCTGCGCGGGCGAGGGCGAGAGCCCGCTCAGTGTCTCCAGCGAGCGCGCGGCCAGCGCCGCGCCGAGCACCGCGTCGGCGGAGTCCTGCTGCGCGCGCGCAAGGCTCGCGGCGGCGCGCTCGTGATCGAGATCCGTGGCGGCGCCGGCGCCCCGGCGCTCGTCCACCAGCGTCAGGTTGGCCTGCGCCGCGCCGATGCTGCTCTCCGCCGAACGCACCAGGGCGGAAGCACCGACAAACTGGTAGTACGCGCGCGCGACGCTGCGCGACACGTCGATCACCGCTGCCTCGCGCTGTGCGCTCGCGCCCTCCGCAGAGGCGACCGCCGCGTGGTAGCGGTGATGATTGGCCAGATCGATGATCGGCACGTCCAGCTGCGCGAAGGCGTCCAGCTGATTCAGGGGCGTGATTGTCACGCTCCGCGGGACATCGCCCGGCACGGTGATGGCGGCCTCGCTCTGGTTGCGCGTGTACACGCCGCGTGCGGACAAGGCCGGGAGCAGGCGCCCCAGCGCGGCCTGCGCCTCCGACGTGCGCTGCTGCTCGGTCGCGCGCGCCTCGCGCGTGTCGAAACTCTGCTGCGCCGCCTGGCGCAGGAAAGAATCGAGCGGCTGCGTGGCACCCGCGGGCGCCGCCAGCGCCAGCACTGCCAGCGCACTGCTCATCATCCCCCACCGTCCGCGTCGATCCATCGAGCTCATCTCTCCCTGCCACCAGCTCGGCGGCGTGAAGAGCGCCGCCCCGATCCATTGAACCCCGCCGCGCGCAGCAGCACGTCGACGACCTGCGCGGCGTATTGCTCGGCGCTCAGCTGCCCCACCGGGCCGCCCGCCACCACTTCCCCCATCACGAAATGGTGCAGGCTGCCCATCAACATGCGCGCCAGCAGCTCCGCATCCGCGTCGCGCAGCCGCCCGCTCTCCAGCTCCAGCTCGAAGAAACGCTGCAGGGCCGCGATCACGCGCCGATAGCGCTGCCCGCGCTCCGGGCTGCGTTCGACGCATCCCGTCTGGTCCGGATTCGACCAGGTCATCATCATCACGGGGACTGCCACACGCCCCAGCCGCAGAAACTCTTCCGCGAATTGGCGCAATGTCGCGCGCAGGTCCTGAGCGCCCGCGCGCTGCGGCAACGACTCCACGAAGGCCAGCGCCTGGTCGGGATCGAACTGCATCGCGGCCCGGAACAAGTCCACCTTGGACTTGAAGCGCAGGAAGATCGTGCCCTCTGCCACGCCGGCACGCGTCGCCACCTCGGCGGTGGTCGCGCGGATCCCGTGCTCGAGGAAGACCTCACGCGCGATCTCGAGCAGGCGCTCGCGCGAGATCACCGGCGGACGGCCACGAGGCCGCGCCTGCGCGGCAGCACCGACATCGGCACCTGAATCGCCCTGCAACGGGGCACTGCGGGAAGCCCGGGACACCATTTGTTGAGTTGCGACTCATATATGTCGCAGCTCAAGGAACGGCAAGAGTCGCCACCGAAAAAGGTGGCTGCTTCACCCCTGAGGTGGACGCCGCGCAGCGGGCATATTCTGGGGCCGCTGGGCGGCGCCCGGCGCCGAGCCCCGCTCGAACCGCTCAGCTCGCGCTTCGGCCGACCGCGGCGATCACGCCGAGCAGCGCGCCCTGAAACGCGCGCAGCTGCGGCTCGGCGGGGGCCCCCGTGAACGACGCCACGAAGAAGCGATCGCGAGCCACGCCCTCTTCGGTACGGATCTCGCAGCGCGAGACTTCCAGCCCGTGTTGATGCAACAGCTTGGCCACGGTGTGGAGCAGCCCCGGAAAGTCGCGCGCCTCGAGCGACACCTGCCAGTGGTCCGCGCCGGAGGGATCTGGGGTGTAGGTGACGCTGGCGCTGCCGTCGCCGCTGGCGCTGGGCGCCGCCAGCTGCGGCTCCGCACTGGTGCTCTGCAGCAAATCGCGGATGGTGCGCGTGCAGGCTTCGAGCCGGCTGGGCTCGGGCACGCCGCCCCCGACGTTGCGCAGCCAGAAGAAGTCGACCGCCTCGACCCCCGCCGGGTGAGCGCGGCAATAGATCTGCGCCGAGCGCACATCCAGCGCGTGCGCCACGAAGGCGGAGCTCACCAGCGCCACCAGCCCGGGACGATCTTCGGTCACGACACACAAGATGGCCAGGCCTTGCGGCAGCGTGCGCCAGACCACCGCCCGCGCCAGCTCGCTGCCGCGCTGCGCCACGATCTGCGCGTGCTCCTCCACGTCGGCGTCGGAAAACGCGTTCCGGTACGCCGCTGGCATCGATTCCAGAAAGTCTGCCGCCTGCTCGGAGAGGACCCGCTCGTGCACCCTGGCGCTCATCGTTGGAGCAGCCTAGCTCGAGGCACGGCGGGCGCGAGCGCCGGAGTGCCGTTGCCCGCGCTTCGCGCCCGGTGAAACGGCCGTGAAACCCGGGTCAAATGCCGGATAGCGGCTCCGCGCAATCTCTCCGAACCCCGCGCCGTGCGCTCGGGGTTTGGCGGAGGAACGGGCAGTCAAGGTCCAATTGTCGGTCGCCCGAGGAATCGCCGCAAACAATACCGCCCCGGAGGCGCTCCGCCAGGAGGTGTGTGTGTGCTTTTGGCACGAGAAGTCAGCGCGCTGCCCGCCAGCACGGACGTTTACTCTCCCGCGCCCTTCGCCTAGAAATTGAGCTTGATGGACACACCGACAGCACCTGCTCGACATCCTGCGTTCTGGGTCCCCAGCGCCTATCTCGCCGAGGGCATCCCGTTCGCCATGGTGATCTGGGTCGCGGGCACCATGTTCAAGGATCTGGGGCACTCCGATTCCCAGATCACGCTGGCGACGGCGAGCGTCGGGATCATGTGGTCGCTCAAGCCGCTGTACGCGGGCTTCCTCGACATGTTCAAGACGAAGAAGTTCTGGGTGCTGTCCATGGAGTTCGCCATGGCGGTGTTGCTCGGGGTGATGGCCCTGAGCTTGAGCCTGCCCAACTACTTCCAGGTGATCATCGGCCTGTTGTGGCTGATCGCATTTTCCTCCGCGACGCAGGACATCTGCATCGACGGCGTCTACATCACCTCGCTCGATAAGGAGCGCCAGGCCGCCTGGATCGGTTTGCAGGGCGCCTTCTGGGTGACGGGGCGCATCTTCGCGACCTCGATCGTGGTGCTGCTCGCGGGCGCGCTGAAGACGGAGCTCGGCTTCGAGCCGAAGCTGGCCTGGGCGCTCGCGCTGTGCCTGAGCGCCGCCGTGATGACGGGGCTGGGCCTGTACAACTATTTCATGCTGCCAACGGGGTCGATCCCCGAGCGTCCGAGCGGCTCATCCGAGATTTTCAGCACGTTTTTCACGCAGGTGGCCGACTTTGTGCGCAAGCCGAAGATCTGGCTGATGCTGCTGTTCGTGTTCCTGTACCGCAGTGGCGAGGGCTTTCTGCTGGTGGAGGCGCCGCTGTTCATGCAGGCCAGGCTGGCCGACGGTGGCCTCGGTCTGACCCTGGAGAACAAGGGCCTGATCGATGGTCTGATCAGCACGGTGGTGAGCCTGGGCGGCGGCATCGCCGGCGGTGCCTTCATCGCGCGCTCCGGCCTGAAGCGCACGCTGGTGTTCATGGCCCTGTGCATGAACATCCCGCACCTCTGCTACGTGATCCTGAGCCACCTGCAGTCGCCGGACGCGCACCTGTCGTTCTACACCATCGGCGCACTGGTGACGGTCGAGAAGTTCGGCTACAGCTTCGGCTTCGTCGCCAACATGCTGTACATGATGCAGCAGATCTCACCCGGCAAATATCACATGACGCACTACGCGTTCTGCACGTCGTTGATGAACCTGGTGCTGATCCCCACGCAGATGGCGAGTGGTCCCATCGCCGACGCGATCGGCTACAAGAGCTTCTTCCTGTTCGTGATGATCGCCAGCATCCCGTCGGTGATCGCTGCCTGGTTCGCGCCGTTCCCCAACACTCCGGAGAGCAGCAGTGAGGCCTCCGCAGCAGAAGGCCGCCGCGAAGCTGCAGAAGCACTGTAGCTGCGATCTCTCCATTGCCGGCCCACGAGCGGATCGCACCGCGAGGGCCTGCACCGGAGGGTGACGCACCGTGTCAGATCGGGTCATTCGTCCGCTTGCGTTCGTCGGCAGCGGGGTACATGCTGTCCTCACGGCCTGTGTGACGCGGCGACACCCCGCAGCCCAGGCATTCCAAAAACGCTCGGCATCGAGAGCGTCGATTTGGATCCCCCGATCGCCTGCAGCGATTGGCTATAGTGGCCCTGTTCGAGAAGTAACGGAGACAAAGAGATTATGGGAACAATGAGCCCCTTGCACTGGCTCGTGGTGCTCGTCGTGGTCCTGCTGGTATTCGGGCCCAAGCGATTGGGAGATGTCGGTAAGGGCCTCGGTCAGGGACTGCGGGGGCTGCGTGAAGGTCTGGCAGGTCGGGATCCGGATGCGCCCCCTGCTCCCCCAGCGACGGATGCGAACAAGGCCGACTCCAACAAGCCGGCGTAAATAAACTCGCGGATACGACCGCACGATTTTCCCGCGGAGTGTTGCCGCGCATGCCCTGGTTGGGCATGCGCGCGAGCGCTTCCGGAGCCTCCATTGCGGGACACCCGCAGCCGAGAGTTTTGCGCTAAGACTGGCGCGCCCGACCCTCTTGCGAGCACGCGCTCGCGACCCAGCGGACCGCTGGGCATCGATCGAGTCGGGTCGAATAGGTTGGAGTCCATGACACAGTCCCCGTTTTCCGAAGTCACCCAGGCGCCCGCCGACCCGATCCTGGGTCTCACCGAAGCCTTCCAGGCGGATACCAATCCCAAGAAGGTCAACCTGGGCGTCGGCGTGTATCAGAACGGTCAGGGCAAGGTGCCCGTGCTGTCGGTGGTGCGCGATGCCGAGCACCGCTGGTACGAAAAGGAAGACTCGAAGGCGTATTTGCCGATCGATGGGCTTCCCGCGTATCGGCAAGAGGTCCAGGCCCTGCTCTTCGGGCGCGACTCCGCGCTGATCAAGGAAGGCCGCGTGGTCACCGCTCAGGCCCTCGGCGGTACCGGCGCGCTGAAGGTCGGCGCTGATTTTCTGAAGCGCTTCTTGCCCAAGGCGGAGCTCTACATCAGCCAGCCCAGCTGGGAGAACCATCGCGCGGTGTTCGAGTCCGCCGGCTTCACCGTGAAGGAGTACGCCTACTACTCGCCCGAGACGCACGGGCTCGACTTCGCGGCGATGCGCGATTCGCTGAACAAGATCCCCTCGGGCAGCATCGTGCTGCTGCATGCCTGCTGCCACAACCCGACGGGCGCCGATCCGACGCCGGGGCAGTGGCAGGAGGTCGTCAACATCTGCAAGCAGCGCTCGCTGCTGCCGTTCATCGACTTTGCTTACCAGGGCTTCGGCGAGGGCATCGACCAGGACGCGCTCTCCGTGCGCCTGTTTGCGGAGTCCGGTCAGCCCTTCCTGGTCGCTTCGTCGTTCTCCAAGTCGTTCTCGCTGTACCGCGAGCGCGTCGGCGCCGTGTGCTTCGTGACCAGCAGCGCCGACGAGGCCAAGCGCGTCACCTCGCAGCTGAAGCGCGTGATCCGCACGAATTACTCGAACCCGAGCTCGCACGGCGGGCAGGTGGTGGCCCTGGTGCTGGCAGATGCGGAGCTGCGCAAGCGCTGGGAGGGTGAGGTCACCGAGATGCGCGAGCGCATCCAGAGCATGCGCGACCTGTTCGTGCGCCGCCTGGCGGAGCGCGGCGTGCAGCGCGACTTCTCCTTCATCGCCAAGCAGAAGGGCATGTTCTCCTACTCCGGCCTGGAACTGAACGCGGTGCGCCGCCTGCGCTCGGAGTTCGGTGTGTACATCGTCGATAGCGGCCGTATCTGCGTGGCCGCGATGAACGAGAAGAACATCGAGCCCGTGACCGAGGCGATCGCCGCGGTCTTGAAATAGGGGTCGAGGGGCCAAGGGCTCGAGGGGTCAAGGATGATACTTGGCCCCTCTTCCTTGGCCGCGTTTCAGTCATTCCGCGGGCTCGGGAACCGCGTGGGGTGCCTCGGGCTCCGATTCGGGGGCTGCCTCTGTCGTCGTGGCGAACTTGGCGCAGCCGAACAGGAAGAGCGCCACGCCGACGTACGCCGCTGCGACCGTTGGCGTCTGTGCGATGCCGATCGCTTCGCCGTGCATGAAGCCAAAGAACGTGAGCGCCGCGGCCACGCACGAGGCGATCGCGGCCTTGATCAGCTGGCGCTCGATCACGAACACAGCGATCGACGCCAGGATGAGCCCGCCGAGAATCGCTCCGCCGCCCATCACGGCCATGCCGTGATACAGGACGCCGTTCTGCAGCATCTTGTCGAGACCCACGGCGGCAGCACTGGTGCCCGCCGCGCCCAGGGCATTGTCGATCTGCAGCTTGCCCCAGGCCGCCAGGTGCGGCGTCAGCGCCAGCACGATCGCCGGAGCGTGCTTCTTCGGCGTCTCCTGGAAGGCCTGCGCGCCGATCAGCATGCCGATGTAGAGCAGGATCGGTGAGATGGCCACCACCGGGATCAGCGAGACCATCACGCTGATGATGCCGAACCACGACAGCAACAGCACCAGGATGCCGGTCGCGCCCGAGTAACCGATGCGCCCCCCCATCGCCTTCCAGCCGGGATGGCCGATGTACACGGCGTTGATGAACGGATTGCCCATCAGGCAGCCGATCAGGCTGACCACGCCATCCGCGGTGAGCACGCGCGTGGTCGGAAAGCTGTCGCCGGCGACCGCAGCGCTCTCCACGTTGTCGAGCGCCTCGACCAGATCATAGATGCCGAACGGGATCGCCGTGACCAGGATCACGCCGATGAACTGAAACCCCGAGAACACGTGGCCCACGGCCGGGACGGGCAGCGAGAAACCGAAGCTCGCGACCGACTCGCCCAGCTTCGCCAGGCTCATCCCGCCGTAGTCGAGCCCGAGCGCCGTGCTCGACCAGGCGATCGCCGTGCCCACCAGGATCGCCACCAGCCCCGCCGGCACGCCCTTGAAGTAGCGCACGCCGCCAAACCAGCTGGCGACGATCAGCGCGAAGCACAGCACGCCGATCACCGGGGTCATGAACATCTCCATGGCGGGACGCATGGAGATGAATGCGATCGAGACGCCGGCGAGCGTACCGAGCAGCGCGGCACGCGGCGCAATCTTGCGGATCAGTGGCGCCACGAAGCCGCCGGCCATCAGCACGAAGCTCTGCACGAAGACCCACGTGAGCCCCGCCTCCCAGCCCTTGACCGGATCGCCCGTCTTGATCGCGATCGGCAGCATGATCACGAACGTGACGATGAACATGTGGGGCACGCTGATGCCCGAGGGCAGCGCGCAGATGTCCGTGCGCCCCGTCTTCTGCGCCAGCTTGTAGGCGAGCCGGGCGTAGTACATCGTGCTCAGGAACATCATCATGCCGGTGGCCGGCACGATGCGCCCGAACACCAGCTCATCCGGCATCTTGATCACGAAGCGCAGCAGGCCGGTGAGCACCAGCAGATTGACGAGGATGTTGGTACCGAACCCGAAGAATGCGTTCCAATCCCCCGGAGACCAGATTCTAGGTTTGCTCATCATCGCGCAGACTCCTTGTCGTGAAAGGACCGCTCAGGCCAGCGCGGCGAGTACGCGCTCGCTGTCCGTGACCCAGCCGAAGATGCCACCTTGCGCGCGGATCATGGCTAGACCCGCCGCATGGAACTCGGGGAAGTACGAGGCGCAGCAGTCCGAGGGCACGATGCAGCGGTAGCCGCGATCATTGCCCTCGCGCACGGTCGTATGCACGCACACCTCGGTGGTGACGCCGCACACGATCAGGTTCTCGATGTCACGGTTGTCGAGGAGGAGCTGCAACTCCGTGGCGTAAAATGCACCCTTGCCCGGCTTGTCGACGACAGGCTCGCCGCTCCTCGGATACAGCTCCGTAATGATGTCGTGGCCGGGCTCGCCGCGCACGAGGATGCGCCCCATTGGCCCCTTTGCCCCGATGCGCAATTCGGGCGCGCCGCGCTCTACCTTGGCCCTGGGTGCATCGCTGAGGTCGGGCCTGTGCCCTTCACGGGTGTGGATGATGAACACCCCCTTCTCTCTGGCGCGGGCGAGCAAGCGCTGGCAGGGCGCCACCGCGCGTGTGAGCAGGGACACGTCGTTGCCCAGCGTCTCCCCGAAGCCGCCCGGCTCCAGAAAGTCGCGCTGCATGTCGATGATCACGATCGCCGTGCGCGAGAAGTCGACAGCGATGGGCTCGGGCTGGGCGTCGATCAGGCCTTTGGGCATGGCTTCGGTGTCTCCTTCTTCAGCGCAGCGCCTCGATGAACTGATGGGAGGTCGTGACCGCACCGAACACGCCGCCCTGCATCAGCACCATGTTCAGGGCCGCATCGTGATTTGCCTTGTCCGTTGCCGCCGCACAGTCCGAGAGCAATAGGCATTCGTAACCTCGGTCGTTCGCTTCCCGCATCGTGGTGTGTACACATACGTCTGTCGTGATCCCTGTGAGCACGATGTTTCGGACACGTCGCCGCTGCAGCAACAGGTCCAGATCGGTCGCGTAGAAGGAGCCCTTGCCCGGCTTGTCGATGATCGGCTCGCCCGGCTTGGGATACAGCTCGGGAATGATGTCCCAGCCCGGCTCGCCGCGGACCAGCACACGCCCGCACGGACCCGGGTCGCCGATGCCGGCGCCGATTTGCCGCGAGCGCCAGCGCTTGTTCTCTGGCAGGTCGCTCAGATCCGGGCGGTGCCCTTCGCGCGTATGGATCACGGGAAAACCGAGCTCCCGCATCCGTCCGAGCACACGCCCGATGGGCTCGATGCAGGCGCGGGTCAGGCTGATATCGTAGCCCATCTGATCGACGTATCCGCCCTTGCCGCAGAAGTCGGTCTGCATGTCGATGATGATCAGGACGGTGTTGTCGCGGCGCAGGTCGCCGTCGAAAGGCCAGGCATACGGTTTGGCAGCAACGCTGGGCATTTTTGATTCCTCTCGAAGGGTGCAGTGCCGCGCGGAAGTTCTCCGTGCCGGCGGCAGCGATCGGCGCAGGAGCCACGTTTCGTGAGTGTTGCAAACAGCTTTCACGTCCGTCGTGATTCGCAGCGTCGCGCGGCGACGTTCTTCTTCACGACATGATTTGCCGCCCTGCAGGCGCGCTCTACACGCTAGAGTGCGCTCATGAGTGGTACCGACGTTTCGGTCTTCGCACCCGTGAAGGCCGGCGCCCGCCGCCGTCAACGCAAGCCGTTGCTGAGCGTACGCAATCCTCTGTCCACCCGTGCTCATGCCACGGCGGGCGTGCTCGCTTTCGTGCTGCCTTTGGCACTGTGGTGCCTGCTCAGCTATGTGCCCGTTTTGTGGCACCCGTTGGTGCTCGTGCGAGATGCCGGTGACACCAGCGTGCCTGGCCAGTACGCCTACATGGCCACCGGGCAGCGCGTGGACCGTGAGGTCTTCGAGGGGCGCAATGCCGAGCTGGCGGCTGCGGGTCGACCGCTCGCAAAGGGCGAGCGAGCCAACCCGATCTTTCTGCCGACCCCGCACGAGGTGGCGAGCGCGTTCTATACCGCCTTCACCAGCCCGCCGGAGCGCACCGGAGACTTCTGGTTGCACGAGAGCCTCTGGCACAGCTGCACCATCATTCTTCTCGGCTTCTTGTACTCGATGCTGCTGGGCATCCCGATCGGCTTGCTGTGCGGCACCTTCTCGCTGTTTTCGCGCTTGATCGAGCCGTTCGTGGACTTCGTGCGCTACATGCCGGCGCCCGTATTCGGGGCCCTGGCGGTCGCGGTGCTGGGCCTGGGAGATGAGCCCAAGATCACCATCATCTTCATCGGCACCTTCTTCCAGACGGTGCTGGTGATCGCCAATACCACGCGCTCGGTCGACTTCGGGCTGATCCAGGCGGCACAGACCCTCGGCGCCAACCACCGCCAGTTGCTCACGCGGGTGGTGGTGCCGGCTGCCCTTCCCGCGCTGTACCGCGACATGCGCATCCTGCTCGGCTGGGCCTGGACCTACCTGGTCGTCGCGGAGCTGATCGGGGAGAAGTCGGGGATCAGCGCGTTCCTTTACCAGCAGCAGCGCTATCGCCATTTCGAAAACGTCTACGCGGGCATCGTGATGATCGGCATGGTCGGGTTGATCACCGATCAGCTGCTGGCCTTCCTGGGGCAATATTTGTTCCCCTGGGAGAGCGGCAAGCCCAGCCTGCTGCGCGCCCTGCGCGGTCTTCGCAGGCCAGCCGCGGCGCCCGGCACGGCGGTCACCACCTCTTCCCCCTCCGTGAGCTCATGATCGAACTACCCAGCTACCGAGAGCAGGCCCCCGACGTCGCGGCGCATCACGCGGAGATCCGCGAACGGCCTGTCGTGATGACGGTCGGGTCCGTCGGGCGCATCTTCGACAGCCCGCAGGGGCCCATCACCGCCCTCTCCAACATCGAATTCGAGGTGCACCGGCGCGAGCTCATCAGCGTGATCGGCCCCTCCGGATGCGGCAAATCCACGCTGATCCGCATCGTGGCCGGGCTCGAGTCTTGCACGGACGGCGCCGTCTTGATCGATGGGCACCCGGTGGTGGGCCCGGGTCCGGATCGCGGCATGGTCTTTCAGAGCTACACACTCTTTCCGTGGCTGACCGTGCTGCGCAACGTGATGTTCGGCCCCAGCATGAAAGGTGTGCCGCACGCGCAAGCGGAGCGGCAGGCGCAGGAGTGGCTGCGGGTGGTAGGCCTCAGCAAGTTCGCCGAGCACTACCCCAACCAACTCTCCGGCGGGATGAAGCAGCGCGTGGCCATCGCCCGCGCCCTGGCGAACGAGCCGCGCATCTTGCTGATGGATGAGCCGTTCGGTGCGCTCGATGCGCAGACGCGCTGCAACATGCAGGCGCACTTGCTGCAGATCTGCGCGACAGTCGACGTGACGGTGATGTTCATCACCCACGACCTCGACGAGGCCATCTACCTCTCCGATCGCATCGTCGTGCTCGGGGCCCATCCCGGGCGCGTGCTCGAGATCATCGAAGTCCCCGTCCCCCGCCCGCGCAGCGCCGCGCAGTTTCTCTCAGGCCCTTTCCTCGCGACGAAGGCCCGCCTGGAACAGCTGATTCATGGCCATGCGGAGCCCGAAGAAACGCTGGCCGCCCAATAGCGTACAGGCTTGCACTATTTGGCTACGGCGGCTGCCGCGCCAGCCTGATGCCGCTGGACGATCGAGGCAACCAAGCTCGAATCCAGATACGCCTCCGGCTTCTGTGACACCTTGTACACGCTGTTCTCCAGGTTGAAGGTGTCGACCATCTGGCTCGAGAAGGCGATGGACTCCAAGGTCGTGCCCGCCTGGAAGTGCTTCACGTTGGCCTCGGCGTTCAACAGGAAGGTCCCGCCCAGCAGCGGCGCGTACTGGTCCGGCGTGAGGCTCACTCGCCCGCTCATGATCTCCAGCGCTTCCTTCTCGTTCTTCTTGTCCGCGAGGAAGTCGGCGACCCGGAACCACACGTCCACCACCTTCTCCCAGTCCGCTCGGCGCTCGGCGAGGCTCTTGGGATTGACGGCCAGAACATCGTAGATGATGCCGGGCGCGTTCTTGCTGGTGAACACCGCCTTGGAACCGGCGACTTCCTTCAGCGCCTGACCGCTGTTCGGCTGCCACGCCACGATCGCGTCCACCGAGCCCGTCTTCAGTGCCTGGGGTGTCTGATCGGTGGGCACGTTGACGATGGTGATGTCTTTAGCGCTCATCTGGTGCGCCTTGAGCGCGTTCAACAGCAACAGGTGGCTCACAAAGCCCACCTCGACACCGACCTTCTTGCCCTTCAACTGCTCCACCTGGTCGATGCCCTGCCGAGCCACCACCATATCGTTGCCGTTGCTGTAGTCGTTGATCACGATCGCCACGCTCGGCGCGCCGCTCGCGCCCGTCACGAGCTGATCGCCGTTGGTCATGCTACAAGCGTCGACCTTGCCCGCGCTGAACGCCTCCATGCTGGGCACATACTCGAACCACTTGAAGTCGACCTTGACGCCCGCCGTGTCGAACCAGTGCTTGTGCAGCGCGATGTCCCACGCCACCCAGCCGGGCCAGTCACTGTATGCAATCACGAGCGGGGCCCCCGCGGCCGGCTTCGGGGCATTCACCGGATTCAGCGTGCCCGTCGCCGTCTCGACGGCAGGCTCGGCCTTCGGCTTGGGTGCCTCCGACTTGCAGCCGGCGCTCACCAATGCGCCGGCAAACGCGACGCTCAACGTGGAAAACACGGAAACCACTCGATTGAGTTGCATCACCTGGGTGTTAGCCCTCGACTGTTTCCAAAACATGTCTGGCAGGTGTGAGCTGGGCAACAAGCGTGAACAGAATTGTCACGCCGCGCCCACCGATGAAACGCGGGCGACCCAAAGCGTATCAGGCCGGCAGACAGCGCGCGGGGTGAGCTCAGTTGCTGGAGCCGGAAGGCAGCGGCGGCGGCACGATGCTGGACCGCGTC